>CAYGMG010000151.1:0-9583 GCA_964350895.1 uncultured Lysobacter sp.
GCGTACCGTCCGAACGCCCGTATCGAACGTTGGGGCGCCCATCTGTTGTGGGAGCAGATCGTATCCGCGACCGCAGCGCGACCGGCCTGCCACTGACTGCGGTCAGATCGAGGCCCCGCGGTCGCGGATACGATCCGCTCCCACAGAAGGCCGGCGCCATTGAGGAACCTCGACGACCGGCAAACTTGCGCCCGAATCCGCCCGTCAAGCCACGGCGGCTTCGCGTACTTGGGCAGCGGCGGCGCGGCGGAGGCCGGCGTCGAGGTCGGCGATGAGGTCCTCGACTGCTTCGATGCCGATCGAGAGCCGCAGCAGGCCGTCGGAGATGCCGGCCTTGGCGCGGACATCAGCGGTCATCGCGGCGTGGGTCATGCTTGCCGGATGGGCGACCAGGCTTTCCACGCCGCCTAGCGACTCGGCCAGGGTGAAGCAGTCCAGACCGTCGAGGAAGCGACGCACCGCCGGCACGCCGCCGCGCAACTCGAAGCTAAGCATCGCGCCGAAGCCTTTTTGCTGGCGCGCGGCAAGATCGTGCCCGGGATGGGTGGTCAGGCCCGGGAAGTGGACCTTGGCCACGGCCGGATGGGCGGCCAGCTGCTCGGCGATGGCCAGGGCATTCTCCTGATGCACGCGCAGGCGCGCATCGAGGGTGCGCAAGCCGCGCAGGGTCAGAAAGCTGTCGAAGGGGCTGCCGGTCAGACCGAGGCAATTGGCCCACCAGACCAGCTGCTGGTGCAGGGCCGGGTCGGCTGCCACCACGGCGCCGCCAACCACATCGCTGTGGCCATTGATGTACTTGGTGGTCGAGTGCAGAACCAGATCGGCAGCAAAGGCCAGCGGGGTCTGCAGCGCCGGCGAGAGGAAGGTGTTGTCGACCAGGGCCAACGCGCCTGCTGCATGCGCGGCGTCGATCACCGCACGCAGGTCGGTGATCCGCAGCAGCGGGTTGCTCGGCGTTTCGATCCAGACCAGACGGGTGGGCTTTGTGAGCACGTTGCGCAGCGCGTCCGGGTCGGTCAGGTCGGCGACCACCAGCTCGAAGTGACCCTTCTTCGCCAGCGCATCGAACAGGCGCCAGCTGCCGCCGTAGCAGTCGTGCGGCACCACCAATCGTTCCCCCGGGCTCAGCAAGCTCAAGACCAGGGTGATCGCGGCCATGCCCGAGGCGGTGACCACGGCACCGGCGCCGCCCTCCAGCGCGGCCAGGGCATCGCCAAGCTGGTCGCGGGTCGGGTTGCCGCTGCGGGTGTAGTCGTAGGCGCGCTTCTGCTCGAAGCCGGCAAAGCTGAAGTTGGTCGACAGGACCAGCGGCGGGACGACCGCGCCGTAGGCGGGATCACGGTCGATGGCCGCGCGCACGGCGCGGGTGGCGGCTTGCAGCTCGCTCATTGGAGGTCTCCGGTCAACAGGTTTCGAGGGTTTGGCGCAGCAGGGCATCGACGGCCCGCGGCTCCTTGAGGAAGGCGTCGTGGCCATAGGCCGATTCGATTTCGGTGCACTGCGCATCGCCGGCCAGCTCGGCGGCGAGAGCGTGCAGCTGCGCCGGCGGCGCAAGCCAGTCGCCGCGCACGGCCAGCAGCCGGACCGGCGTCCTGATGGCGGCGGGATCAACCTGATGCAGATCGATCGACTCCGATAGCCGCAGATAGGCAGTGGCCGTCCAGCGCGCCACGTAGCGCTGCCCGCAGGCCTGCAGATAGTCCTCGGCCGCACAGCGGGCACGGCCGCCTTCGAGCTGCGCCGGGGCATCGAAGCGCTGGGCGAATTCCTCGGGCGAGCGGTAGCTGAGCATGGCCAGCTGGCGTGCCAGCGACAGACCAAGCTCCTCGGCGCACTGCAGCTGGCCCAGGGCCACCACCTGACGTTGCACCGAACGAAAAGCGCTGGCGAAGGGGTGCGGCCGATCGGCCGCGCTGAGCACCGCGAGCCGGGCGACACGCAGCGGATGGCGTGCAGCGAACTGCAGGGCGACCATGCCGCCGTAGGAGGCGCCGACAAAGGCATGCAGACGGGCGATGCCGAGCGCATCGAGGACCAGGGCGATGGCATCGGCCTGGTCGGCAGTGTCGATCGGCGCATCCAGATCGCCATCGGCGCCGACCCAGTCGAAGCTCAGCAGGCGCTGGCGGCAGGGGTCAAGCGCACGCCCGCGTCCGGCGGCGTTCTGCCACCAGCCGTCGAACCCGTCGAGCGCATTGGCCAATACATGTCGATTCGCTGAAATGCCACCGGCTACCCACACCGCCGGTGCACCAACCGGTCCCACACATTCGACCCGCAGATGCAACCGGCGCAGTCCAGCGTGGCGCATCGGCAGGTCGATAGCCAGCTGGAAGCGCTGCGCTGCAGGCAGGGCCGGCGGGATGGCGATTGCCGGGGAGCATTCCTCTGCACGGGCGGATTGGTCGGTCAGGCTCATGGCGCGGTCCTCGTCGATGGAGCCATCGAGCAAGCCGCGGAGCGCTGGAGGGGGTCAGCGGGCGCCTTGTGCAGGCGCACCGTTGCCATCTTCCGGCCGACCGCCTGATGCGGTCACCGCAGGACTTGGCACCGTCCCAACGCCTTTCAGCGCTGCTGGTTGCCCCGGCTTCAAAGGGCCTGTCCCTCTGCCGGTCTTGATGGATGGGCCGACTGTAGAGCACCGCTTTCGGCCTGTCAATCGCTTCATGCGGATGAAGCGATATAGTTTCCGGGCAAACCGGCCGCGGAGCCCTGCCGCGGGGCATTCCCGGGCGGTGCGGTAGAATCCGCGGCCCGCTTCAACCCGGCCGCCTGCGCGGCCCAAGGCCCATGTCCAATCATCTGCGCGAGACGCGGCGGCGTCGCACCTTCGCCATCGTTTCCCATCCCGACGCCGGCAAGACCACCCTGACCGAGAAGCTGCTGCTGTTCGGCGGAGCGATCCAGATGGCCGGCTCGGTCAAGGGCCGCAAGGCTGCCCGCCATGCGACCTCGGACTGGATGGCGCTGGAGAAGGAGCGCGGCATCTCGGTGACCAGTTCGGTGATGCAGTTCCCCTACGAGGGGCGCATCGTCAACCTGCTCGACACCCCGGGCCATGCCGACTTCGGCGAGGACACCTACCGCGTGCTGACTGCGGTCGACAGCGCGCTGATGGTGATCGACGTCGCCAAGGGCGTCGAGGAGCGCACCATCAAGCTGATGGAGGTCTGCCGGCTGCGCGACACGCCGATCATGACCTTCATCAACAAGCTGGATCGCGAGGGCAAGGAGCCGATCGATCTGCTGGACGAGGTCGAGCGGGTGCTCGGCATCCAGTGCGCCCCGGTCACCTGGCCGATCGGCATGGGCTCGCGACTCAAGGGCGTGGTCCACCTGATCACCGGCGAGGTGCACCTGTACGAGCCCGGGCGCAACTTCACCCGCCAGGACAGCACGATCTTCCCCTCCATCGACGATCCGGGCCTTGAGGCACGCATCGGCGCCAACATGCTGGCCGACCTGCGTGACGAGCTGGAGCTGGTCCAGGGCGCCTCGCATCCGTTCGACAAGGAGGCCTACCTTGCCGGCCGCCAGACGCCGGTTTTCTTCGGCTCGGCGGTCAACAACTTCGGTGTCCAGCTGCTGCTCGACTTCTTTGTTGAACATGCCCCTTCACCGAAGCCGCGAGCCACGACCAGCCGCGAGATCTCCCCGGAGGAGGAGACCTTCTCCGGATTCGTGTTCAAGATCCAGGCCAACATGGACCCGCAGCACCGCGACCGGGTGGCCTTCCTGCGCGTGTGCTCGGGGCGCTTCGACGCCGGCATGAAGGCGACGCAGACGCGGCTTGGCAAGGAGGTGAAGCTGGCCAATGCGCTGACCTTCATGGCCTCGGACCGGGAGATCGTCGAGACCGCCTACCCGGGCGATGTGATCGGCATCCACAACCACGGCACGATCTCGATCGGCGACAGCTTCAGCGTCGGCGAGGCCCTGCACTTTACCGGCATCCCGAACTTCGCTCCCGAGCTGTTCCGCCGCGCGCGGCTGCGCGATCCGCTCAAGCTCAAGCAGCTGCAGAAGGGCCTGGCCCAGCTCAGCGAAGAGGGCGCGACGCAGTTCTTCCGTCCGCTGATGAGCAATGACCTGATCCTCGGCGCGGTCGGCACCTTGCAGTTCGATGTGGTCGCCTACCGGCTCAAGGACGAGTACGGCGTCGACGCCAGCTTCGAGCAGATCCAGATTGCCACCGCGCGCTGGGTGCACTGCGATGATGCAAAGAAGCTGGAAGAGTTCCGCGAGAAGAACGCGATGAACCTGGCCCTGGATGCGGCCGGTGAACTGGTCTATCTGGCGCCGTCGCGGGTCAACCTGCAGCTGGCCCAGGAGCGCTCACCCGCGGTGCGCTTTGCCGCCACCCGCGAGCACGCGAGCGCGGTGGTGGCAGGCTGAGGGCGATTCGCAGACCCGAGCGTCTGCCGGCTGTCCGGACCGCAAGGGTGGAAGGCGGATCAGGGCGCAAATTTGCCGTTCGCCGATGCCCATCCATTGCGCCAGCTTTCTGTGGGAGCGGATCGTATCCGCGACCGCGGAGCTTCGATTCAACCGCAGTCAGTGGCAAGCCTGTCGCGCTGCGGTCGCGGATACGATCCGCTCCCACAACAGCTCGCCGACCTGATCCGCGAACGTCCGCTTCGCGCCCGGCCTACGCATAACCGCTTTGGGCGTTCTGCCAGATCAGGAATCGAAGCCGGCGCGGAACAGGGTGTCGGAATCCGCGGCGGAGACCGTGGTATCCACCTTGCTGGCATCAACCTCGAACGAGGAGCTTGCGATCAGGGAATCGGACGCGGACGGCATGGCCGGCGCCGGTGCGGCGCTTTCCCGCCACTGCGGCAGGACGATGACGGCGGCGAGGGCCAACATGGCGG
This sequence comes from uncultured Lysobacter sp., assembly GCA_964350895.1. Lineage (GTDB taxonomy): Bacteria > Pseudomonadota > Gammaproteobacteria > Xanthomonadales > Xanthomonadaceae > Pseudomarimonas. The sequence continues at coordinate 4,875 of CAYGMG010000151.1, forward strand.
CCATGGCCATCGCCACACGTGGCAGTCGGCGGATCGACAGGCGCGAGCGACGCTGGGCGAGGAAGGCGGACTCCAGTTGACGCGAATCGGCCTGGATCGACAGCAGGGCGCGACCCAGGTCGGCGGCGCGGGCGTCCTCGGCCAACAGGGCGGCGGAACGCTCGCGCTGCGAGGCGCTGGCGCCATCCTGCAGACCTTGCAGCGCTTCGACCAGCGCATCGGCTGACGCGGCGTCGGCCGTGTGCCGGCGCCATGCGTTGCGGAGTTGGGCTTCAGTCATCTTTGTTCTCCCAGCCTTCGGCGCGCAGGCGCGCCTTGAGTTCATCCAGTCCGCGGTAGACCAGCTTGCGCGTGGCATCGAAAGTCAGCTCGCACAGCTCGGCAACCTCGGGGACGGTGAAGCCTTGCAGGTAGAGCTGCAGCGGGCGCCGCCGACGCTCGGGCAGGGCCGCTATCGCTGCCGCCACCGCCTGAGCAAGCTGCCCATCCTCGGCCGCCGCTTCCGGCGCCTTGGTCGCCTGGCCCAGCGGCTCGGCGTCGAACTGCTCGACGTCCTCGGGCAGGGCTTCCGCCGGCCTGGCCTCGGCGCGACGCACAGCGTCCACCAGCACGCTCATCACCGTCCTTTGTACATAAGACGCAGGAAGCAGCGCATTCGGGTCACGCTGCAGGGTGGCCCAGAGCCGGATCCGGACTTCCTGCTCGACATCGTCGGCGTCGATGCCGTGCCGGTCGAGCCGGTGACGGGCGATCTGCGCCCGGACCTTGGCCCCAAAGCGGGCAACCAGGACCTGCAGGGCCTGTTCGGTGGACGTGCTCATCTGGCCCCGGGGCGAATGCGCCGGGGAATCGGGAATCGCATGCGTGCTCTCAGCCGGTGATGTAGGCCTGCAGCTGGGATATCTCTTCCTGCTGGTCCTCGATCACCGCCTTGACCAGGTCACCGATGGAAACCACGCCAAGCACGACGCCGCTCTCTACCACCGGCAGGTGGCGGATGCGGTGGTCGGTCATCAGTTTCATGCAGCCGTGCACGGTACGGTCGGCAGCGACGGTCTGCAGCTCGCGGGTCATCACCTCGGAGACCAGGGTGTCCGCCGACGAACGGCCCTTCAGGATGACCTTGCGCGCGTAGTCGCGTTCGGAAACGATGCCGGCCAGCTTGGCGCCTTGCATGACCAGCAATGCGCCGACCTCGCGTTCGGCCATCATCCGGATCGCGTCAAGCACCGGCGCGTCGGGGCCGATGGAGAAGATCTCACCGCCCTTGGTCTCGATGAGTTGCTGCACTGTGCGCATGGCGACCTCCACGGTTCAGGACGTTGATGATAGACCCGCGCGGGCCTGCTCCGCATCCGCGGGCGACTGCCTGGCCGCCGTTGGCGAAAGCGTCTCGGCGATCAGGTACAGGGGTCGTGCCTTGGCTTCCATGTACAGCCGGCCAAGGTACTCGCCAAGTATGCCAAGGGCGACCAGCTGCACGCCGCCGAGCATCAGGATCACCACCATCAGGCTCGGATAGCCGGCCACCGGGTCGCCGAAGATCAGCGTCTTGAGCACCACCCAGATGCCGCCGGCGAAGGCGCAAAGCGCGCTCAGCAGGCCGACATAGGTGGCGACGCGCAGCGGAGCGGTGCTGAACGAGGTGATGCCCTCCAGGGCGAGATTCCACAGCCGCCAGTAGTTGAACTTGCTGCGCCCGGCCAGCCGCGGCTCGCGGCGGTAGTCGATCGCGCACTGGCGGAAGCCGACCCAGGCGAACAGGCCCTTCATGAAGCGCTGCCGCTCGCGCAGCCCGCAGAGCGCGGACAGCGCGCGCTTGGAGAGCAGGCGAAAGTCGCCGGTGTCGGCGGGGATCGCGGTATGCGAGAGGCGCTGCATCACCCGATAAAAGGCGCTGGCGGTGGCCCGCTTGAGCCAGGACTCGCCGACCCGCTCCAGCCGCCTTGCGTACACCACGTCGAATCCCTCGCGCCAGCGCGCCACCATCTCCGGAATCAGCTCCGGCGGGTCCTGCAGATCGGCGTCGATGACTACCAGCGCGTCTGCGCTGTCCTGCAGCGCATCCAGCCCGGCGGTCAGCGCCAGCTCCTTGCCGAAGTTGCGCGACAGGCGCAGGCCGTCGACACGCGGATCGCGCTCTGCGAGCTCGCCGATCCGCTCCCAGCTGTCATCGCCGCTACCGTCATCGACGTACAGCACGCGGGTATCCAGCGTCAGGCCATCAAGCACCTTGGCCAGCCGGGCATGCAATGCGGGCAGAACCTCGGATTCGTTGAATACCGGCACGAGCACCACAAGTCGTTCCATCACTGCTCCTTGCCTGCGGATCCGCCGTCGTCGATCGCTTCCAGCGCCGCGGTGCCCCCCAGCTGACGCACCTGGCGGATGATCCATGCTACCCGCTGCGCCACCACCGGCCCCGGATCCCTGACCGAGTAGCGCCGCGGACTGGGCAGGACGGCGGCGAGGCGCGCCGCCTCGTCCAGGGTCAGCTGGTGCGCGGATTTGCCGAAGTAGTGCCGGGCGGCGGCTTCGGCGCCATAGATGCCGGGGCCGAACTCGGCGATGTTCAGATACACCTCGAGAATCCGCCGCTTCGGCCAGAGCGTTTCGATGCAGGCGGCAAAGCCCGCCTCCAGACCTTTGCGCAGCCAGCTGCGGTCCGACCACAGGAACAAGTTCTTGGCCACCTGCTGGGTGATCGTGCTGGCGCCACGGCCACTGCCGTCCTCCAGCGCGTCGCGGATCGCATCGATATCGAAACCGGCGTGCTCGGCAAAGCGCTGATCCTCAGCGGCAATCACTGCCATTTGCAGCTGGGGCGACAGCCCTTCGAGGGGCACCCAGTCGTGGCGCAGCGGCGGCTGATCGGTGGTGCGCTGCAGGGCATAGGCGAGCATGAAGGCGCTGCCCGGCGGATCGATGAAGCGCAGGGCCGCCACCAGCAGGATAGGCGCGGCAGCGAGCAGCAGGCAAAGCCAGAGCAGGCGTCTGCGCAGCCGCCGCCAGCGTGATTCCCCGCGCTTGGCCTTTGTCTTGCCCATCCCGTTCCTCATGCATCGATGACCGACCTGCGTCCGCCTCGTCACACCGCGCCCGAGCGTTCGCGGACGCGGCGCTGCGTGGCTTGCGCAGCTTGCTGGCTGCGCAAGGCGCAGCGGCGCAGGCTGAATGAAGACAGCGCAGCAGCCTTGGCCGGGAGTTCCTGGCAATGCGTCCACTGAGCCCGTTCAGGACGCGCGGGGCGGCTGCAGGATCTTCCCCTTCCAGCACTAGTGTAGACGGGCCATGCAGATCGCCAAGGCTACAATGGCGCTCCGCTCCGCTACGTCTGGCCTTCTGCTCCGCATGTCCGATTCTTCCCGCGCCACCGATGTCCTGCTTCGCTTCCTGCTCAACCGCTCGGGTGTCCGCGGTGTCCTGGTCTCACTCGACGAGGCCTGGGCGCAGATCCGCTCGCGCGAGGCCTACCCCGAAGCGCTGGCCCAGCTGCTTGGCGAGACCGCGGCGGCGGCGGCGCTGTTCACCGGCCACGTCAAGGTCGAAGGCAGGCTGTCGATCCAGCTCAAGGGCCAGGGCGCGGTACGCACCTTGTTCGCCGAATGCACCCATCAAGGTACGGTGCGCGGTATCGCGCTGTGGGAGGAACCCTTGGCGACGCCGCTCGACCTGTCGCATGTCGGCGCGAACTCGCTGCTCGCCATCACCATCGAACGGCCGCCGCAGCCGGGCGGCGAAGCGTCACGCTACCAGGGCCTGGTAGGTCTGGAGCACGACACTCTGGGCGCTGCTTTCGAGGCCTACTTCGCGCAGTCCGAGCAGTTGCCAACCCGCCTGCTGCTCGCGGCCAACGGTGAACGGGCTCGCGGTCTGATGCTGCAAGTGCTGCCCGGCGCCGAGGCCGATGAAGACGCCTGGCCGCGCACCCAGGCGCTGTTCGAGACGCTCGGCGCGGCCGAGCTACTGGCCACCGACCCCGAACTTCTGCTGCATCGTCTTTTCCACGAGGAAGCGCCCAGCCTGCTATCGCAGCGTGAGCTTGCCTTTGGCTGCACCTGCTCGCGGGAGCGGGTCGGCGGCATGCTGCTGGCGCTCGGCCACGACGAGGCACTCGCGTCGATCGATCCTGCCCTTGACGCGGTCGGTGTGCAGTGCGAGTTCTGCGGCCAGCGCTACCGCTTCGACGCCGTCGACCTCGAACAGCTGTTCGCCGGCGGCGGAAGCGGAACCCCGCCGCCTACAGCGCACTGAACCTCAAGAATGCGCGATAGCTCGGATCGCTGGCATCCGGGCACCGGGTGTCCTAGGGGCCCGTCCCGGAAGTACATCGCAGAATTCGCTCGGGCTGCGCCGCCGATGCTGCGTTCCTCGTCGTCACCATAGCGCTGCTATGCCTCCTTCTCGCGCCTTGCCTCGACAACGCATCCGCGTCGCGACTTCAACAACATACTTCCGGGACAGGACACTTGCCGCGCGTGTTAGAGCGCGGCTGTCCCTCACGTACAGTGAGGGTGAGATCAGGAGCGTTTTGGGCGCAAAGTGTGCGTTCGCCCTGGCCGGCGAATGGGTCTTTTTTGCATTGCTTGCGGCGGGCTTTTCTGCAAAGCAAGACCAGCATCAAGGTCAAGAGCGTTTCGATCCGTCCTTCGGCCGGCCCGAGTCACTTTCTCTTGTTTCGGCAAGAGAAAGTAACCAAAGAGAAGCCG
>CAYGMG010000152.1:0-9401 GCA_964350895.1 uncultured Lysobacter sp.
GCCTGTCGCGCTGCGGTCGCGGATACGATCCGCTCCCACAGAAAGCCGGCGCAATCGATGGGAATCGACGACCGGCAAATCGGCGCCCGGTCCGGCCGCCGGATCCGCATTGCGGTTCCGGCGGCGGTGCCTGCGGCCTAGTGCTGGCCGCGCGGCGGGCGCTTGATCAGGGACTTGAGGCCGCGACCGATACGTGCGAGCAGTCCACCGTTGCTGCCTTCGGTCGAGCCCGAGGCCGGCACCGCAGGCGCTTCGGCGGTCACCGGCTGCCGACGCGAGCCGTCCTGACGCTTGCCGCCATCCTGACGCTTGCCGCCTTCCTGGCGACGGCTGCCTTCCTGGCGCTGATTGCCTTCATTTGCGGGTGATGCGCCTTCCTCATTGCGCTTGCTGCGGCCACGTCCACCACGACGGCGGCGGCGCTTGGTCGGCTCGGCGCCGGGCTCGACGGCCGCCGGGGGCGCCTCGGCGGGCACGCTGGTGACATTGGGATCGGCCGCAGCCGGAGCCTCGGCAGTGACCGCCTCGCTGCGCGGACGCCGCCGGCGCTGGCCGTCCTCGCCGCGCGGGCCTTCGGAACGGCGCTCGCCGCGCCCTTCGCTGCGTGGGCCGCGTCCGCGGCCGCCAGCGCCTCCAGGCCCGCCACGACGCGCGCCTTCGGCGGCCTGCGCCTCGCGCACTTCGCGGAAGATCTCGCCGACCGACTCGCCTTCCGCCGGCTTCTCGCGCTCGGGCTGCGGCAGGGCGGTCATCAGTTCCGGGGTGACCTGGCCGACCGGGATCTTCTGCTCGATAAAGGCCTCGATGTCCGGCAGGCCCATGGCGTACATCTCGCAGGCGAAGCTGATCGCGTCACCCTCGGCGCCGAGCCGCGCGGTGCGCCCGATGCGATGCACGTAGTCCTCGGCATCGAAGGGCAGGTCGTAGTTGTAGACGTGGCTGACGCCGTCGATGTGCAGTCCGCGGGCAGCGACGTCGGTGGCCACCAGCAGCTCCAGCTGGCCGGCCTGGAACTTCTTCAGCAGGGACTCGCGCTTCTTCTGCGGCACGTCGCCGGAGAGCACGCCGACCCGGTAGCCAGCGCGCTCCAGCGCCCGCGCCACCCGCTCGACCCAGCTCTTGGTATTGACGAAGACCATGGTCCGCGCGCCTTCGCTGCGCGAGAGCAAGCCCAGCAGCAGGGGCAGCTTCTCTTCGTTGGCCGGGAAGTAGACCAGCTGGCGTACCCGGGCCGCGGTGATCGATTCGGTCTCGACGACCAGCTTCTCCGGCTCGTTCATGTGCTCGTAGGCGAGCTCAAGCACGCGGTGGCTGAGGGTGGCCGAGAACAGCAGGGTCTGCCGGGTGGTGCGCTCTGGCATGCGCCGGAGCAGGAAGCGGATGTCCTTGATGAAGCCGAGGTCGAACATGCGGTCGGCCTCGTCCAGCACGCACATCTCGCAGGCGTGCAGGGAAACCACTTTGTGCTGCTTGACGTAGTCGATCAGCCGGCCGGGGGTGGCGATGATCACGTCGGTGCCCTGCTGCAGCAGCTCGCGCTGCTTGTCGTAGTCGACGCCGCCATAGATCAGGGCGAACTTCAGCCCGATGTCGGAAGCGAACTTGACCGCGTCCTTGTGGATCTGGATGGCCAGCTCGCGGGTCGGCGCCAGGATCAGGGCACGCGGGTCCTCGGCCTTGCGATCGGCCAGCGCCGGGCGGGTCAACAGCCGGTTGATCACGGTGATCAGGAAGGCCAGGGTCTTGCCGGTGCCGGTCTGCGCCTGTCCGGCCACGTCGCGCCCGGGCAGGGCGATCGGCAGGGTCATCGCCTGGATCGGCGTGCAGCGGGAGAATCCGGCAGCTTCCAGGCCCGCGAGCAGCTGCGGAGCAATCTCGAAGTTGGAAAACGCAATATCGGTAAGGGGCTTATCGCTCATTCTTGTTCTACTGTGTGGGCCAGGTTGAGGGCGCGCTTGATCCGCTGCCGGCTTGCACCGCACACTCGGGGCGCGGCTCCGAGGGGCGCTTGAATGCGTGTCCTGGAGCCCCCAAGTGTAGCCGATGCGGTCGGAAAGTACCGGCCAGCCAAGGAGTTTTCCCGTGAGCGAACGCATTCTCAACGTCAGCGACGACAGCTTCGAGGCCGACGTCCTGCAGTCCAGCGAACCCGTGCTGGTGGATTTCTGGGCCGAATGGTGTGGCCCCTGCAAGATGATCGCGCCGATCGTCGATGACATCGCCGAGAGCTATGCCGGGCGTCTGAAGGTGGCCAAGATCAATATTGACCACAACCAGAAAACCCCGCGCAACTTCTCGGTCCGCGGCATCCCGACCCTGATGCTGTTCAAGGACGGCAAGGTCCAGGCGACCCAGGTCGGCGCGGTCAGCAAGGCCCAGCTGTCCCAGCTGATCGACAAGACGCTGTAGGCCCGCCAGGGCCTGCGCGTATCCGGGCCCGGGACACCGCGCGCCCGGCCTCCGTTTGCCTGATGGCAGCGCTGCCACGGCATGGCGACTGAGGGCAGTCTGCCGGCAGTCGGCAGGCATCCCTCCCGGCACGTCCGCCCCTGGCAAGCAAGGAATGCTTGCCTGCCCGGCTTGCCGGCGAACGTGTCCCCGCCTGCTCAGGGCGGGGTCGGCAACTCGAAACCGTTGGCGAAGATGAGCGGCGGCGGAGGCGGCGGACTGCCTCCTTCCACGGCGCGCACCACGGCCCCACGCAAGCTGAAGCTGCCTCGCCCCAGGGTGCCGGCAACCAGCAGATCCTGGCTGGCGTCGTACTGCAGCGAATACACCGGCGCCGGCGGCAGTCCGCTGCCAGGGGCGCTCCATAGCGCGAAACCATCGGCCTCGGTGGCGATGAACACGCCCAGATCGGTCGCCGCGGCAAGCGCATCGCCCAAGGGCCCGTCCATGTAGCGCAGGAAGCGCAATGCCCCGGCGTTGCCGGGGAAGTTGCCGGTGATCATGGTCCAGTTCACTCCGCCGTCGGTACTGCGGGCGATCGCGTTCTGGCCGCCGTTGCGCTCGAGGACAATCACATGCAGCGGGTCATCGGGGTCAAGCACCACGCCCTCGACGGTGAAGCCGCCTGTATTGGCGCGGCGCAGCTGGAAGGGCTGACCCATCGCGCTGCGCTGGTACAGGCCATCGTCGCCACCGGCGCTGCAGCTGCCGATGCAGCCGGCGACGTAGAGCATCTGCGGATTGCCGCTTGCGCCATAGGCCAAGGAGCCGCCGGTCGGGAAGGAGATCGCCCGCAGGCCGTCGGCGACCAGCATCGAGGTGCTGCCGGAATCGAGCGATTCATAGACGCCGTTCGACGCGCCGATCACCAGGCGTCGCCCCTGCACCTGGTTGGTCACCACCGGGGTAACGAACTGGCCACCCGGCGCTGCCCCCCCGCCGGTCACCGTCAACGCCGGAAAGGCGGTCGCGACCAGACCATTGGCAGCGGAGAAGGTGCGCCGGGCGAACCCCTGCAGGTTCTGGAAACTGGAGTAGTTCAGCGACCGACCGCTGGCGGCAAGGTCCAGCCGGTCAACCGCCACACCGCCGCCATCGCCGCCCGACAGGGACGCCCAGGGCGGCAGCTCGGTGCTGGTCTGGCGCATCGTGCCGTTGTCCTGGTTGCCGGACATGGCGATGCGCGATACCGGGTCGTAGGCCAGGCTGTGTTGCTCGGTGATCTGCAGGTCGCCATTCAGGCCGACCCAGTCGCCGCCGGCCGTGGCCGGGCTGATCCGGGCGTAGACGCCGCCGTCGTCGCCTTCGATCAGTCGACCGGCGGCATCGAAGGCCATGCTGCGTGAATCGGCGTGCGGCGCGGAGCCGGCAAGCGTGCCGGACTGACCGAAGCTGGCCGTGCCGCTGTGGGTCAGTGAGGTCCAGGTATTCGGCGCGGCAACGCGCACATCGCCGCGGAACAAACGCCCGCTGAAGTCCCGCGCGCCGAGCGAGTTGGGGAAGTTGCCGTTGCCGCCGACCGGCTGCCGGTCACCGCCAACATAGACCAGGTTGGAGTCGGCAGGATCGATCGCCACCGACAGATGCAGGCTGCCCTGGCCGCCGGGGTGGACGCCGATCACATCGGCGCCCTCGGTGGTGGTCGGGACGCCGAGCGCAGTCCAGCTGGCGCCGTCATCAGCGCTGCGGAACACGCCGCGCAAGGTCCCGAGCGAGATCGCCACCACCACGGCGCCGTCCGGCGCCACCTGGATCCGCAGCAGGTAGCTGCTGGTGGCGCCGTCATTCATCAGCGCATCCATCGCGGCGTCGCTGACCTTGCTCCAGCTGGCACCCGCGTCGGCGCTGCGGTAGACGCCGTTGAGCGTGGCATTGCCGGCGCAGGTGCCTGCGGCCTCGAGCGAGGCGTACAGCACGTCGGGATTACCGGGGTGACCGGCGATTTCATCGCTGCCGCCGGCCGGGAATCCCGAAGCGGCCGCGACCTTGACGAAGCTGGCGCCGCTGTCGGCGCTGCGAAACAGTCCGATATTTCCGCAGGTGAAACTGTCTGCTGAGTTCACCGCGGCGACGATCACGCTTCCGCGCGCTGCGACCCCGGCAATATTGCGTCCGGCCATGCTGCTGGCCAGCGCGTTCCAGCTGGCGCCGCCATCGGTGGTTCGCAGCAGGCCGATGCGCGCGCCACCGGAGCCGCCATAGCTGCTGAATCGGCCGATGCCGGTGACCAGGGTCTGGGCGCTGCCGTCGGTCGGATCGATGTCCAGGGCGCCGATGCTGAGCGACTGCTGGCCATCGGTCAGGCGGGTCCAGCTGGGGTCGCTGGCGGTGGCGTTCAGGCTGCGCCAGACGCCGCCGTTGACCGCGCCGACGTAGAGGATCGAGGCGTTGCTCGGATGTGGCCGGACCACATGCACTGCGCCGGCGACCGGCCGCGAGCGCGGCACCGTGATGCCCTCGGACTGGCCTCCGCTGACCTGGATCGGACCCTGGGCCACCCAGGTTCCGTTGCCTGCGGACAGGGCCGCAGGCACCCGCACGGTGTAGTTCAGCGTGTAGGGCGCGCCCGAGCTCGGGGTGACCTGGCAGCCCAGGTTGGCGTTCGCGGCGCCGGCTGCGGCGGTGGCTGCCAGGGCGAGATCGGCGGGATCCTGGGCGGCACTGAGGCTGAAGCTGTAGCTGCCGCTGGCTGGCACTTGTCCTGCTGCGCCTACCCGCAGGCCGCCATCGGCCGTGCAGGTGACCGAGACCGATCCGCTTCCGGCACCCGGCGCGGCGAGCAGGTCGACGGCGCCCTTGGCCGAACCACCTGTTATGGCGGGGCGCAGGATCAACTGGGCGCCACTCGGCGGCAGTGCACTGAGTACCGGCGGCGCATCGCTGGCCTGGGCGGCCGGTACATTGACGCTGTAGCTCAGCGTGTAGGGCGCGCCGAGCGAAGGCGTCGCCGTGCACACCAGCGCGTTCGCAAGCGACTGCGCGCCCGCGGCCACGGTAGCCGCGACGGCCAGATCGGTGGGCTGGGCGCCGACATTGACCGTCTGGTTGAAGCTGGTTCCCGCCGGCGTCGCGCCCGCCGCACCGACCCGGACGCCGCTGTTCGAGGCGCAGGCGAGCTGCACGCTGGAACCGGCGCCACCGCCGACGGCCAGCAAATCGATGGAACTCGTCGTTGTGCTCCCCAACACACCCGCCGGCATGGCAAGCGTGCTGCCAGGTGCGGGCGTGGAGGTGATGGTGGGCGGAATCGACCCGGCGGCCAGATTCAGGCTGATCGTGCCGCTTGCAGCGTTGAACCCGGCGACCGCGATCTGGTAGGTCTGGCCCGACGTGGCGACGAAATTCACCCGGCTCTGAAGTGAACCACCGCCAATATCATCGTTGGCGGCAACTCCGGTGAGTGCGTTCACCGCACTGCCGGTGTAGATGGCAAGAATGGTGTCGTAGTTGCTGCCGACGGTGTCGATGATCACATCGCCATCGGCTGCTGCCGTCCAGCGCCACCACACCGTGGCCGTCGAGGCGTTGTCGTCATGCAGGGGTTCCCCGGCCTCGCGAGTCGCGCCGACGTTGCTGCCGGTGGTGTTGACGCTCGTCCCGCTGAGCACGATTGCAGCGGCGAAATTGTCATTGGCGGGTTGCGCCACGGCCACCGCTGACAGCAGCAAGCCTGCCAGTGCCACACCCCACTTCCGCCACCCGCACCGCATCGGCTTCATGCCCGCCCCCTGAGCCCTAAGTCAGCCGGAGCATAACAGCGCAGATCGCAGCCCGGTCGATGTGCCGGCCCGGTCGATGTGCCGGCCCGGTCGACGTGCCGGCCCGGTCTTGCCAGAATGCAGCTCCATTGCTGCCACCGGAAGCACGCCCATGAGCCACCGCCCGCTGTCCTGCGTGATCCTGCTCGCCGCGTTCACCTCGCTTGCCGCGCCGGGACAGGCACAGACGCTGCAACGTGGTGTGGTGATCGATATCGACAACGCGCAGGCGATCATCATGCTGCCTGAAGGCGGCATTGATGCTCTTTCCCTCAGCGACGGCAGCCGCCGCTGGCACAGCAAGCAGGCCGACATGCCGGTGGCGCTGAATGGCGGCAGCCTGCTGGCCCTCGCCGGCCCGGCCAAGCGCGGCCTGATCCACTACGCCTTCATCGACCCGGCAAACGGTGCTGAACGCGGCAGCCATTTCGCCAGCCTGCCCACGCCGGCACGCGCCCTGGTCGATGACCGGCTGGGTGAGCAGTTCGCGATCAAGGCCGATGACGACCTGCTGTTCTGGGACTACCGCCACGAGGCGGTGACCGGCGCGCTGCTGGCCAGCGATCAGGGGCCGACTCCCGATGGCGAGGCCTCCGTCGAGACCAGCAAGGAAAGCAGCGCGATCGCGCTCAGCGGCACGCTGCGCATGGATGCCAGCCAGTCCAAGCTGATCGCGGAAAGCGGCGCGCCTGACGCCGGCAAGGCGCTGCCGGTCGAGATCGGCCAGCCCCAGGCCGGCATGCCGCGGCGCTTCCGCTCGGCCGATGCCGCCCATGTCCTGGTCAGCAGCGAAGCGGCGGACGGCGGCTACCGCTGGCGGATCGAGGACGCCAAAGGGCAGCCCATTGGCGAGTTCGATCTCGGCTGGTCCTATCTTCCCTTCATCGTGGTCGACCAGGCCGTGCTGCTTGTGCGTCCGCTCGGGCTGCGCTTTGCCGACCAACCGCAGATCGACTTTCCTACCCTCGTCGCCTTCGATCTGAAGTCGGGCCTGCCGCGCTGGCAGCGCGAGATCCGCGACACCGCGTTCCGCGGCCCCTTCCCTCCCTGAGCCGGGCTTGAGCAGCCGCGCAGGGATGCGCAACCGACAGCGCTTTGCCCTCGCCGCCTGCGCGCTGTCGCTCGCGGCGACGTTGCAGGCGGATCCGGTGAACCCGGACCCGCGCTGCGCCGAGGCGACCTGCCTTGACGCGCTCACCGTAGAAGCAGCCGGGCGCGACGCGCCAGCGCTGCGCGCCAGCGCCGCACTCAACAGCGTCGACATGTCCGAGCAGCCTGCCAGCGCCCTGGCCACGCCGATGGAGGCCCTGCGCGGCCTGCCGGGCATCGCCTTCCAGCAGACCACACCGGGCCAGAGCATCGTCATCCTGCGCGGACTCAAGGGCTCCGAGGTACTGCACCGAGTCGACGGCTTTCGCCTCAATAACACGCTGTTTCGCAATGCCCCGAACCAGTATGTCGCCCTGGTCGATGCGCTCATGCTGTCCTCGATCGAGGTGCAGCGCGGCCCCGCTGGCGCCCTGCACGGCGGGGATGCGATGGGCGGCGTCGTTGACATGCTCAGCGCCGTGCCAGCGTCCCGAGGCGATAGCCCGGGGCACGGCAGAATTCGGTCCGGCTTCAACAGCGCCGATGGTTCCCTGCACAGCCGTGCCGAGTGGCAGCACGTAGCCGGCCCTTTCGCCATCCTGGCCGGAGCGAGCGAACTCAGTACCGGTCAGCGCCGCGCGGGTGGCGGCGAACGTCTGCCGTTCACCAACTATCGCAGTCGTGCCGGCAACGCCAAGCTGATCTGGAACCCTGATGCTGCGCATCGACTCAACCTGCAGTTCCAGCATCTACGCCAGCCGGATACCCCGCGCCACGACGAACTGGTTCCCGGGTTCGGCCAGCCGCAGCCGAGCTCGTCGGAATTCCGTTTCAGTCCGCAGCAGCGTGACTTTGCCCAGTTGCAATGGCGCTGGCGGGCGCGACACCCCGCCTTCGACCAGCTCGACATGCAGATCGGCCAGCAGCGCATCGACGATGACCGGATCAGCCGCGACTTCGACAACCCGCTGCAGCAGCGCGAGTGCAACCGCAGCACCCTGAACGGCCTCTCACTCGATCTATCAAAGTTCTCGGGAGCGCACACCTGGGCCTACGGTTTCGATCTTTATTCAGACACGGTCCGCTCTCGGCGCATTGCCCGGGACCTCGGCAGCGGCGTCGAGAGCGACCGACAGAGCCGCTTTCCGGACCGCGCCAGCGCGCGCAATCAGTCACTGTTTCTCGCCCACGACTGGCAGCTCGGCGAACGCTGGGCGATTGCCTCGGGCCTTCGCTACACCGCCAACCGCGTCCGCATTCCGATCGCGCAGGTTCCAGCCACAACGCTGAGACCCGCGGACCGCTCCGGGCATCTCTCGCTGCGCCACGAGCTTGGCGATGCAACCCAGCTACATGTTGGGTACGGACGCGGCTTCCGCTCGCCCAATGTGTTCGATCTTGGCGTTTTCGGCGAGCGCCCGGGCAATCGTTTCAGCCTGCCCAACCCTGACCTGCGCTCCGAGCTGATCGACAGCCTGGAAATCGGCCTTCGCCAGCGCACCCAACGCTGGGATCTTGACCTGGTGGCCTTCCTCAGCCGCTATTCGGACAAGATCGTGGCGGTGGAAACCGGCGCGCTGACCGACGCCGGGCGCATCGTCGTGCAGAACCGCAATCTCTCCTCGCTGGACCTTCACGGCATCGAGCTGGGTCTCGGCTGGCACCCCGACACGCGCTTTGAGCTGAACCTGGGCGCGACCTACACCTACGGTGAGCAGCGACTGGCGCGCGTTGTCAGCCCGGCCGACCGCATTGCGCCGCTGGGCGGTCGTCTGGCTGCGCGCTGGTCGCCAGGCGCCGGGCAGTGGACTTTCCTGCGCTTCGACTACGCCGCCTCGCAGCAGCGCCTGAGCCCGCGCGACGCGTCCGACCCGCGGATCGATCCCGGCGGAACCCCGGGCTGGACCACATTCAGCCTCGGCTGGCAGATTGACTTCGACGCCATAAGGCTAAGCGTCGAGCTCAGCAACATCGGCAATCGCCGCTACCGCGAGCATGGCAGCGGCGTCGATGCTCAAGGCCGCAGCCTCGGGATTTCTTTTGATTGGATTTTCTAGTGTCCTGTCCCGGAAGTATGTTGTTGAAGTCGCGACGCGGATGCGTCGT
>CAYGMG010000153.1:0-9361 GCA_964350895.1 uncultured Lysobacter sp.
GGGGGCGCCTGCGTGGGGGTTGGCGTGGCCTGCGTGGTGCGCGCTGGGGGGGGGGGCCCTACCGATGGGCCCGCCCCGCCTGTGCAGGTCTGCGCGCTTGCCTTGCCTCAGTCGCGGGTGACCCGGCGCTCGACGGTGATCCGGGTGCCGTCGGCGTCGACGCTGCCGGCGCCGGCCTTGGCGTCCTCGATCAGCCGGGCTAGCTCGGCCTCGTCGATCGCCTCGTCGCCGTGGCGCTTGACAAACACCACCTTGCGCGCCTCGCCTCCCTCGATGCGCTCCTCGATCACCTCGTCGTGCGCGCCGTGCAGGCGGACCACCCGGACCTCCTTGCCGTCGGTGCCTTCGCCGGCCTCGCCCTTGCCGAGCCGGATGACCTCCACCTCGTGCTCGCCGTCGCGCTCGCCGAACCACAGGCTCTCGACTTCGCCGATCGAGATCTGGTGGATGGCGCCGGCGATCTCGACGTCCAGCTCGCCGCCGTTGCGGGTGACAATCGCCGGCACGCCGGCCTTGGTCGACAGCTGCAGGGTCTGGCCGTCGGTCAGCGCTTCAAGGTCCACGCTCAGCGAGTGCTCGCTGCCGTCCTTGGCGATGGTGATGTCGGCGATGTCACCGGCCTGCGCCGTGGTCGCCTGAAGCGCGAAGCAGATGAGGGCGGCAAGGGAGAGTGAAACGAGGTGTTGCTTGTTCATCGGTGTTCTCCGGGTGTTGGGGGATGCCTCCACGCTCTTGCATGTGGCGTGCCATCGATGCCTGCAGCCATTTCCGCCTCCTTCTGTGCCGGATCCGCCGCGTCCGGGCGCAGCGCGGGGCGCAATTGCGGACCGGGATCCCGATATGGGGACTGCCGGCCGCCGCTGCGGCACACCCAAACACTCAGACGCCGTGTTTCTCCAGCCGATACAGAAAAGCCTTGTAGGGCAGGCCAAGCAGGGCCGCGGCGCGCTTCTTCTGGCCTTGGGCGTGGTGCAGGGCCTGCTGCAGCAGGGAGCGCTCCATCGCATCCCAGTCGATGCCCTCGGCGGGCAGGGTGAAGCTGGGCGCGATCTGCCGGCGTGGCGCATCGGGCAGGTCGTCGAGCGAAGGCTCACCATCGTCGGCCAACAGCAGCAGGCGTTCGATGGTGTTGCCAAGCTCGCGCACGTTGCCGGTCCACGGGCGGTCGATCAGGGCGCGCAGCACATGGCCGGGGAAGGTCACCTCGGGCAGCCGGTGCTGGCGCGCGGCGCGGCGGGCGAAGTGTTCGACCAGCAGCGGGATGTCCTCGCGCCGCTCGCGCAGCGGCGGCAGGTCGAGGCCCACCACGTTGAGCCGCCAGTACAGGTCCTCGCGGAAGCGGCCCTCGGCGACCTCGGTGGCCAGGTCGCGATTGGTTGCGGCGATCACCCGCACGTCGACCGCGCTTTCCCGCGCCCCGCCGATCCGGCTGATCCGCCCTTCCTGCAGGGCGCGCAACAGCTTGGGCTGCAGCGCCAGCGGCAGCTCGCCGATCTCGTCGAGGAACAAGGTGCCGCCATCGGCATTCTCGAAGTGACCGGCACGCGCGCTCTGCGCGCCGGTGTAGGCGCCGCGTTCCGCGCCGAAGAACTCGGCCTCGACCAGGCCCTCGGGAATCGCCGCGCAGTTGACCGCGACGAAGGGCCGTTCGGCGCGTCGCGACAGCCGGTGCAGGGCGCGGGCGACCAGCTCCTTGCCGGTGCCGGATTCGCCCTGCACCAGGACCGTGGCATCGGTCGGCGCCAGCCGCTCGATCTGCCGGTACAGGCGCTGCATCGCCGGCGCGCGACCGATCAGGTCGACCAGCTGTTCGCGCTCGCCCAGCGCATCGCTGAGCCGCCGGTTCTCCTCGCGCAGCTCGCGGGTGCGCAGCGCCTTGTCCAGGGTCAGCAGCAGAGCCTGGCGTTCGAACGGCTTGGCCAGATAATCATCGGCGCCGGCGCGCACTGCCTCGACCGCGTGGCCGATGCTGCCGTAGGCGGTCATCAGCACGAAGCTCAGCGCCGGCCGCCGCTGGCGCACCTCGCGCAGCAGGGCCAGCCCATCGCCCTCAGCGAGACGGAAGTCGGACAGCACCAGGACCAGGTTGGGCGCGCCGAGCTGGGCCACCGCCGTGCTCAGCCGGTCAGCGCACAGCACCTCGAAGCCGGCGCCGCCGAGAATGTCGCCGACCAGGCTGCGCTGCGCCTCGTCGTCCTCGACCAGCAGCAGCTGGCCGCGGCTCATGCTGGCTCCCCGCGGCGTTCGCGCGGGCGCAGCAGCAGGCGGGCCAGCGTGCCGCCCTGCTCGCGCTGATCAAGGCTGAGCTGGCCGCGGTAGCGCTGACGCAGCAGGCGCTCGGCCAGGTACAGGCCCATCCCGGCGCCGGTCGGTTTGCTGCTCACGTGTGGCTGGAACAGACGCTCGCGCACCGCCGGCGAAATCCCGCTGCCCTGGTCCTCGATCTCGACGAGCACGCTACCCGGCGGTTCGGCAGATTCGCCGCGGATGCGCACCAGGCCGTCCTCGGGGCTGGCCTCGACCGCATTGATCAGCAGCGCATGCAGGATGATCCGCAGCTCGGCCTCGACCGCGTCGATGCGCAGGCCGCAGCGGCTGCGTTCAAAGCGGACCCGGCCCTGGGCACGCTGGCTGGCCTCGAGCACGACGTCGTCGATCACCGCATCTAGTTCAACCGAAGCGACCTGCGCCCCGGAGCTGGTCGACAGCGCGAGGAAGCCGCGCAGCGCCTGATCGATGCGCGACAGCTGTTCGCGGCCGCGCTCGGCCAGCCCGGCTGCGCGGCTGGCATCGCCATCGTCATCGACACGCCCGGCGGCCAGCGCGTCAAGGCTCAGGCCCAGCGCGTGCAGCGGGTTGCGCAGCGAATGCGCCAGGCCGCGGCCGATCTCGCCCAGCTCGGCCAGTTCGCGGTCGGCGCGCAGCGCCTCGGTTTCGGCCTGCAGCCGGGACAGATCGTCGGCCATGCGGTTGAAGGCCTCCAGGCTGCGCCGCACCTCGCGCGGGCCGGAGGGCGCTACCCGCTGGTCCAGCTCGCCGCGGCCAAGGCGGTCGCTGGCCCGGGCCAGGTCGCGCAGCGGCAGGGCGATCCGCCGGGCCAGCCAGGCGGCACCAAGCAGGCCGGCTAGCAGCAACAGGCCGAGGCCCCAGAGCAGGCGCTGGCGAAAATCCTCGATTGCTTGTTTTGCCCGAGTAGCCGGGATCGGGATGCCGGTGCTGCGGCCGTCCGCGGCGTGCAGCCAGAGCATCTGCTCGATCTCCTCGCCGGGCTTGAACTCAAGATCCAGCACCCGCTGTGGCGCCTGCTCGCCATCAGCCAGGAAGCGCCGCGCCGGATGCGTCTCGGGCAGGGCGGCGATCTGCTCGGCGTCCAGGCGCTGGCCGTTGACCACCACGTCGATGCGCTCGTGCAGCTGGCCTGGCTCAGGTCCGCGTAGGGCGACGGTCTCGACCTCATGCAGGGTCGATCCCTCACCGCCCTGGCGTTCGACCAGGGCCGCCTGCTCCTCACGGACCAGGGTGAACACGCGGGTGCCGACGCTGCGCGCGGTGTCGCCCAGCGCGCCGCGCATGTCGCGGGTCAGCGCATCAAGGCCAAACAGCGCCGCAAGGGCGAGCGCCCCGAGCAGGGCGGCGAAGGCAAGGGTCAGGCGAAGCTGCAGGGACATGGGCGCCAAGCGTGGGGGCAGAACCCCTTGCCCAGCAAGCCGCGTGCCAGGCTCAGCCGCCGAGCTTGCAGTTCACCAGCGGCTCGGCCTGCGCCGCGGCCCAGGCCTCGTCGGCCAGGGCCAATTGCTGCGCGGGCGGGAAGCTGATCCGCACCACCAGATTCTCATCGGGGCTCTTGCGGATGTTGGACAGGCCGGCGAAGCGCATCAGCCGACGGTCGCTGTTGCGGTAGCTGACGTCGATCTCGTCAGCGAACCAGCCGAGCAGGCCGGACAGGGCCAGCTGGTAGTTGCTGACCGTCTCCCCGAAGAGCTCTTCCTCGCCGGTCTTGCGCACCTTGAAGCCGTAAGCGGAGAGCCGGCTCGGCACCAGGAAGCGCAGCGGCACCGACTTGCCCTCCTGCAGAAGCGGCCACTTGGCGCGGACGAATTCGTCAAAACCGGCATCCACCACCAGCGATTCGCCGAGCGGGATGGCGTCCTGCTCGCGACCCTGATCGCTGCTGCGGCGGAAGAACACCTCGCCGGCGATCTTGCCGCGGGAGAAGCCTTCCAGATAGCCAAAGCGCGCATCCTGATTCTCGAACTGCGGCGCGTACGGCGGCTCGCCGTAGCGCACGTGCTTGCGCGCAAATGCCTCGCCGGAAGGGCAGCGGTAGAGCACGAAGCGCTCTACCGGCGCGCCGTTCTCCTGGCGCACCACGTGATGCTCGCTGTAGAGCAGGCCGTCGCCCTCCAGCGCGCGCGCCTCGCCGGAGTAGGCAATGCCCTCCAGCGCGCTGGCCGGCGCGGCGAGGGCGAGCAGGATCAGGGCAGTCGAAAGCTTGGTCATGGAGGGCCACTACAGCAGCAAGGGTGTGCAGAGGGTGTCGCCTTGGCGCCGCGACATCAACTGCCGGCCGGCAGGCCGAGCAGCAGGGCGGCGCCAAGCGCGATGCGATACCAGGCGAATGGGACGAAGCTGTGGCCCTTGATATAGCCGAGCAGCCAGCGGACGGCAACGAAGCCGGTCACGGTGGCGGCGACGAAAGCGAGCAGCAGCTCGCTCCAGGCCTCGCCGCCCTCATCGCTCAGCAGATAGCGCAGCAGTTCGTAGGCGGTGGCGGCGAACATGGTCGGGATGCCGACCAGGAAGGCGAACTCGGTCGCTGCCGGCCGGTTGCCGACGCCGACCAGCAGGGCGGCGAAGATCGCCGCCGCTGAGCGCGAGGTGCCGGGAAACACCCCGGCAATCACTTGGGCGACGCCGACCGCCAGCACCACCCGCCAGGTGATCTCGGCGGCATCGCCGAAACGTCGCGAGTGGCGCTCGATGAGCAGGATCGCGATGCCGCCCAGCAGCACTGCCCAGGCCACCGGGGTCACCGTGCCCGGCAGCTTGACGCCGCCCAGCTTGGCGATCAGGCCGAGCACCGCGGTGACCGCAAACGCGCCGGCCAGCTTGAACAGGTAGTTTCGGTGTTCGGGTGTCTGCCAGCCGCTGGCCAGCGTCCACAGCCGCTGCCGGTAGACCAGGGTGATGGCGAGGATCGCGCCCGACTGGATGGCGACGTTGAACAGATCAGAGCGCGGCCCCAGCCAGTGCTGGGCGATCAGCAGATGGCCGGTGCTGGAGATCGGCAGGAACTCGGTCAGGCCTTCGAGGATGCCGAGCAGCAGCGCGGCGAGCAGGTCGTTCACGGCATTCGGGCGGGTGACAAAGGCGGCAAGGATACAAGGAACGGCGGCGTCTGCCGGGTATGAATTCGCCCCGGCTTGGGCCACCATCGACGCATTCTTGATCCGGGAGAGGGCGATGCGCAGGCAAACGGCGGGCAGGGTATGGCTGGCGATCGGCGTGCTGTTGGCGCTCGGCGCAGGGCCGCTGGCGGCCAGTCCGGTCGAGGCGCTGGCCGCACCGCTGGATGCCAAGGTCCAGGCCTGGCGCCGCGATCTGCACCAGCACCCCGAGCTGTCCAACCGCGAGACCCGCACCGCGGCCGCGGTCGCCGCCCATCTGCGCGCGCTGGGCCTTGATGAGGTGCGTACCGGCATCGCCCACCACGGGGTCACCGCGGTGCTGCGCGGCGCCCGGCCCGGTCCGCGGATCGCCCTGCGCGCCGACATGGACGGACTGCCGGTCACCGAGCAGGTCGACCTGCCGTTTGCCTCCAAGGTCACCACCGAGTTCCGTGGCGAGACGGTCGGCGTGATGCACGCCTGCGGCCACGACGCGCACACCGCGATCCTGATGGGCGTGGCCGAGGCGCTGGCCGGCCAGCGCGAGCAGCTCGCCGGCGAAATTCTGTTCGTCTTCCAGCCCGCCGAGGAAGGCGCGCCGGCCGGCGAAGAGGGCGGCGCCAGCCTGATGCTGCGCGAAGGTCTGTTCGACAGCTTCAAGCCCGAGGCGATGTTCGGCCTGCACGTCTGGAGCGCCATGCACGTCGGCCAGATCGGCTATCGCAGCGGCCCGTTCATGGCTGCCTCGGACAGCTTCGGAATCACCGTGAAGGGCCGCCAGACCCACGGCTCGCGGCCCTGGGGCGGCGTCGACCCGATCGCCATCGCCGCCCTGCTGGTCGCCTCGGCGCAGCAGATCGTCTCGCGCGAGATGGACATCTCCAAGCTGCCGGTTGTGCTCAGCTTCGGCGCGATCAAGGGCGGCATCCGCAACAACATCATTCCCGACGAGGTGTCCCTGATCGGCACCATCCGCACCTTCGACGCGGCGATGCGCGAGGACGTCTTCGCCCGCCTGCGCCGGGTCGCCGAGCACACCGCCGCCGCGCATGGCGCCTCGGTGGATCTGAGTGTTCCGGACCCGAACGGCAATCCGGTGACCGTCAACGACCCGGCGCTGACCGCGCGCATGCTGCCCTCGCTGGCCAAGGTCGTCGGCGCAGACAAGCTGCGCGAGATCGGTCTGGTGATGGGCGCTGAAGACTTCAGTTACTACGCACGCGAAGTGCCGGCGCTGTTCTTCTTCATCGGCTCGACGCCCGAGGACACTCCGCTGGCCGAGGCGCCTAGCAACCACTCGCCGCACTTCTACCTCGATGAAGCTTCACTGCAGGTCGGCCTGCGCGCCCTGCTCCAGGTGGTAGCCGACTATGGGCTGCTGGACGACGCAGACATCAGGCTTGAAGCGTCTGAAAGAGTGACCAACTAAAGGCCTATCCGGGATTCTGGCCGAACCGTTTGCCGCCAAGCTTGGAGCGCAAGGCGCGACGTCGGCCAGAACAGGGCGGCTTGCGGGCAGGCTGCGCTTCCGCGTCGGGATTCAGCACGCGGCAAGGATAATCAGGAAAACCTCAGCGGACCAAGGTCCGCCCATCGAAGGAGCAAGCAATGCAGATCCAACTCAATAGCGACGATAGCGTGGACGGTGGCGAGGCGCTGGAACGGCATGCAGAGAACGTGACGCGCAAGGCGCTGCAGCGCTTTGGTGATCACGTCACCCGGGTCGAGATCCATCTCAGCGACGTCAACGGCGAGAAGGACAGCGACGACGACAAGCACTGCATGATCGAGGCGCGCCTGGCTGGACGCCGGCCGGTCACCGTGCGCGACAAGAATGGCTCGCTGCACCAGGCCCTCGATGGTGCCACCCGCAAGCTGGTGCGGCGACTGGACTCAACCCTTGGTCGACTGGCCAGCAAGCGCCGCGCCCCGGCGCCGTCGCGGGCCGGCTCTGAGGAAATCGATGAGGCCACCGGGCAGGAGTCGCCCGACAGCGCCGAGTAGCCAGCGGCCCAAGTCGGGCAGGGCGGATTTCCTGACATGAGCCACGCGCGCGGTGCGGCGGCGTGGCGCGTGGCTGGGCGCATGAGCGCAGCTTTCGAGCGCCCGGTGGGCTGCTGCGCCTAAGCGTCCGCCAACGACCCTGATCCTGCGCCCTCACGCCGCGCAGCCAGGCCTGCGCCGCCGCGGTTTCGGGAGTAAGCTGGGTTTGCCTTCTCCAAAGCGAGGGTCAAGCCATGGCAAAGCCACACGATATCGCGCACTTCGCGATCCATGCCGACGACTGCGAACGCGCCAGGCACTTCTACGAAACCGTCTTCGGCTGGCACTTTCTGTCCTGGGGAACGCCAGGCCTGTGGATGATCCGCACCTCGCTGCATGCGCCGATCTACGGCACCTTGCAGCAGCGCAGCGCACCCGCGGCATCCGGCGGCGGCATGCGCGGCTACGAATGCACGATCGCCGTTGCCGACATCGGGGCGATTAGCCAGCGGGTGACCCAGGCCGGCGGCAAGCTGATATCGCCGCCTGAACTCGTTGAAGGTGTCGGTACCGTGCTGCGTTTTCAGGACAGCGAAGGCAATCCGGTCAGCGCAATGCGCTACGAAGAGCATCGCCACTGAGCCCTGTGCGATAGCCAGGCAGCGAAGCCGGCGCGGGAGTCCGGCCGCGCGTCGCGGCGCCCGGCCGGCTGTTTGCCTGTCCTTTTCGGGCGAGATTTGCCGCGTGCTCAGTCCTGCTTGGGCGCAGCTTCCTCGTCTTCTGCATTGACCTCGCCCACGGTCACCGTGCCGATCGGCTCGCCGCCCCAGGTACGGTCCTGCCAGGCGAAGTACTCGCCGGACTTCCACAGCTTGTCGTCGTAGTACTCCTCGCCGGAGATCCGGATCCACTCACCGTCCGGGCCGGGAACCTGAATCTCCAGCGCGCCAACGAAGCCGACCCGGCTGCCGGTGATGTTCAGCCGGCCACGCTTGAGAACGCGCTCAAGCCGCGGCTTGGCGACCTCATCGCCGAACTCGGCGTAGATGTCCTGGCCCACCTCGATGGCGCGTTCGCGCTCGTCGGCATCCAGCGCCGCCCAGTACTGCTCGCGCTTGGCGATGAACACCTGGTAGCCGCGCTCGGCCGCCAGATCCATCCAGGCATAGGCCCTTGCCCGGTCGCCGCCGTCCACCGCGCCGGCCCAGAGCAGTTCGGCGACCATCGCCTGGGAGACCTTGTCCGCGTACTTGGCAGCGCGCTGGAACTCGGTATAGGCCTGCTCCGGCGCGCCGTCGTCCAGATGCTTCAGGCCCTCCAGGCGGTGTTTGATGTCCGGGTGATAACGCAGGAAGCCTTCGGTCAGCACCCGTGCGCTCTTCAGCTGGTCCGGGCTTCGATTCGCGCTCGCCTCGCCGGCGGGCAGACAAAGCGCCAGCGCCAGCAGAGTGGCGCTGGCCAGCAGGGGGAGGGGCGTCGAATTGCGCATGATCTACCTCGCGATGGGCCGGGATGCAAAGGGACGTAGCCGGTTTGGACGTGTGACGGACGGCAATCGTTGCACGGCGGTTCGCGTCGCAGGCCACATCCCGGCAGAATGCACGCACGTTTGTCTCCGGAACCGTCCATGTCCCGCCTGCTCGCCCTTGCCCTGCTTGTCGTCTCGCCGTCGCTGTTCGCCGCTGCCCCGCCGATCGAGGACTTCTTCCGCTACATGGAGTTCCGCGATATCCGCATCTCGCCAGATGGCAAGCACCTGGCCGCCACCGTGCCCGACGAGGACACCCAGGCCCTGGTCGTGTTCACCCGCGAGAATCGCAAGGTCACCGGCGTCGCCCGCTTCGAGGACGAGCGCGAGGTTGCCGAGTTCGAGTGGGCTTCGAGCAAGCGCATCGCCTTCACCATGAACGAGCGCTTCGGCAGCCTGGTGCGCCCGTCGCCGCGCGGCGAGCTGCTGTTCATGGACATCAATGGCAAGGACCGCGCCGCCT
>CAYGMG010000154.1:0-9327 GCA_964350895.1 uncultured Lysobacter sp.
ACCGCTCAAGAAGCAGGCGTTGAGTTCGCTGCGCGAACGGCAAATATGCGCCCAATCCCGTCTCTCATCTGAGGCCTACGCTCGGCATGCCGAAAGGCGCCACCAGGGGCTTGCGCGGCGCGGCTCAGCCGCTGGCGGTGTCGCTTACCACGCAATGGAATCGCTTCTCGCCCAGCTGCAGGCGTGCGCGGTCTGGCTGCAGCCAGAGCTCGGCATCGGCGCCGACGTAGCGCCGGCCGACCGCCGAGTGGGCGCGGCGCAGGGCGTGCGGTTTGGCTTCAAGGCTGAGCTGTAGCCGCGGCTCTTCGAACTGCAGGGTGACCACGGCGCCTTCGCAGTCCAGCTCACTGACCCGCGGATCACTGCTGTCGATCGCGATCAGCTCGACGCGGGTCGGCTCGGCCTCCACATCCAGATTCACCGGATGCTCGCCGTCGCTGATGAAGCGCAGGTGGCCCTCAGCGTCGAACAGCGAGACGTCGAGCCGGTACAGGGTCGGGTCGCCGACCGCGGCGCGGGCAAACGGCAGTTCGAAAGGCCAGGGCGGCGGCGTGTCGAAGGTCTGCCGGGCCTCGGCGAGCTGTCCGCTGCCGCCGAAGCGCGGCACCAGCTGCAGCATCAGCATGCCCTGCGACGGTGCGCTCAGTTCGCGCGGCAGCAGGATCTGGCCTTCAAGCCGGGCGGAAGGCTGCGCCCCCTCGCCGATCATGGTGGGACGCTCGGGCCGGGCGCTGCAGGCGGCAAGGCCGATCGCAGACAGCGTCAGGAAAGACAGGCAAAGGCCGAATCGGGCAGTGCCCGGGCGGCGGCAGGGACGGGGAATCAGGGGTACGCGGGGGCCGGCAGCGGGCCGGTAGAAGAGGCGGGGGGCGGAATACGGGGGCGGGGCGGGTCGCCTGAGCGACCCGCCGCCTGCATCAGTTGCCGGCTTCGGCGGGCGGCCGCGAGGCATCGCGTGCGGCGCGGAATTCGTTGCCTTCGTACCAGTTGGGCCAGCTGTCGCCTTCGGCCAACTCGCGACCCACGGCGTACAGCGCCTCCAGGTCCTGGACTACGCCGCTCAGATCCCAGTTCGGGTCGTACTCGTCGGCCGGCTTGTGGTAACGGTCGGCGGTGTAGGCCGCGTGCCAGGCAAGGCCCTTGGCCTCGCCCTCGTCGACGTGGTCGTTGCCGCCCTTGGCATACAGCGCGGGCACGCCGGCCTTGGCGAAGCTGAAATGATCGGAGCGGTAGTAGAAGCCCTTCTCCAGTCCGGCCTCGGCCTTGAGCACCCGGCCCTGCTTCTCGGCCACGCCGCGCAGGATGTCCTCCAGCTCGGAGTTGCCAAGGCCGATGACGGTGATGTCGCGGGTCTTGCCGACCAGGGGCATGGCGTCGAGGTTGATCGCGCCGACGATATTGGCCAGCGGGATGGTCGGCTGGGCGGCGAAGTATTTCGAGCCGAGCAGGCCTGACTCCTCGAGGGTCACCGCCAGGAACACCACGCTTCGCTTGGGCGGGGTCTTCTGGGTAACAAAGGCCTCGGCGATCTCCAGGATGCCGGCGATGCCGGTGGCGTTGTCGATGGCGCCATTGAAGATACCGTCCGGATGCATCTCGGTGTTATGGCCGAGGTGGTCCCAGTGGCCCATGTAGACCACCGCTTCGTCGGGGCGCTCGCTGCCGGGCAGGACGGCGATGACGTTGTTCGACTCGCTCTCGCGAACGCTTGAGCGGATGGTGGTGCTGAGGCTCGCCTTGAGCGGCACCGGCTTGAAGCCGGCCTGGTTGGCAGCAGTGCGCATGGCTTCCAGCGAGGTGCCGGCGGCGGCGAACAGCTTCTCCGCCTGCGCCGAGCTGATCCAGCCCTGTGCTGCCAGGCGCGGCGCGGAATCCAGCGTGGACGGCAGATCGAACTGCTCGCCGCTCCAGCTGTTCTGCACCACGTCCCAGCCGTATCCGGCACCTTCGTTGTCGTGGATGATCAGGGCCGCTGCAGCGCCCTTGCGTGCGGCTTCTTCGAACTTGTAGGTCCAGCGGCCGTAGTAGGTCATCCGCTTGCCCTGGAACAGCTCCTCGCTGCCGATATGGAAGCCGGGATCGTTGACCAGCAGCACCACGGTCTTTCCGGTCACGTCGACCGAGTAGTCGTTCCAGTCAGCTTCCGGGGCATCCACGCCGTAGCCGAGAAAGACCATCTCGCTGTCCTCGACCTTGACCTCGGGCGCGGCGCGCAGGGTGCCGATCACCATGTTCGGACCGATCGACAAGGTTTCCTCTTCGCCGCCCTGCTTGATGGTCAGAGTGGTGGCCGGGTCGGCGGTGATCGCCACCATCGGCACGCTCTGGAAGTAGCTGTCGCCATTGCCGGGCTTGAGGCCGAGGCGCTCGAACTGCTGCTTCAGGTAGGCGGTGGTCAGGGCCTCACCGGGGCCGCCCGGCGCGCGGCCGGCGAACTCGTCGGTGGACAGCACGCGGACGTGCTCGGCGAAGTCCTCGGCGGAAATCTCCGGGCCGGAGACCGGGGCCAGGGTGGTGGCTGGAGCCGTGGGAGCGGCGGCATCAGGCTCGGGCGGGGTGGCGGCCGGCTGGCAGGCCACCAGGCCAAAGGCGAGCAGGCCGGGGATCAGTGATGAGCGCATCAGGCGTCGGGTCCGTATTGGATGAACCCTCGATCCTACCGCGAGCGCGCCCTGCTTGCCCGGCGCAGGTCGCGCCGGACCGGGCGCGACCTGCGCTGGATCGATGGCTCAGCGCTCGACGCCGGCGTCGATGCGGATCGGCTCCTCGCCCTTGATCGGGCCGATCTTGGCGCTGGGATGCACTTCGAGCTCGACCTCTCGCTCGAAGAACAGGGTGCCCTTGACCACGGCATTGGGGCCGATGGTCACCCGCGGCGGCTTCGGCTTGCTGCCCCAGCCCCAGCTCCAGCCGCCGGGCTTCTTGACCGTGATCCCGCCATTCACCAGGGCGTCCTCGCCGAGCTTGATCGAGCCGTTGACCGTTACCAAGTCACCCTCGACGCTGGCGGCGCCCAGGGAAATTCCACCATTGACGGTTTCGATGCCGCCGGCGATCTGGCTGCCACGGCCGACTCGCACGCCGCCGTTGACGGTTTCGACATTGCGGCGAACGATCACCCGCTCGCCGATGCCGATTCCGCCATTGACCGTCTCCACGCTCTCGAGCACGGCCTCGTCGTCGATGCTGATGCCGCCATTGACGGTACTGACATCGCGAGCCACCACGCGACTGCGAACGGTGATGCCGCCGTTGACCGTCTCAAGGTCGGTGTACTCGTTGCCGGCTTCGGTGCGGATGGCGCCGTTGAGCTTGTCGATGCTCGGCGGTGAGGCCAGAGCCAGCGGCGAGGCCAGCAGGAAGGCGATCAGGGACAGTCTCATGTCGGGCACTCCGTGTCGGATTCGTGTCGGCCCGCGGATCGGGACGACTCGGAAGGCTTGGATGCGCGGCGGCTGGCAATGGTTTAGCGACCGTCGACAGCCGTATCAAGCACCCGTCGCAGCATCCCGGCAGCGTTCGCCCCGCCCGGCGGGCCGCGGGCTTTGCCTACAATGCAGGCTTTGCCAAGGGAGAGTTCCGTGGGCGCACCCCGACCCGTGATGCTGATGATCCTCGACGGCTGGGGCCATCGTGAGGAATCTGCCGACAATGCGATCGCCCAGGCGACCCTGCCGAACTGGCGCCGCCTGCTGGCCGAGCGTCCGCACACCCTGATCCACACCAGCGGCCTGCACGTCGGCCTGCCCGAGGGGCAGATGGGCAACTCGGAAGTCGGGCACATGAACCTTGGTGCCGGGCGCGTGGTGTATCAGGAGCTGACCCGGATCGACAAGGAGATCGGCGACGGCGGCTTCAAGGACAATCCGGCCCTGCTCTCGGCCTGCGCTGCGGCGCGCGAGAACGGCTCGACCCTGCACCTGCTCGGCCTGCTCTCGCCCGGCGGCGTGCATAGCCACGAGTTGCACCTGCACGCGATGATCGGCCTGGCGCTGGAACAAGGTGTTGGGCGGGTCGCGATTCACGCCCTGCTGGACGGCCGCGACACCCCGCCGCGATCGGCGCGGGAGAGCATCGAGGCGCTGCAGGCGCTGTGCGATGCGCAGCCGGCGGCGCACATCGCCAGCGTCGGCGGCCGCTACTACGGCATGGATCGCGACCAGCGCTGGGAGCGCGTGGCGCGCGCCTGGGAAGCCATCGTCCACGGCCATGCCGAACATCACGCCGACTGCGCGTTGGCGGCGCTGGAAGCAGCCTACGCCCGCGATGAGAACGACGAGTTCGTGGCGCCGACGGTAATCGGCAAGGGCGCGCCGATCGAGGATGGCGACGCCGTGGTGTTCATGAATTTCCGCGCCGACCGCGCCCGCCAGCTGACCACCTGTCTTGCCGTGGACGACTTCGATGGCTTCGACCGCGGCCGCCGGCCGCGCCTGTCCGCCATGGTGACGCTGACCGAGTACGCCGCCGACCTGCCGGTGCGCGTGGCCTACCCGCCGACCGCGCTGCACGACACCCTGCCCGAGATCGTCGCCGGCAAGGGCCTGAGCCAGCTGCGCATCGCCGAGACCGAGAAGTACGCCCACGTGACCTTCTTCTTCTCCGGCGGCGTCGAGGCAGCGTATCCCGGCGAGGAGCGCATCCTGGTCCCTTCGCCCAAGGTCGCCACCTACGACCTGCAGCCCGAAATGAGCTGCCCGGAA
Organism: uncultured Lysobacter sp.; assembly: GCA_964350895.1. Lineage (GTDB taxonomy): Bacteria > Pseudomonadota > Gammaproteobacteria > Xanthomonadales > Xanthomonadaceae > Pseudomarimonas. The sequence goes on from CAYGMG010000154.1 coordinate 4,704, forward strand.
GTCACCGAGCGTCTGGTCGAGGCGATCCGCGCGCAGCGCTTCGACCTGATCGTCTGCAATATCGCCAACCCCGACATGGTCGGCCACACCGGTGTGCTGGCCGCGGCGATCCGCGCCGCCGAAGCGGTCGATGTCGCCCTGGGCCGGGTCCGCGAGGCGATCGAGGCGGTCGGCGGCGCCCTGCTGATCACCGCCGACCACGGCAACCTGGAGCAGATGCGCGACGCCGAAAGCGGCCAGGCGCACACCCAGCACACCACCGGCCCGGTGCCCCTGGTGTATGTCGGCCCGCGTGCCGCAGGGCTGCGCGAAGGCGGCGCGCTCTGCGATGTCGCGCCGACCCTGCTCGACCTGCTCGGCCTGCCGGTGCCTGCGGCAATGAGCGGGCGCTCCCTGCTCCAGTCCGACTGAACATGCATCTTGCGCGTCGCCATTGCGCTCTCTGGCTGCTGCTGGCCCTGCCGTGGCTGGCGCAGGCCCAGGGCGAGCGCCAGGCCGAGGTCAGCGAGCGGCTGACCAAGGTACGCGCCGAGCTGCAGCAGCTGGCCGAAGCGCAGCGCAGACTTGAAGGCCAGCGCGCAGCAGAGGTGGCAGCGCTGCGCGAGGCCGACCAGTCGCTGGCCGAGGCGCGCCGCGTGCTGACGGCGGCGCAGGCCGAGCTGGCCACCCAGCAGGCTGCGCTGGCCAGCCTGCAGCAGCATCGCGACGATGCCGCAGGACGGCTGGCCGAAGAGCGCGAGGCACTGGCCGCCCTGGTCCGCTCGATCCACGCTGCCGGCCGCGAGGAGCCGCTCAAGCAGCTGCTCGCCCAGGACAGCATCGATGCGTTGTCGCGAACCCTGGTCTACCAGCGCTACCTGCAGCAGGACCGCCAGGTGCGTGCCGAAGCGCTGATCGCGACCCTGCAGGTGCTGGCCGATGCCGAGCAGGCGCTGGCCGAGCAGCGCACGCTGGCCGAGCGCACCGCCGAACAGCAGCAGGCCGCGCTGAGCATCCTGCAAAGCCGTCGCGCCGAGCGCGAGCAGGTGATCGCCGGGATCGACGCCCGCTACCGCGACGCCAAGGCGCGGCAGCGCGTGCTTGGCCGCGACGAGGCCCAGCTCAGCGCCCTGCTCGACTCCCTGCGCGACGTGTTTGCCGATATTCCCGACGACCTAGGCGCCGCCCAGGCCATCGCCAGCCTCAAGGGGCGCCTGCCGCGACCGCTGCCCGGCAAGCTGCGCAGCGGCTACGCCGGCAAGCTGCCTGACGGCCGCGACAGCAAGGGCTGGTGGATCGAGGCCGCAGCCGGCGCCGAGGTCCGCGCGATCGCCCATGGCCGGGTGGCGTTTGCCGACTGGATGCGCGGCTACGGCCTGCTGCTGATCCTCGACCACGGCGAGGGCTTCATGAGCCTGTATGCCGGCGGGGACGCCCTGCTGGCCGAGCCCGGCGACTGGATCGAGGCCGGTCAGGGCGTGGCCAGCGCCGGCAGCTCCGGCGGCTTTCCGGAAAGCGGCGTGTATTTCGAGCTGCGCCGCGCCGGTCAGGCGCTTGATCCGGCCGCCTGGCTACGCCGCTGAGCCGCCCGGCGCGGCTGCACGTCGGCCTGCCGCCGGGCGCGGCATAATGTGGCCCATGTATCGATACCTGCTGCTTGCCTGCCTGCTCGCCTGCGCCCTGCTTCCCGTTTCGCTGTGGGCGCAGCCTGTCGAATCCCAGCCCCTGCCGGACGAAGTCCCGGAGGCCCCGGCCGAGGCGCTGCCCGAGCTTGAGCCCGGGGTGACGCCCGACGACGAGGCCGCGCCGGAGGCCCGCGCGCAGGCCGTCGACCGCGACCGGGTCAGCGTCGCCGAAGTGCGCCGCTTCGTCTCCGTGTTCCGCGCGGTCAAACAGGCCTATGTCGAACCCGTCGACGACGCCACCCTGATGCGCGCGGCGATCCGCGGCCTGCTCGCCGATCTCGATCCGCACAGCACCTATCTCGACGCCAACCAGACCCGCAACCTCGACGAGGCCGCCGCGGGCGCCTACGACGGCCTCGGCCTTGAAGTGCTGCAGAACCCCGACCGCACCCTGACCGTGATCGCGCCGATCGATGACACTCCGGCCGCGCGCGCCGGAATCCGCCCGGGCGACACCATCGTGCGCATCGACGGCGAACCGATCGATGCCGAGAACGTGGATGCCGCGGTGGAGTCGATGCGCGGCGAGCCGGGCACCACGATCCGCCTGACGGTCAGCCGCGACGGCGCCCCCGAGCCGCTGGAGCTGACCCTCAAGCGCGAGACCATCCGCATCGCCAGCGCGCGCTCACGGCGCATCGAAGACGGCCTCGCCTACCTGCGCGTGTCGATGTTCCAGAACGACACCGCCACCGAAATCCGCCGCCAGCTGGAAGCGCTGTCCGCCAAGCGCCGCATCGACGGCCTGGTGCTCGACCTGCGCAGCAATCCCGGCGGCCTGCTCAACGCTGCGGTGGCCACCGCCGACCTGTTTCTCGATGGCGGCATGATCGTCACCACCCGCGGCCGGCTGGGCCACGCAAACAGTGAGTTCAGCGCGCAGCCGGGCGACCTGCTCGACGGCGCGCCGATCGTGATCCTGATCGACGCCGGTACCGCGTCGGCGGCCGAGGTGGTCACCGGTGCCCTGCGCGACCAGCGCCGCGCACTGGTGATGGGCCAGGACAGCTTCGGCAAGGGCTCGGTGCAGACCGTGCTGCCGATCGACAACGGCGACTCGCTAAAGCTCACCACCTCGCGCTACTACACGCCCCGCGGCACCTCGATCCAGGCTGCGGGAATCCGCCCGGACATCGCCCTGCCGGTCGGCGCCCGGCTCAGCGGCAGCGGCCGCGACCTGTCGCTGCGCGAGCGCGACCTGCCGGGCCACCTGGCCGCCGAGCAGCCCGCAGCGGACGCCGCGGCAAGCGCGCCCGAGGAGGACGCCGACTACGCCCTCAACGAGGCGATCAACCTGCTCAAGGGTCTGGTGGTGTTCCGCGCTCAGGACGCCGGCGAGCGGCGCGGCGCGGGTCCGTAGTACGCGGTCAGCTGCTCGGCCACCGCCGGATAGCAGCCGGCCAGAATCTGCGGAGCGGTGAAGTGGTATTCGCTGGCCACGGCGAAGAACTCGTCCGGCGACTCGGCTGCGTAGGGGTCGATCGGCGGCACCTCGTCTCGCTCAAGCCGTACGTTAAGGTCGTCGAAGGCCTGCTGGAAGGCGCTGATCCAGGCCGCCCGGCTTCGCGCATCGGGCAGCTCAGGGGTACCGTTCATGGCCCCGTCGAGGGCGTCTAGCTTGTGCGCGATCTCGTGCACGATGACGTTGAAACCCGGCTCGGGCAGGCGCAGGTCGGCCAGCACATCGGCCCAGGACAGCACCACCGGGCCACGGTCCCAGGCCTCACCGGCCAGCTCGTCATCCCATTCGTGGACCACGCCGTCGTGCTCGCCGGCCTCATGGCGGCGAACCCGGAACTGTCCGGGGTAGACGATCACCTGACGCAGGTCTTCAAGACTGTCCTCGGCCAAGGCCAGCACCGGGCGACAACACAGCGCGGCGATCAGCACGCGGCGGATCGGCGTCGGCTCGAAGCCGCCCGCGCCGGTGATCGCCTTGGCCGCCAGAAAGCGCTCACAGCGCTCGCGCAGCAGATCGCGCTGGGCCGGATCCAACCAGCGCAACAGGCGCGCTCGGCGCACCGCGCGTCGCCAGAGCGCGTCGTCGATTGGCTCGCTGCGCGGTGCAGCAAGGCCCAGCCAGCGCAGAATCATCAAGCGGTCCGGAAACGATTGAGGCCATGGACTGTAACGGATCAAGCGTCAATCGCTGGCGCGCTGGGCGCAGTGCGCGACGGCTTTGAGGCCAGTCCAGCCGCCAGTGCTGAAGCGCCCAGCATGCCGGGCAAGGACGCGCTACGGGAGTGAGGCGCGACGCGCCCTTGCCGGCGGGCCCTGTCGCAGGCATTGACCCAGCATGTCGATGAGGGTTCCCGCCGCCGGCCCGGATGCTCGGCCTGGGTTCAGCGAACCATCCCGGGCAGAAAGCTCTGCCAGCGCGGCCGATTGCGCGGGGCGATGGCCGGCTCCCCGCTGCCAGCACGCGCCTTGGGCTCGCCAGCGGATTCAGCCGCCGGCTCTGGCGCCGGCGCGCGCTCGCGGCTGTCCTGAGACGCACTGCTGTCCGGGCAGCCTGAGGTGTTCTCAAGGCTCTGGGCGGCAAGTGCCGGCAGAGCCAGCAAGCAAGCGATAAAGATCAGCGGGCGTAGTCGTCGTGACATGGCGGCAGGTCCAGAAGGAACAGCGTGTGCACGGTCAGATGCGGAAACAGTGGAAAAGGTTGCAATCGACGGAAACACTGACAGACATAGATTATCGATTTACCCCCCGCCCGCGGCGTCGCCCGGCCGCGAGCACGGCTCGGGTGGCCGCTGCGGCCCCGCCAGCCGATCGACCATCAGCGGCAAGAAGACTGACCACCCTGGCCACCGAAATTGCCGGCAACAGACGGCATGCTGACCGGCACAGATCGGTCACAAGTGAGCGTTACCGATTGCTAAGTTTGGGCGCAAACCGGCCGTTCGCGGGGCAATCCGGCGAGCTGTTGTGGGAGCGGATCGTATCCGCGACCGCAGCGCGAC
>CAYGMG010000155.1:0-9294 GCA_964350895.1 uncultured Lysobacter sp.
CTCGCGCCTTGCCTCGACGACGCATCCGCGTCGCGACTTCAACAACATACTTCCGTTACAGTCCACTAGTCAGGCAATTCGCTGGCGTCAGAAGGCGCGCTGCCCTGCCAGCAAAAACGCCTTGGGCCGGTTGCCCGGCCCAAAGCAGTTCCATCCTCTGCAGATCCGCGAGTCGCCTGGGCGAACCCCGGCCGCTCGATCGCGCCGATCAGAGCACGTAGACGAACAGGAACAGGCCGAGCCAGACCACGTCGACGAAGTGCCAGTACCAGGCCACCGCCTCGAAACCGAAATGGTTATCACGGGTGAAGTGGCCCTTGGCGCAGCGGAACCAGATCACCGTCAGCATGATCACCCCGAGGGTGACATGCATGCCGTGAAAGCCGGTGAGCATGAAGAAGGTGGAGCCGTAGATGCCCGAGGACAGGGTCAGGTTGAGATCCTGGTAGGCGTGCATGTACTCATAGGCCTGGAAGTACAGGAAGACCAAGCCGAGCACGATCGTCGCCGCCAGCCAGAACAGCAGTGAAGTGCGCTTGCCGGCGCGCAGTGCGTGGTGGGCGATGGTGATGGTGATGCCTGACGCCAGCAGGAGCAGCGTATTGAGCAGTGGCAGGCCGTAGGCCGGGATCAGCTCGAAGGTGCCACCCATCTGGCCCGGGCCATTGGTCGGCCAGGCGCCATCGAAGCCCGACCAGAGCAGGGCATTGGTCGCGGCGCCGTCACCCTCGCCGCCGAGCCACGGCACCGACAGCGCACGCGCATAGAACAGGGCGCCGAAGAAGGCTGCGAAGAACATCACCTCGGAGAAGATGAACCAGATCATTCCCATCCGGAACGAGGTGTCCACCTGCTTGTTGTAGAAGCCTTTGATCGACTCGCTGATCACATTGCCGAACCAGCCGAACAGCATGTAGATGAGGATCGCCATGCCGGCGAACATCATCCACTGGCCCCAGCCGGCGCCATTGATCCAGGTCGCCGCGCCGACGACCGTGGTGCACAGGCCAACCGACCCGACCAGCGGCCAATGGCTGTGGTGCGGCACGTAGTAAATATTGGCGTCGTGGGTCTGAGCCATGGAAATCCCCAAGAAGAAAGCGTGCGTCAGTGGCCGCCGGGCAGCGTTCCCGCCTGCTGGCGGATGCGCTGGGTGGCCACGTCGTTGTTATAGAAAGTATAGGACAGAGTGAGGGTCTGCATCCGCTCCGGCAGGGCCGGATCGACCACGAAGCGCACCGGCATGGCGCGCTCCTCGCCCGGCGCCAGCAGCTGCTCGGTGAAGCAGAAGCACTCGGTCTTGTTGAAGAAGATGGCCGCCGCGCTCGGCGCCACCGAGGGCACGGCCTGGCCGACGATCGGCTCGTCCGAGTCGTTGCGGGCGTAGAAGATCGCCTCGGTCAGCACGCCAGGATTGACGGTCATCGTCGGCAGCTCGTAGCGGAAGCTCCAGGGCAGCTTGGAGTTGACGCTGGTGTCGAACTCCACCACAACTTCCCGCGAAAGGTCAGGCTCGAAGCCGCGGACCTCGGCGGGACCTTCCTCGAAGCGGATCCCGAACAGCTTCTCGCAGGCGATCCGGTAGATCGGGACGAGGGCAAAGGCCAGGGTGAAGGCGACCAGGCTGGCGGCCGCTGCGCGCTTCATCACACGCATGCCGGGCGAATTCATGTCGCAGTCGCTCCCATGTAGATGAACATGGCATACACGCCGATGGCGATCGAAGCGACCCACCAGGCCGTGCGTCGAGCGGCGGCGCGGCGGGCAGCAGTGGAATCAGGTACGCTCACGTATGCATCCTGCGGCGTCGCCGCCCGCGCAGACGCGGACGGCGAGCGGCGCATCAGTGGCTGATGTCACCGTGCGCCAGATCCTGGTCGCGGATCGTCGGCGGCGTGGTGAAGGTGTGGTGCGGGGCCGGCGACGGAACCGTCCACTCGAGCCCGCGGGCCCCTTCCCAGACGCGGTCGGTAGCCTTGACGCCGCCGCGCGCGCACTTCCAGACGATGTAGCAGAAGAAGATCTGCGCAAAGCCGAAGGCGAAGCCGCCGATCGAGGACCACATGTTGAAGTCGGCAAAGGCGACGTTGTAGTCGGGGATGCGCCGCGGCATGCCGGCAAGGCCGAGGAAGTGCTGCGGGAAGAACAGCAGGTTGACCGAAATCGTCGACCACCAGAAGTGGATCTTTCCCAGGCGCTCGTCGTACATGTAGCCGGTCCACTTCGGCAGCCAGTAGTAGGCGGCGGCCATGATCGAGAACACTGCGCCGGTGACCAGCACGTAGTGGAAGTGGGCAACCACGAAGTAGGTGTCGTGGTACTGATAGTCGGCCGGGGTGATCGCCAGCATCAGGCCGGAGAAGCCGCCGATGGTGAACATGATCACGAAGCCGATCGCGAACAGCATGGGTGTCTCGAAACTCATCGAGCTTTTCCACATGGTCGACACCCAGTTGAACACCTTCACCCCGGTAGGGATGGCGATCAGCATGGTGGCGTACATGAAGAACAGCTTGCCGCCGAGCGGCATGCCCACGGTGAACATGTGGTGGGCCCAGACAATGAAGCTGAGGAAGGCGATCGAGGCGGTGGCGTAGACCATGGCCTGGTAGCCGAACAGCGGCTTGCGCGAGAAGGTCGGGATGATCTCCGAGACGATCCCGAACGCCGGCAGGATCATGATGTAGACCTCGGGGTGACCGAAGAACCAGAAGATGTGCTGGAACAGGACCGGGTCACCGCCGCCGGCGGCGCTGAAGAAGGTGGTGCCGAAGAACTTGTCGGTCAGCAGCATGGTCACTGCGCCAGCCAGCACCGGCATCACCGCGATCAGCAGGAAGGCGGTGATCAGCCAGGTCCATACGAACACCGGCATCTTCAGCAGGTCCATGCCCGGAGCGCGCATGTTGAGGATGGTGGCGATGATGTTGATCGCGCCCATGATCGAGCTGATGCCCATGAGATGCACGGCGAACACGGCGAACGCCACGTTCGACCCGCCCTGCAGGACCAGCGGCGGATACAGGGTCCAACCCGCGGCCGGCGCGCCGCCCGGCATGAACAGGGTGGCCAGCAGCATCGAGAAGGCGAACGGCAGGATCCAGAACGACCAGTTGTTCATCCGCGGCAGGGCCATGTCCGGCGCCCCGACCATCAGCGGGATCATCCAGTTGGCAAGGCCGACAAAAGCCGGCATCACCGCGCCGAACACCATGATCAGCGCGTGCATGGTGGTCATCTGGTTGAAGAACTCGGGGTTCACCAGCTGCAGGCCGGGCTGGAACAGCTCGGCGCGAATCACCAGGGCCATCGCGCCGCCAATCAGGAACATGGTCAGCGAGAACAGCAGGTACAGGGTCCCGATGTCTTTGTGATTGGTGGCCAGGAACCAGCGCTGGAAGAAACTCGGCGCTGCGTGGTGCTGGTCGTCGTGGTGTGCGGCGTGCTCGGTTGCCATATCTGCCTGCCTCTACTCGTAACTTGGTTCAGCCCTTGGAGGGCGCGGGGGCGTCGGCCTGCGCGGTGCGCGCGGCTTCGTCGCGGGCGGCCACTTCGGCCGCCAGATAGGTCTCGAACTCCGAGCGCGGTACGGCCTTGACCACGATCGGCATGAAGCCATGGTCCTTGCCGCACAGCTCGGCGCACTGGCCACGGTAGATGCCGGGCTCCTTGATATTGGTCCAGGCCTCGTTGATGAAACCGGGGATGGCGTCCTGCTTCCAGCCCAGTGCCGGAACCCACCAGGCGTGGATCACGTCATCGGCGGTGATCACGAAGCGGATCTTGGTGTCGGTCGGCAACACCAGCACCCGGTCGACGTCGAGCAGGTAGTTCGGATTGCCTTCCAGCGAAGGCTGCTCGCCGGAGCCGAGCTGGCGGATGCGGTCGCTCTCCAGATCCAGCCGCGAGACGAAATTGACCGGCGTCGCCTGGCCTTCGTAGTTGAGGATCTCGTAGCGCCACATCCACTGGTAGCCGGTGACCTTGACGGTCATCTCGGCGCCGGTCATGTCGTCGATCTTGAACAGGGTGCGGGTCGCCGGGATCGCCATGCCGATCAGGATCAGGATCGGGACGACGGTCCAGATGATCTCGGCCGTGGTGTTATGGCTCCAGGTGGCCGGCACCGCGCCCTTGGACTTCCGGAAGCGGAACATGGCGATGATCATCGCGCCGAACACGATGACGCCGATCACCACGCAGATGCCGAAGATCAGCATGTGCAGCGAGTGGACCTCGACCGAGGTATCGGTCACGCCCGGCGTCATGTTTAGCTGCCAGCGTTCTGGATTGGCGGCGCCAACCATGCCCGCCATCAGCAATCCCACCAGGGCCGTGGCCCACTGAATGCCCTTTCCTGCAGCCTTCATTCGATCAACTCCAGCACATCGTCTGATTCAAAAATTGCCTGCGACCGGCCCAGTCTGGCGAGCCGCCCCGAGGGCGCTTGAAAGTGCCCTTGCCAGCTGCGCGCGCTCTGCGTCGACCAGCCAGCTTCCCACTTCAATCCGATCGCCTGACGCACAAATGACCACCCGCCCCTCGGAGCGCTCGACCCGCACCCAGGCAGGATGCGCATCGAACATGTCGATCAGGTCGGGCAGACGACGCACGCGAACGTGCTCACTCCCTACCGCGATCATCTCCGCCCGCGAGCAGCGGCGCCACACCAAGGCAAGGCAGGCCGCAAAGAACCCGGCGTTGAGCAGGGCGAACAGCGGCGCGAAGGTATTTCCCTGCAGCCAGCTGAACACGCTGATCAGCGAAACCACCACCGCATACGCCGCCACGACGCCAACCAGCTGGCGCAGGCTCAAGGAGCGATTCGGGCGGACCACGATCCGCGCCTCTCCCGAGGGCCCTGCGGCGGCGAAGTTCTCGATCATGGCGAATTGCCCTGTCGAACGGCGCTGCGGCCGCCTGAGCGGTGGCCGAATAACCCGCGAATGATAGTGCTTGGGGGCATGCAGCGGCAAGCAAGGAGGCGCCGTGCCTTACCCGTACGCGCTTGTCTGATCGTGCATCCCATGGCGCGATCCTACGCCCTGAAACGCGAAGGCGGCCTGAGGGCGAGGTGAAGATCCGCCTTCAGGCCGCCCGTGCAGCGGCGCCGATCAGTTGCCGAGCTTGGCCGCGGCCTCGCTGTACAGCTCGGCCGCCATGGCCTTCAGATCAGCGACCTGCTGCTCGTCATAGGTCTTGTCGTTGTTGTCGCGGTTGAGCGCCAGCGTGCCGTCGGCGGCCCAGCCGACCATCTGCACAACCCCGCCCTGCTCGCGAGCAAGAATCCAGGGCTGCCCATCCTTGTAGGCAAAGCGGAAGGACACCACGCCGCCCTTCTCGTAGTCGATCACCTGACGGGCGAAACGGATACCCGAGGAATCGGCAAACGCATCCCAACCGACGGTGATGTCGTTCTCGATACGCTCGCCGTTGAGCCGCTTCATGCCGCCGATGGAGCGCTCAACGCGATCGAACTCGCTCTTCAGCAGGTCGGCCGGCGCCATGTCCGGCGGCGGCAGGCCGCCGCCGCGCTCAAGGCCGATATCGGCTCGCGCGTCCTCGCCATTGGTCAGCACCCAGACCGAGTTCGGCGTGCCATAGAGCACGGCATCGCCGGCCACCAGGGCGCCGTCGACCACATAGCGGCCTTCTTCCTGCACCTGGGCCGGGTCGTACGGCAGGGCATAGGTGTAGGGCACCATGCCAGGCGCCGGCTCGACCCGCTCGGCGACGATCGGCGCGACGATGGTCGGGTCGGTACGGTCAAGCAGGCGCAGGCGCAGCTGCAAGCCGGGCGGAATCTTGCTCAGACCGTTGATGTTGAGAGTGCCGCGGATGGCAGTGGCGTCGGCCGGCACCGGCGGCGGCGCAGCCGGACCCTGTTGGACCTGCTGGCGGCTGGCCTGCTGCTGGGACTGGGAACCCTGTTGCCCGCAGGCAGCCAGGAGGATGGCGGAGAGGGCGATGAACAGCGGCGCGCGCATGGGCAGCTCCTGGATCTGGGACCGTTGCAAGCGGGGCATCGTGCGCCCGCCGGGGGGGCGGAAGTGTAGCAGTCGGCCGGCAGCGTGTTGTCATACGGCGTTCAGCTTGCCGCGAGGTTTTCCGAGCGCCGCTCAGTCGGTTTCAAGACGGTAATTGATGCCGGCGCGGCTCTCTCTTGCGGCTTCCAGCTCGACATCGAAACTGCGATTGATCAGATAGCGAAGGGTAACCACCCTGCCCTCCTCGAACAGCGCCACGCCATAGCTGATGTACAACTTGGGCGAGAGGTACTTGCCGACGGTGAAGGCGGCGCCGCCCAGCGCCTGGGAGTCGGCCACGCCAAAGGTATCGAAGCCCAGCCTGCCACCGACCTTGGCCGCCAGCAGATTGCCGCCGACCGCCGCCGCGGCCTGGCCAAGCTGGGCGCCGTCCGCTTCGGTGGCCGAAGCCAGCGGCCGGCCGAGCACCAGCCAGGACAGCGCCTCGGCCTGGTCCAGAGTGGGTCGTGACCACAGACTGAGCTGGGGCCGCCTTGCAGGCCCGCGCACCTCAACACCCACTTCCACTTCACGCAGCGGGCGCCGCGCGCGCAGGTCGATGCCTGGGTTGTCGAGCGGGCTTGAGGCGAACAGCAGGCGCCCACGGTCGATCTCCAGCTCCTGGCCATAGGCGCGATAGCTGCCGCCCAGCTCCAGCGTGCCGCGGCCGAGCATGGGGCGACCGGGGCGCTCGCGCAGGGCCAGGGTGCCGCGGATGCTGCCTTCGAAGCCGAAGCCGTCGAGCCGCACGTCATCGCCAAGCACCACCTTGAGGTCGGCATCCAGCGGCATGCTGGCCATGCCCTGGGCACCGTCGCGGGGATCCAGAACGACCACGTCCGGCGAGGCCTGTACGCCGGCCTCAAGACGTTCCAGATCGATCAGCGCGCGAGGGATGCGCACCTCGCCGCGCAGGGTGATCTGGCCGTCGGCGACGCCCACGGTCAGCTCCGGGGAGGCGCGCAGGGCCAGCCGGCGGGTGTCGGCGAGCAGTACGCCTTCGCCGGCGATTCGCACCCGCGCGCGCAGGGCATCGCCCGGCTGCACGCTGCCCTCGATGCGCAGCGGCCCCTCGCCGGTATCGAGCAGGCCATCGATCTGCACGCCGCTGTCGTCCTGCCGCAGACTGAGCGAGGAATCCTGGATGGCGATGCCGAGCTGGGGCACCCGGGCGCTGAATGCGTCCAGGGTGATTTCACCGTCCGGCGGCAGCCCCGGCTCCCAGCGCAGGCGACCGCGCAGCGCGCCGCGCGCCGCGGTGAGATCGGGCGCGAGCAGGGCCAGCGCCTGCAGCTGATCGACGTCGACCTCCAGGGCGCCCTGCCACTGGCTGCGATCGGCCGGCGCCGCCCGCGGCACCGCCAGCTGCAGGCTGACCCGGCCCTCCGGCTGCAGGCTTCCGGCGAGCATCAGGCGCAGCGTCTGGTCCTCGCTGGCGAGTGTCCAGCGAAGGCTGTCCCAGGCCAGCAGGGAAACAGGTTGTTCAGGGCTGAGGTCGCGCAGCTCGCCCGACTCGATCACGCCTTCCACTGCATCCAGTTGCAGCGAAGGCGAAGTACGGAAGGCGACTCGCGTAGACAGCCTGCCGCTGGCAACCAGCGATTCCGGCGCACCGGAGAGCGTCAGCACGCGCTGCAGGGGCAGTCCTTCCAGACGCAGCGCCAGCAGCTCAGCGGTGTCTCCAGGCTCGGCACGCAGGCACAGCGACATGCCCTCGGAGGCAAGGCAATGCGGGGCCACTTCCAAGGTGTTGCCAAAACGCACCGGACCGGCGCTGTCCAGCCGCCAAGCTCCCAGCTGCTCACCTTCGAGGTCGAGCTTGCTGAGCTCGATCATCGGTCGCTCGCCCAGCTCGGAGCGCCACGCAGACTCCAGCTGGAAACTCCCGGCGCGCGCCGTCAGCTCGGCACGCTGCGCGCCGAGGTTGCCCTCAAGCTGCAGGGTGCCGGACAGGTCGTCGATCAGCCCTTCCCAGGCCGCACCCTGCCAGCCAAGCTGCAGGCTGCGCTGGCCCGCGGCATCCAGGCCGCCGACCAGCGCTGCGCGATCGACGCGCAGCGCATCCCAGGCCAGGTCCTCGGCGATGAGGTCAGCGCTCCAGCTTGGCTGGGCGAAGATCCGCTCGATCTGCAGTGTGCCATCGAGCACGCCGCCAAGGTCCGGCTGCGCCGCCGCCAGCGGCAGATTGCGGACCAGCACCTCGATCCGCTCATCCTCGGCCTGCACTCGCAGCCGCCCCTCGCCCAGGTCGATGCTCAGCTCGCCGTCCAGCGCGCCCTCCCTCAGCAGCAGGCTGCCCTGGCCGGCAACCGGCGCATCCCGCCAGCGTCCTTCGAGTCGCTCCAGCTGCAGTTCGGCGCCCCAGCTCCCGGCGTCCTGCTCGACCTGCAGCGCGGCGTCGAATCCGAGCGAGGCGTCAAGGCCGGGCAGCAGCCAGCCGGGGTCGAAGTCCTCGCCGTGCATGTCCAGCGCCAAGGCCAGCTCCGGTGCGGTGCGTAGCTGGCCCGAGGCCTGCAGTCTGCCGCCAGCGCCCTCGGCAAGCAGGCGCTCGATCTTCAGCGTCGCCGCCTGCCAGCGCGCGTCCAGCTGCAGCGGCAGACGCTGTTCTCCGCGCTCAAGGCTACCCGACAGCTCAAGCGCCAGATCATCGAGCGGACCGCGGGCAGCAAGCTGGCCGCGCAGGCGCGGCGCGGCCGGCTCGTCGGCGCTGGGCAGCGGCCAGTCGCTGATCGCCACTTCCAGGCCGAGCTGGATCGACTGCTCGAAGGCGATCTGTCCATCGACCTGCAGGCTGCCGCCGGCGACGTGTTCGGCGCGCAGCGAATCGAGCAGCAGCGCGCCGGCAGCCGCGTCCCAGCGCAGCGCGCCCTGCACGGACTGCAAGGGCAGCGGCCCGCCCGGCCAGCTGCCGGCAAGACGCGCCGAGGCACCTTCGCCCTTGAGGTCGAACGTCAGGCTAAGTGGTTCGGGGACACCCTCGATGAGGCCGGCCAGACGGGCCTCGCGAGCGCGAAAGCGCAGCTGCCAGTCGCGCGGCGCCTGCACGCTGAGCGCCAGTTCGGCGCGCTGCTGGTCAGCGCTGATGGCCAGCGCCGCGCCCTGCGCGTCGGCAGTCAGGCCGAGCGTGCCTTCGGTGTCATTGAGTCGCCAGCGACCGCGCAGACCCTGCGCCTCGGCCGCGGCAGACAGATGGCCGGCCAGGCTCAGCTGGTCGGCGCCGCGCTGCAGTTCCAGCCGAGCCACGCTGAGCTCGCGCCCGATCAGGCTC
>CAYGMG010000156.1:0-9168 GCA_964350895.1 uncultured Lysobacter sp.
CGCCCCGGCCCTGGCGGCTGGGGAACATGTCCAGATGGTGGATCAGGGCGGTGTAGGCATCGGTGCCACCCGGGCGGAAGCTGCCAAGGCCGACCTGGCTCAGGGCGTGGTCGATGGTGCCGCGGATCGCCTGGCTGCGGAACATCGAGAACAGGGTTGCGGCCACGCTGTTGGCGATCTCGGTCTCCGATGGCGGGGCCAGGGCGAACGGATTGTCACCGGCGTCGTAGCCGGCCTGGATGCCGGTCGGGTGCGAGAGGTCCCAGCCGCGCAGGTAGTCGATCGCTTCGGCGACCTTGGCGTCGTTGGCCACCGGGCAGGCTGGTCGGTTGTCGAAGGCCTGCAGCAGGTGCGGCAGGACCAGCTCGGCGTCGAGCAGCTGGGTATTGGCCTGCAGGGTCGTCATGTCCTGCACGGTGATCCCGCCGCGGGCGACCAGCGACTGCATCTCGCGGTCGATGCGGCCCATGCGGAACGGCGAGCCGCCCGGCGCCAGATAGTAGATGCCGCCGCCGGCGCGCTGCTGGTTGAGCGGGTTGTTGTCGAAGGTCGCGCCGACCGGATCGTTGTTGGCGTTGGCGATATAGCCCTGGTCCGGATTGACCAGCTGCGGCATCTCGGCGGGCGCCAGGATCTCGTAGTTCAGGGCCTGCCCGGGGTAGCTGTTCTGCCGCGGCAGCCACTCGTTGCCGCCGCTGCCGCTGCGCACCAGGAAGGGCGGCAGTCCGTTGACCCTATTGGCCTGCAGATCCTCGCGGATCGGCGCCTCGGCGGAAACGAAGTAGGCGATGTTGCCGGCCTTGTCGACATAGCCGAAGTTCTGCGAGCCAACGTCGAAGTTAAGTACCGCGCTGTAGAACTCGTCCAGGTTGGCGGCGCGGTTGATCTGCCGGAAGGCCTCCAGTTCGTTGGTCGGGCCCCAGCCGGCGTACTGCACGGTAATGCCCTGGCCCTGGGCGTCAGGCGCCACCAGCATCGGCCCGAAGTTGCGTCGCGGCACCAGCACGGTGACCGCGCCATTGGTGTAACCGATCGAGTTGTCGCGGGTCACGTTGTCGAACACGCCATCGCCGGTCTGGTTGACGAAGTAGCTCTGAAACACCCAGAGCACCGGTTCGGCGACGCCATTGGTGATCGAGTGGGTCGGCAGGCCGTAGCTGTTGACGATGAACTGCTCGAAGTACCAGTCGGTGACGTCCAGCGAGTTGGTGGTCAGGCCCCAGCAGAACTCGCTGGTGCATCCGAGCAGGGGCAGGGGCGTGCCCGGGGTGACCAGACCGGCGGTGTTCATCGGTGCCGCGAAAGCCGGATCATTGGAGATGATGTGGGCTTCGTGGAACAGGGTCGGCGTGTCAAGCGAGAGGTGCGGATCGTTGGCCAGGATCGGCCTGCCGGAAGCGGTGTGCTCGCCGGACACCATCCACCAGTTGCTGCCGGCGCGGTTCTCGCGGCGGTTGAGCAAGGGGGCGAGGATCGGGTTGCTCTCGACACGGGCGACGTGGGTCTGCAGCAGCTGCAGCTGATCGGCGCTGATCCGGGAGTTCTTCGAATGCTGCAGCGGTTCCAGCTTGGACACGCCGTCGAAGAAGTCAGGGATGCTGGCGCGCTTGTCGGCTGGCGCGCTGCGATGGGTATCCTCGAAGAACAGGGCCGCGCCATTGAAGCCAGCCACTGAGCCGGCCTGCTGGTAGGCACCCAAACGGGTGGTATAGCCGGTGTCGTCGTCGAAGGACAGCTGCAGGGCGAGCAGCTTGCCGATCACCAGGGTGTCGACCGGATGCCAGGGTTGGGCCCGGCTCAGCTCCAGCGCGCCGTACTCGAGCGGCAGGCTGCTGGCGTTCTGGGTCAGCCAGGCGTTGACGCCGTCAGCGTAGGCGCGCAGCGATCCGCGCAGCGGCGCTGCGGATTTCTCCCAGCTGAGCTGGGCGGCGCGGCGCAGACCGAAGGTGCGTAGCTGGATGTCCGAGGACAGCGCCGCGCGGCCGAACATCTCGGCCAGGGTGCCGGAGGCGGTACGCCGCAGCTGGTCCATCTGGAAGAAACGGTCGCGGGCGTGGGCATAGCCCATCAGCCAGGCGGCATCGGCATCGCTGGCCGCGGTGATGGTCGGCACGCCCTGGGCGTCATAGGTGATTGTGCCGTTGGCCTTCAGCCCCGGCGCCGGAATCGCGCTTTGCGCATGGACCGCCGTGGTTCCGGCAGCGCCGGCGAGCAACATCGAAAGCACTAGCGCCCTCAGGCGCGGCGTGGTCTTGGACACGGCAGATCCTCCCTCTGAACGAACCTGCAGTCTCGCAGCAACTAAGGAAAGACCCTAGGTGCAGTGCAACATCCTACGTGCGGCCGCGGGCGCGAAACGGGTCAGGGCGCGGACGACGGCTCGATTGTCACGGGCTGTCCAGGCTCGGAGCCAACCGGCACGCCGACGGGTTGCGGGTCGGCAGCCGCCTCGGCGGCCGCGGCGAGCATCTCGTCAGCGATGAAGTCCTCGGCATAGCTGCGCCCGCGCAGGCCCGGCAGAAAGCCGCAGTGGCCGCCGTGCGGGGCGATCTCCAGCCGCGAATGCGGCGGCAGACGCAGGGCGCGGAAGTCGGCCACCGGGATGATCGGGTCATCCTCGGCGGTCAGGATGCGCACCGGCACCCGCAGCGCAGCCAGCCGCTCGCCGGCGATCGAATAGCCATCGAGGTAGCGCTCAAGGGTGCCGAACTCGGTGTAGCGCTCGACCAGCTTGCGGGTCAGCTCGCGCAGGCCCTGGGCCGGCTGCCAGTCAGCGAAGTCGAACACGCTGGGAAAGTGCTGCGCCTTGAGCGCCAGCGAGCGCCGCCACTTGCGCAGGAAATAGGCCTGGTAGAACCACGGCGCGGTTTCGATCGCGGCGAGCCCGGCGGCCGGGCTGATCACCGGGCATACCGCCAGCGCCCGGCTCAGCGGAATGCCGGCGTCCGGCGCACGCAGCGCCACGCGCAGGGCGAAGTTGCCGCCCAGCGAGAAGCCAGCAACGAACAGCGGCCCGCAGCCGAAGTGCTCGCCCACCGCTTTCACCGCACCGACCACCTCGTCGATGCGGCAGGAGTGGAACAGCTCGGGGTTGAGATGGTGGGTGTCGCCATGATCACGCAGATTGAGCCGAAACACGTCGAAGCCCTCATCGAGCAGACGTGCACCGGTGTGGATCAGATAGGTGGACTGCACGCTGCCTTCCCAGCCGTGCAGCAGCACGGCAAGGCCGCGCGGCGCGGACTGCACGGTCTGCCGGGAATGGAAACCGAGCAGGCGTACGCCGTCTCCGCAGTCCAGCACGTGCGGCTGCGCATTACCCTCGAGCCGCGCCCGGCGCCGCCGCGCCAGCGCCCCGCGCAGGCTGCTGCTGGCCAGCACCGACTGCAGATGCGGATTGCGCAGCAGGCCGGCCGGGCGAAACGGGTGGTGGTGGACGGTCTGGCTCATTGCTGCATGGCGGCGACGATCTGCGCGCGGCAGGCCTGGGCCAGCCGGCGGCGGCCGTCCTCGGTCGGCTGCACCGGCTCCAGAAAATGCACCTCGGCCTGGCGCCCCGGCTCGCCCAGCAGGCGCAGGAAGTTGCCGAGGAAGCTTTCGCCTGCGGCGAAGGCAACGATGGTCTGCGCATCGCCGCCTCGACCGTAGCGCAGCGCCACCGGCTGCACCGGCACCTCGGCCAGGATCGCCGGCTGGAAGATGCGTGCGTGGAAGGTGGCGATGCCCTGGCCATCGGTGGTGCGGCCTTCCGGGAACACGCCAACCGCCTCACCGGACTGCAGGCGCTCGAGCATCTGGTGCATGACGCCGTGCAGCGACTCGTTGTTGCCGCGATGGTGGTAGATGGTGCCGGCGCGCGCTGCCATCCAGCCGATCAGCGGCCAGCGGCTGATCTCGGCCTTGGCAACGAAGCCGAGCATGCGCTGGCTGTGCATCAGCACGATGTCGATCCAGCTGACGTGGTTGGCGACGAAGAATGCCGCGCCGCCGAGCGGCGTGCCGAAACGGCGCAGGCGGAAGCCGAAGATGCGCATCAGGATGCCCGACCACAGGCGGATGATTCGATGATCGGCGCGCTCGCCGCTGGCCAGACGCCAGCGCGCGGTCAGCGGATTGATCAGCAGCAGGGTCAGCGGCAGGCCGAGCAGCAGATGGGCCAGCAGCAGCGGCAGCCGGAACGCGAAGCGCAGCGGTCGCAGTGCGTCGCCTTGGGTGGTGGACAGGTCGTTCATCCGATCAACGATAGCTGCTCGACCCACCATGCGGAAACGTATTGTGCAGTGGATGCCAGTGCAACCCGCCTACTGCTTGGGTATCACGGCAAGGGTCAGCCGCGAGATGCAGCTCATCCGGCCCTCGTCATCCTCGATGCGGATGTCCCAGACCTGTGTCTGCCGACCGACATGGATCGCCCGCGCGGTGCCGTGGACGCCCCCGCGGGTAACCGGGCGCAGGTGGTTGGCGCTGATCTCAAGGCCCACCGCCAGGAAGCGATCGCCGTCCAGGCACAGGTTGCCGGCCAGCGAGCCCAGGGTTTCCGCCAGGGCAACCGAGGCGCCGCCGTGAAGCAGGCCGTAGGGCTGCCGGGTGCGCTCATCGCAGGGCATCGTGCCGCGCAGGAAGTCCTCGCCGAGCTCGGTGATCCGGATGCCCAGCGCTTCGGCCAAGGTGCCGGCGCCCTGCTGGTTGAGCTGCTCGAGGGTGGGGCGTCGCTTGAACATGCGCGGCTCCTCAACGACGACGCGCCCCGCAGGGCGCGTCGAAAGCCAGACCGGAAGCCCGGACTAGCGGGTGCGGAAAAGCCCCGGACGCCAGCTGCTGCTGGAGTGGTAGGACTTGTTCGAGGCCCAGCCGCTGGAGCTGCCGTAGCCGCGGCCGAAACCGCCGCCCTGCTCGCGGTTGCGCCGTGCATGCATGCGGTCGATCAGCTCGGCGCGACGCGACTCCAGGAAATCGGCGCGACCGATGCTGGCGGCGTCCAGTCCGCGCGAGTCGGCCTCGCGCTGGCGGAAATCGCAGAAGTCTTCGTAGGCCTCGATCTCATGCTTGAGCTCGCGGGTGCACAGCTCGATCATGATCGCGTCATCAAGGAAACCCAGCACCGGCACGCTGTCCGGGATGATGTCCTTGGGGTCGGCGAAGTAGACCAGGGCGGACAGCACGTGCTTGCGGTCCTCCTCGGGCAGGTCGAAGCCCTGATCGTTGAGCATGGCGATCATGTCGTCCAGCTTGCCCAGGCGCTCGGCGATGAAGTCGGGCACGGTGATCTTCACCGCCTCGGCCAGCAGCTGGGTCGCCGCGTCGATGATTTCCTTGTCGGACTTCTTGGCGGCGGACTCTACCGCCTGCTTCTGCGCGGCCTGGAAATGCTCGAGGTCGCGGTCGGAAAGGTCGATATTGATCGAAAAGCTCATGGAGGTCGCTTCCGCGGCAGTCGGGATCAGGCCGTCCAGCCTAGGGCCGCGCCCGGCCATCGTCAATCGAGAACGCGCCGCGCCGGGCGGTGTTCAATTGACGACCGGCCTCGTGCACAGGCCGCCGCGTTGCGTGGCGAGGGCCCGGCCTCAAGCCGTTTCAGGCCGCGGACGGCGCGGCAGGCAGGGCGAAAAAGGCGCGCGCCGTAGCGCTGGTCGCGGCCGCCGTGATTGCCGGATCCTCGCCGCGGTCGCGCGCCAGCTCCTCGCAGATATGGGCCAGGAACATCGGCTCATTGCGCCGGTGGCTGGGTTTTGGGCGCAGGGTGCGCGGCATCAGGTAGGGGCTGTCGGTCTCGATCATCAGCCGATCTGCCGGGATTCGGCCGACCATCTGCCGCAGGTGGGCGCCGCGTCGCTCATCGCACAGCCAGCCGGTGATGCCGATGTGCCAGCCGCGCTCCAGGTAGGCCTCCATCTCGTTCTGCTCGCCGGTAAAGCAGTGCACCACGATCGGTCCGAGGCGGCCCTCGAACTCGGCGAGCACGCCGAGAAAGTCCTCGTGGGCATCACGCTGGTGCAGGAACAGCGGCTTGCCGGTATCCGCGGCGATCTGCAGCTGCAGCGAGAAGGCCCGGCGCTGCGCCGGACGCGGCGAAAAGTCACGGTGGTAGTCGAGTCCGCATTCGCCCACTGCGACCACTTCCGGATGTGCCTGCAAGGCGCGCATCTCGGCGTCGGCCTCGGCGCTGTACTCGGTGGCGTGATGCGGGTGCACGCCGGCAGTCGCAAACAGCCGACCCGGATGCAAGCGCGCCAGCTCCAGCGCGCGCGGCGAGCCGGCGCGGCTGGCCCCGGTCAGCACCATCTGGCTGACCCCATGGTCGGCAGCGCGCTGCAGCACGGCGTCGAAGTCGTGGTCGAAGCTCTCGTGGCCGAGGTTGGCGCCGATGTCGATCAGGTCATGCAGCATGGCGGGGCAAGGCGGCTGGAAGGGCGCGCAGTGTAGCGGCCGAACGCCAGTCGGGCATCCCGATCAGCCTGGCCGCAGGCGGTCCAGGATCGTCCTTGCGCGATCCCCGCCCGCCGCCGCGGATGTCTCGGGCTGGGGACGCTGCAGGGCGAGCTCATCGATCATGGCGCAGGCCGCCATGCCACTCATCCGGGTCGGTGAGAACAGTTCGCGCTCGGAGAAGTTGAGCACCGATTGCCGAGTCAGCCAGTCATGCGCCACCTGATGCATGGCCCAGCCGCCGAACTGGCGGCGACCGATCTCCCGGTAGTCGAGGATCACGACGGCTTCGTGGCGCGGATCGCCGAGGATCCGCGCGTAGGTCGCATTGACCGCCTCGCGCCCACCTTCCAGGCACTGCAGGAACTCCCGCGAAGAGAACAGCAGCGCGCCGCTGACCTGGACCCGCTGGTTGTTGCGCTGCGAGGACTCCAGGATCTGCGCCAGATCCTCCGCGCCCATCTTCTCGCTGGCGCGCGAGGCGTAGATCAATCGGTACAGGGACATGCGCAGACCGCTCCGAGGTGGGCAGAGCAGTCTGCGCGAAGGCCCGTCTGCGCCGTGTCGAGCCCTTGGCTGCTACGGATCGGGAGCGAAACCCAGCGGGAACGGATCGGCACGCCGCGGATCGCGCGGATGATGGCGCGACGGCAGGATGCCGGCGGCGACCAGGTTCTCCCGCGAGTCGTAGTACAGCCGCGAGTGCTCGACCGGATGGCGGCTGCTGCGCTGGAAGCTGACCTGACGGGCCGGGTCATGCCGACGCGTGCCATGCGCCGTGCCCAGCGACTCGGCCTCGGCGGCATCGGCGAAGGACTTGGCACTGCCGGCCTGGGGCGCTGCCGGCGCCGCCCGCTGCCTGCTGTCCTGCCGCGATTCGCTGAGCTCGGGCGGCGGCGGCGGGCGATGGAACTGCTCCTCGAACACGGCCACCCCGATCACCCCGACATTATCCGGACGCCCGGTGCGCGCGGCATAGCTGTGCGGCAGCGCAGCGAAGCGGAACTCGGCCACCTCATCGAGACTCTTGCGCCAGCCGCGGACCACGGTGTGCTGATACGGGCCCAGCACATAGCCGCGCTGGTCCGGGGCGGCGGTCTCGCCGGTGACAGCATTGACCCCGTCCACCGAGAGCACCACCAGCAGCCGCCGCGATGTGGTGTTGGCAAGGCGGATGGCGTAGCGCTGGCCGTGCTCGCCGACCACGAAGCGGTCACCCGCATGGTGCGCGGTGGGCAGCGTACGTCCGCCGCGCAGGTCTTCGACGCTGACCTGGACCCGCGAGGCGTGTCCGGCCTCGACGGCAGGCGCGGCAAGCAGGCTGGCAAGCAGGCTCAGGATGGGCAGAAACGTTCTCATGGCGGTCGCTCCGCGGTGGGTTCGCTGGGTTCAACGCGGAGACGGGGGCGAAGGGGTTTTCCTGCGCTCCCCGTGGCGGCTTCGTTGTGCCGCTGTTAATCACCGCGGACCGGCGCCGCGAGTAGCTCAAGCCGCCAAGGGATGACATCTGCCCGCAGCGGTTCGAGAATCCCTGACTCCAGCAAGGGATCGGATCGGGGGGAGCCGTGTCCAAGGCCAGCGTCATCCTTCAGCGTCAGGACGACCACCTGCACGCGCGGATCGAAGTCCATGATCGCGACCTGCTCGGCCACGACGCCGAGCTGCGCCTGCGGCTGCGCGCCCGGGTCAAGGACAAGCGTCCGGTGCATGGCAGCCGCACGCTGTGGGAGCACACCTTCCGGCTGGACGCGGCAAGCATGGACCTGCAGATTCCCGACGACTGCCTCGCAGGGTGCTACCTCTACGCCGGCACCAGGCTCGAGGTGCTGCTGGAGTCGCAGCTCAAGGTCGACGATGCGCTGCTCTTCGACACCTCGGTGGGCAGTGACCACTCCGAGCTGCTCGGTCCGCAGCCGCGCACCTGCACCGGCGACGTCAAGCAGCTCGAACCCGCCGACGCCTTCTCGCTGACCGCCAACCTCGCTGCCATCCCGGGGCGCAACCGACTGATCGCGATCGCGCTGATCGTGTTCGGCGGGCTGCTGGTGCTGGGCAACATGCTGCTCGGCCTGCACGACGAGTTCACCTCGGAGGCGCAGACCCTGTTATACGACCACAGCGGCAGCGACGGCAGCGAGTCTCCGCTGATGAAGGCCCTGATGGGTAGCGGCGCGCTCGGCACCGGCGTCTGGTTCGCCCTGCGCGCCCAGCTGCGCCGCTACATGCGCTTTGAGTTGAAGAAGCACCCGCCCCTGCGCCGCGGCCTGCGCCTGCCGCTGTCCGAGCTGGTCGAAGCCGAATCACGCGTGCCGCTCAAGGGCGCCTGCATCCGCGTGGTCGCCGGCAACCGCGAGAAGGGCCAATACCGGCGCAAGAGCAAGGACAAGGACGAAACCCGCAGTTTCACCGAATCGGTCAGCGCCGTCGTGGTTTTCGAGCGGACCTTCAACCTGCTTCCCGCCAACCTGCCGCTGGCCTCCTACTTCAGCGACCTGATCGATTTCGACCACCTGTTCGACGCCCTGCTCCCACCGCAGGAGATCGGCAGCAGCCACGGCATCGACGTGGTCTGGGAGGTTCAGCTGCTGCATGCGCAGTTCGTCGATCAGGAGCTGATCGGCAGCAGCGAGGGGCTGCGCTACGAGGACTTTCTTGGGAGCAGCTGAGCGGCGAAAGGCGGGTGTGGGCGCAATTTTCCGTTCGTCGAGGTTCGTCAATAGCGCCGGCTTTCTGTGGGAGCGG
>CAYGMG010000157.1:0-9159 GCA_964350895.1 uncultured Lysobacter sp.
GTCGGCTTCTCTTTGGTTACTTTCTCTTGCCGAAACAAGAGAAAGTGACTCGGGCCGTCCGCAGGACGGTTCGAAACGCCCTTGATCTTGATCTTGCACCTACTTCGAAGAACAACCGCCGCGAGCAATGCGAAAAGGCCTCATTCGCCGGCCCGGGCGAACGCACACTTTGCGCCCAAAGCCAACATCGCGACACACGCCGTCACGACAGCCCTGCCGGCACACTCAGAACATGAGCAAAGTTCGCAACCTATGCGTGATTCTCGGCGACCAGCTGGACGCCGATTCGGCGTTGTTCGATGGCTTCGAGCCGGAGCGTGATCGGCTGTGGATGGCCGAGGTGGCTGGGGAGGCGACCCATGTCTGGTCGAGCAAACCGCGAATCGCGATCTTTCTCGCGGCAATGCGCCATTTCCGTCAGTCGCTGCACGGCCGCGGCTGGCCGCTCGATTACCTGGCGCTTGATGAGCATGAGTTCGGCTCGCTGGAGGATGCTTTGCGCTCCGCCATCGAGACCCAGCAGCCGAAACGGGTGCTCTGCGTGCGGCCGGGGGAGTGGCGACTGCGTGAGTCGCTCAAGAAGGTTGCCGAGGACGCGGGCTGCGAATGGGTCGAACTGCCCGATCGACATTTCTACTGCGACAGCGAAGACTTCGACGGCTGGGCCAAGGGGCGACGCGAGCTGCGTCTGGAATACTTCTATCGCTGGCTGCGTCGGCGCGAGCAGGTGCTGATCGACGAAGACGGCGAGCCCTGCGGTGGGCAGTGGAACTTCGATGCCGACAACCGGGCGCGTTTCGGCCGGCAGGGACCGGGCCAGCTTCCCACTCCCGCCGCCTTCGCGCCGGATGCGATCAGCGCAAAGGTGCTGGCCCAGGTCGAGGAGCGCTTTGCCGAGCACCCGGGCTCGCTCGATGCTTTCGACTGGCCGGTCAACGCCGAGCAGGCGCGCGCTGCGCTCGACGACTTCATCCGCAACCGACTGCCGGATTTCGGCCGCTACCAGGACGCCATGTGGCAGGGCGAGCCATGGCTCTACCACTCGCGACTGTCGGCGGCGATGAATCTCAAGCTGCTGTCGCCGCGACGCGTCGTGGAGGCCGCCGAGAAGGCCTACCGCGACGGCTCGGCACCACTTGCGGCGGTCGAGGGGTTCATCCGCCAGGTGATCGGTTGGCGCGAGTTTGTCCGCGGCGTCTACTGGCGGTGCATGCCGGATTTCGCCAGCGCCAACCTGCTGGGCGCCGATCAACCGCTGCCGGACTTTTACTGGAGCGGCGAGACCGAGATGGTCTGCCTGCGCGAGTCCCTGGGGCAAACCCTGCGGCTTGGCCATGCGCACCACATCCAGCGGCTGATGGTGCTCGGCCTGTTCGCGCAGTTGCTGGCGGTCAGGCCCGAGGAGATCCACCGCTGGTTCTTGGCTGTCTATGTTGACGCCGTCGAGTGGGTCGAACTGCCCAATGTGCTGGGAATGAGTCAGTACGCCGACGGCGGCTACATGGTCAGCAAGCCTTATGTCGCCAGCGGCGCCTACATCAAGCGGATGTCCAACTACTGCGCTGATTGCCGGTTCCGGCCGGATCGCGCGGTGGGCGAGGATGCGTGTCCGTTCACCACCCTCTACTGGGACTTTCTGGAGCGTCATCAGGAGCGTTTTGCGCGTCATCCGCGCACCGCCCTGCAGTGGAAGTCCCTGCAGCGCAAGGACGCGGACGAGCGCCGCGGGATCGGCAAACAGGCAGCCGCTTTGCGCCGCGCGCTGGCGGCATCGGGCGGGGATGCCTGACTGCCTCGGGAATGGCGCCGATACATTACTAAACGCCGACTTGGTGCACGCATCGACTTGCATCGGCGGCGCCAAGAGCGCAGGGTAAAGGCAGACTTCTGCAAGGGAATCTGCGCTTGGCCTCCGGTTTCGACGAAATGGGTTTTGGCGGCGACACCCGCGCTCCGTATGCGCTGGTGGATGCCTGGCTCAAGGCGATGCCGGCCGAGCGCCGCGAGGTGAAGCGCGCGGAGGCCGAGTTACTGTTCCGCCGCATCGGCATCACCTTTGCCGTCTACACCGAGGGCGGTGATCCTGAACGCCTGATTCCGTTCGACATGGTGCCGCGGATCCTCGCCCAGGCCGAGTGGAAGCACCTGTCGCGCGGATTGGAGCAGCGGGTCAGGGCACTTAACGCCTTCATCCACGACGTCTATCACGGTCAGGAGATCCTGCGCGCCGGCAAGGTGCCGGCCGAGCTGATCCTGCAGAACCCACAGTTCCGCCCGGAAATGGTCGGCCAGTCGCAGCCGCATGGCGTTTACACGCACATTGCCGGCGTCGACATGGTGCGCACCGGGCCAGACGAGTACTACGTGCTGGAGGACAACTGCCGCACCCCGTCAGGCGTCTCCTACATGCTGGAGAACCGCGAAGTGATGCAGCGGCTGTTTCCCGAGGTGTTCCGCCGTGCGCGGGTGGCGCCGGTCGCGCATTATCCGGACGAGCTGCTGGAAACCCTTCGCTCGGTGGCCCCGCCGAACTGCGATGGAGAGCCCAAGGTCGCCCTGCTGACGCCGGGCATCTACAACAGCGCCTACTACGAGCACGCCTTCCTTGCCGACGAGATGGGCATCAGTCTGGTCGAGGGCCAGGACCTGCTGGTTCGCGACGACGTCTGCTACATGCGCACCACCAGCGGCCTGCAGCGGGTTGACGTGCTGTACCGACGGATCGACGACGACTATCTGGATCCGCTGGTGTTCCGCCCTGAGTCGATGCTTGGCGTGCCCGGCGTGCATCACGCCTCCTGCGCCGGCAACCTGACCCTGTGCAACGCCATCGGCGCCGGCATTGCCGATGACAAGGCGGTCTACATGTTCGTGCCGGAGATGATCCGCTTCTACCTCGGCGAAGAGCCCCTGCTGCAGAACGTGCCGACCCATCACTGCCAGGACCCCAAGCAGCTCAAGTACGTACTCGAGCACCTGGAGGAGCTGGTGGTCAAGGCGGTGCATGGCTCGGGCGGCTACGGAATGCTGGTCGGCCCGCACTCGACCAGCAAGGAGCGCGAGGAGTTCGCCGCCAAGCTCAAGGCCAAGCCGAACGACTATATCGCCCAGCCGACCCTGGCCCTGTCCACGGTGCCCTGCTTCGTCGAGTCCGGCCTTGCGCCGCGCCACGTAGACCTGCGGCCCTTCGTGCTCAGCGGCGACAAGGTGCGGATCGTGCCCGGCGGCCTGACCCGGGTTGCCATGCGCGAGGGCTCACTGGTGGTCAATTCCTCGCAGGGCGGGGGAACCAAGGACACCTGGGTGCTGGAGGACTGATAACGAATGCTCGCCCGGATCGCTTCCAATCTTTACTGGCTGTCGCGCTACATGGAGCGCGCGGACTACCTTGCACGGCTGCTCCATGTGGCCGGTCAGATGAGCTCCCTGCGTCCGCACGACAGCGGCAGCAGCGAGTGGACCTCGGCGATCGTTGCCGCGGGTGCGCGCGACAAGTTCTTTCCCGATCACGAGGTCAGCGAGGCAGGCGTCATCGACTATCTGGCCTTCGATCCGGACAACCCCTCGTCGATCGTCTCCTGTATCGAAACCGCGCGGCGCAATGCGCGGGCCGCACGCTCCGCACTGACCTCGGAGATGTGGGAGGCGGTCAACGGCAGCTGGCTGGAGCTGCGCCAGTTCAAGCGCGGCGGCGAGGCCGATGAGACCCTGGCCTTTCTCGACTGGGTCAAGGGCCGGGCCGGCCTGTTCCAGGGCGTCTACGCCAACACCATGCTGCGCATGGACGGCTTCCATTTCGCCCGGCTCGGCCAGTTCGTCGAGCGTGCCGACAATACCGCTCGCCTGCTCGACGTGAAGTACCACGTCGAGCTGCCGCAGGTGGAGGACGTCGGCGGCGTGCTCGACTACTACCAGTGGCTGGCGATCCTGCGCGTGTTTGCCGCGCGGCGCGCCTACCGCGTCCTGTTCCAGGGCAAGGTGCAGCCTTGGCACGTGGCCGAGCTGCTGGTCCTTCGTCCGGAGTTCCCGCGCTCGCTGTGCTACTGCTACCAGCGGATCGGCGAGCACCTCGACGGGATCACCGACTTCGATCCGCAGCGCGCCGCGGCGGCCAAGCGCGCCGCGCACGGCATGCGCGTGCAGCTGCAGTACGCAAGCATCGAGCCGATCATGCATGACGGCTTGCATGAGTACCTGAGCAACGTGGTTGAACGCACGACCGACCTTGGCGAGGCGATCGGCCGCGCCTACTTGTTCTGACGTGCGCCTCCGGATCGAGCACGCCACCACCTACCGTTACGCCGACCCGGCATTCGGAATCGTCCAGGCCATGCGCCTGTGGCCCTCGCCGTGTGACCACCAGCGGATCATCCACTGGCAGGTCAAGGTAGGCGGGAGACCCCTTGTGGCGCGCAGCGTCGATGGCTTCGGCAATGCCGAGGCCACCTTTGGCGCAGAGGGTCCGGTGGAGCAGCTGGAAGTTGCCCTGCGCGGGGAGATCGAGACCACCGAGGCGCATGGCGTGGTGCGCGGCACCCGCGAGCAGCTGCCGCCGATGTACTTCCTCACCCCCTCGCCGCTGACCGAGCCCGGCGAGCTGGTTGGCCAGCTGGTCGCCCAGCTTCCCGCGGACGCCGGCGATGGCGTTGCGGGGGCACATGCGCTGATGCAGGCGGTACGCGAGCGGATCGCCTTCGAGACCGACAGCACGCACGCCGAGACCACCGCCGAGCAGGCCCTGGGGCACGGCAGTGGCGTGTGCCAGGATCATGCCCACGCGATGATCGCCGCGGCCCGGCTGAGCGGCACGCCGGCGCGCTATGTGTCTGGATACATGTGGCTGGATGGCGAGTCGGTGTCGCCGGCCAGCCATGCCTGGTGCGAGCTGTTCCTCGGTGCCCTGGGCTGGGTCGGTTTCGATGCGGCCAACCGGATGTGCCCCAACGAAGCCTATGTGCGTGTCGCCGTGGGGCGCGATGCGCGCGACGCAGCGCCGATCCGCGGCATCCGCCGGGGCGGCGCAGTGGAGTCGATCGAGGTCAACGTGCGCGTGGCGCAGGCGACCGCACAGCAGCAGTAGATTCCCGCGTCGCCTTGGGTCACGCCCCTGCGCTAAGCTCGCAGCCGAGCGTTGCGCGGAGTTCCCATGACCTATTGTGTTGGCCTGTTTCTCAATGACGGCCTGGTCCTGCTGTCCGACACCCGGACCAATGCGGGGATGGACAACATCTCGGTGTTCGGCAAGCAACACATCTTCCATCGCCCGGGAGACCGGGCCATCGTCGCCATGACCGCCGGCAACCTGGCGGTCTCGCAGGCGGTGATCAATCTGGTCCAGGAGGGTCTTGAGCACCCCGAGAGCGGGCAGGTGGAGACCATCTACAGCGTGCACTCGATGTTTGCCGCGGCCTCCCTGGTCGGCGCCGCGGTACGCCAGGTGTTTCACTCGCAGGGACCGGCGATGAAGGAGCAGGGGATCAGCTTCGATGTTTCGATCCTGCTCGGCGGCCAGCTGGCCGGCCGCACCATGCGCTTGTTCCAGATCTATGCCGCGGGCAACTTCATTGCCGCCACCCATGACACGCCCTTCCTGCAGGTTGGTGAGCACAAGTACGGCAAGCCGATCCTCGACCGCGCGGTCGGCCCGGAGACGCCGCTGCAGGACGGAGTCAAGCTTGCCTTGATCTCGATGGACTCGACCCTGCGCTCGAACCTCGGCGTCGGACTGCCGCTGGACCTGACCGTGTATCCCAAGGACAGCCTCGACCTGTCGCGCTCCTGGCGGATCACCGAAGACGATGCCTACTTCCACGCCCTGCGCGCCGGCTGGTCGGAAGCACTGCGCTCGGCCTACCGCGAGCTGCCTCCGGCACCCTATCCGCTTTAGCCGGGCCGGTCGGCGCTGGCATACTCGCGGGCCGCCGCATTCCAACGAGTCCATGGACGCCCAGCAGTTCGCCGATCTTGCCGCCGCCGGCTACAACCGCATACCGGTGGTGCGCGAGGTGCTTTCCGACCTCGACACGCCGCTCTCGGTCTACCTGAAGTTCGCCGACGGTCCGAACACCTATCTGCTGGAGTCGGTGGAGGGCGGCGAGACCTGGGGCCGGCATTCGATCATCGGCCTGCCTTGCCAGCGCAGCTACGCGTTCCGCGGCCACACGCTGGAGATTGCCGAGCACGGCGAGACCGTTGAGCGTCGCGAGGTTGCCGACCCGCTGGCCGAGGTCGAACGTCTGCGCCAGTCCTTCCGCGTTCCGCAGCTGGATGGCCTGCCGGCCTTCAGCGGCGGCCTGGTCGGCTGGTTCGGCTTCGAGTGCATCGGCTACATCGAGGATCGGCTGGCCGGCGGCGACAAGCCCGATCAGCTCGGCAGTCCGGACATCTTCCTGATGCTCAGCGAGGAGGTCGCGGTATTCGACAACCTCAAGGGCCGTCTGTACCTGGTAGTGCACGCCGATCCGGCCGAGCCGCAGGCGCTGGCGCGGGCGCAGCGGCGGCTGGATGCGCTGACCCATCGGTTGCGCCACGCCGGCGCCAGCTACCCTGACGTGCTCGATCCGGCCTTGGTCGACGAGTCCGATTTCATCTCCGGCTTCACTCGCGAGGGTTTCATCGCCGCGGTGGAGCAGTCCAAGGAGTACATCCGCGCCGGCGACATCTTCCAGGTGGTGCTCAGCCAGCGGATGTCGGTGCCGTTCCGCGCCCGGCCGGTCGATGTCTATCGCGCGCTGCGCGCGATGAACCCCTCGCCCTACATGTACTTCCTTGACCTCGGGGCGACCCAGGTGGTCGGCAGCTCGCCAGAGATCCTGGTCCGGCTCAAGGACGGCGAGGTGACCGTGCGACCGATCGCCGGGACCCGGCCGCGCGGTGCCACGCCTGAACAGGACGCTGCGCTGGAAGCCGAGCTGCTGGCCGATCCCAAGGAGCGCGCCGAGCACCTGATGCTGATCGACCTCGGGCGCAATGATGTCGGACGGGTCGCCAAGGCCGGCAGCGTCAAGGTCGGCGAGCAGTTCGTGATCGAGCGCTACAGCCACGTCATGCACATCGTCAGCGAGGTCACCGGCCGGCTGCAGCCGGACCTCAGCTACGCCGATGTGCTGCGCGCCACCTTCCCCGCGGGAACCGTGAGCGGTGCACCGAAGATCCGCGCGCTGGAGGTGATCCGCGAGCTTGAGCCGGTCAAGCGCAATATCTACTCGGGGGCGATCGGCTATCTCGGCTGGCATGGCGATGCGGACACCGCGATTGCCATCCGAACCGCGGTGATCCAGGACGGCAGGCTGCACGTGCAGGCCGGTGCCGGCATCGTCTACGACAGCGACCCGCAGTCCGAGTGGGAGGAGACCATGAACAAGGGCCGCGCGTTGTTTCGCGCCGTGGCCCAGGCAGCGGGCGGCCTGTAGCCCGTTTTCCGGGGCCGGCCCGATGGCGCCGCAATCGCGGCCTCAGTCGTTGCTCTGCTCGAGGATGTCATCGGCCAGCTTCTGCCAGGCCGGCAGCCTGTCGAGCATGCCGACCTGACGCAGGTAGTCCTCGTCGATGGGCTGCTTGGAGATCAGCGCCCGGGCCACATGCACCGCGCCGCCGACCCAGAAGCCCCGGGCCTTGGAGCGCGACGGCTGGGCGTGGTTGGCGACCGCCTCGACGATCGGCATCGGCAGTCCCCACATGCCGAGCAGGTAGGCACCCGCGTCCGCGTAGTGCGGACCCTCGCCTTCCAGCTCGCCGTCCTTGTTGAGGTACTGCACCCCGGGAAGGAGCATGCCGACCTCGGCGAGCAGGGCTGCGGTCGAGGCAAGCTCGGCGCTGCTGCCGGCGAGCAGCTTGGCCGCCAGCTGCGAGCTGAGCAGGGCGCGATGGCGCATCGCGTCGCGGTCCACGGCGGTGTTGATCGACTCTCCGAACACTTCGCTGGCCAGCACCATCCGGCGCAGGATCTGCTGGCCGAGGCGGATAACCGCGGTACGTATATCGGAAATGGTGCGCCCGCCGGAGAAGTAGGCCGAGTTGCACAGCCGCAGCACCTTGGCCGCCATCGCCGGATCCTGCTGGATCAGGGTGGCGAGCGAGGCCGGCGAGACGTCCGGATCGTCCAGGGCGCGGGTCAGGGCCAGATAAAGCTTGGGCGGCGGCGGCAGCTTGTCGATCTTGCCGACCGACTTCTGCAGCTCGGGCGAGGTCAGGATCTCGCGCAGCTCGTCGATGCTCTCGACCGCTTCGAGCAGCTCTTCGGCACGCAACGGCTTGTTCAGCAGGCGGTGGGCGCTGCCCAGCGCCTTCATCGCCTGCGACTCTTCGCTCTCGTCGAGCAGCATGATGCGCGCTGCTTCGGGGTGGTGGCCGCGGATGCGCTCTAGCAGGGCGGTGCCTTCCATGCCGACCGGGCGCAGCTCGGTGAGCACGACATCGATCCGATTGGCCTGTGCATAGCTAAGCGCCGACGTGGCGTCCGCGCAGAACTGCAGGGTCCAGTCGACCCCAAGGTCCTCGAGCGCCGCCACGATGCCCTCGTTGAGGCTGGCATCCCGTCCCACGACCAGTACGATCACGACCGCCCTCCAGTTGCCGCCCGGCGTATGCACCGGGCACAGGTCCGAAAGACTACCGCAAGGAGCGCTGGGTGGTCACTGCAGTGCATCACGAAGCAGGGAGCCGGCCGCGAGCGGCGGCTCAGAAGTTCGGCTTCTCCGGCGAGGCGTCGAAGCGGGCGATCGATTCGTGGATGATCCGCTTTGCCTCATCGGCGCCGCCCCAGCCATCGATGCGCACCCACTTGCCCTTTTCCAGGTCCTTGTAGTGCTCGAAGAAGTGGCCGATGCGCTCCAGCCAGTGGGCCGAGACGTGACCGATATCGGCGATATGCGAGTAGCCGGCGAAGACCTTGTCCACCGGTACCGCGAGCAGCTTCTCGTCGCCGCCGGCCTCGTCGGTCATGTTCAGCACGCCGACCGGGCGGCAGCGGATCACCGAGCCCGGCACCAGGGGCAGGGGCAGGACCACCAGCACGTCGACCGGGTCGCCGTCGCCGCACAGGGTGTGCGGGACGTAGCCGTAGTTGCACGGATAGCGCATCGGCGTCGACAGGATGCGGTCGACGAAGATCGCGCCGGTGGCCTTGTCGACCTCGTACTTGACCGGCTCGGCGTCCTT
>CAYGMG010000158.1:0-9154 GCA_964350895.1 uncultured Lysobacter sp.
GTGGCCTTTCTCTTGGTTACTTCTCTTTGGCCACGCAAAGAGAAGTGACTCGAGCTGCCCGCAGGGCAGATCGAAACGCTGTTCATCTTGCAACAGAAGCTAGAAGCGCCACCGCTGCAAGACGCATCCCACTGATCGCCAGCAAGCTGGCTCCTACAGCAATGCCGTGCAGGGAAGCGGGCTGGGGCAGGCATGCCAGCAGGACCCAGCCGCGCAGCGTTGCGATCGCCAGCGAGCTGGCTGCCGGCGCGGCAGGGGCGTGCCGCGGTCATCAGCGCACGGGCATGCCTGCGGCAGAGCCGTCATCGGCATCCAGCAGGAACAGGCCGCCGCCGTCGAAACCGGCGGACAGGATCATCCCTTCTGACAGGCCGAAGCGCATCTTGCGCGGGGCGAGGTTGGCGATGAATACCACGTTGCGCCCGACCAGCTTGTCCGGCTCGGCATAGCTGGCGCGGATGCCGGAGAAGATCTGCCGCTCGCCCAGTTCGCCGGCGTCGAGCTTGAAACGCAGCAGCTTGTCCGAGCCTTCTACGTAAGCGCACTCGATGACCTTGCCGATGCGCAGGTCGAGCTTGGCGAAGTCGGCGATGGAGACGTGATTGGTGATGGGTGATTCGTGATTGGTCACAGCGGGGTCGTCCTTGGCCTTGTTGCTTGGCTTCGCTTCGAGGGTCATCGCGGTCGCGGCAGCGCTGGCCTGGGTGGGGCTGGCTTCGCCCGGCATCGACTCGCGACTGGCTTCGATCATCGCTTCGATCTGCTTGGGATCGACGCGGGTGAGCAGGGCCTGGTAAGGCTGGATGGCGTGATCGACCAGCGGCTCCGCCAGCGCATCGAATCGATCAAGCGGTGCGTTGAGGATCTCGGCAGCGCGGCGGGCGGTGGCGGGCAGGATCGGGGCGAGGAAGCCGGCCAGCAGACGGAACTGGTTGAGCGCCAGCGAGCAGATGTCGTGCAGCTCAGCCTCTTGGCCTTCTTGCTTTGCCAGCTGCCACGGCGCCTTGGCGGCGATCAGCTCGTTGGTGGCGTCGGCGACCGCCATGATGCTGCGGATCGCCTCGATGAAGTTGCCGGCTGCGTAGCCGTGGCCTTGGGTCAGACAGTCGCGCGACAGGCTTGCATGCGAGTTGCGGTAGAACTCGAGCGCTGCCGCGCTGGGCCTGGCGCTGAGCCGGCCGTCGAAGCGCTTGCCGAGAAAGCCGGCACAGCGGCTGGCGATATTGACGAACTTGCCGACCAGGTCGGAGTTCACCCGCTGCACGAAGTCCTCGAGGTTGAGGTCGAGGTCGTCGACGCCGCCGGAGGACTTGGCGGCGAAGTAGTAGCGCAGGTACTCGGGGTTGAGGCCCGAGTCGAGGTAGGTGCGGGCCTGGATGAAGGTGCCGCGCGACTTGCTCATCTTGGCGCCGTTGACGGTCAGATACCCGTTGACGTGCAGGGCGCTGGGCTGGCGCCAGCCGGCGCCGTGCAACACCGCCGGCCAGAACAGGCCGTGGAAGTTGACGATGTCCTTGCCGATGAAATGGTGCAGCTCGGCGTGCGCGCCTGGCTGCATCAGCGACTCGAAGTCACCGCCGTCGGCAGCGCATTGCGCCTGCAGGGCAGTCAGATAGCCGATCGGCGCATCCAGCCAGACATAGAAGAACTTGCCCGGCTCGCCGGGAATCTCGAAGCCGAAGTAGGGCGCGTCGCGGGAGATGTCCCAGTCGCGCAGGCCGCCGTCGGAGTCCAGCCATTCGCGCAGCTTGGCCTTGACCCCGGAATGCGCGACATCGGCCTTGAGCCACTCGCGCAGCGCGTTCTCGAAATCGCCCAGCTTGAAGAAGAAATGCAGCGACTCGCGCAGCTCGGGCGTGGCGCCGGAGACTGCCGAGCGCGGGTTCTTCAGCTCGGTTGGCGAGTAGGTTGCGCCGCAGTGTTCGCAGTTGTCACCGTACTGGTCGGGCGTGCCGCAGCGCGGGCACTCGCCCTTGATGTAGCGGTCCGGCAGGAACATCTGCTTGCTTGGATCGTAGAACTGCTCGATGGAACGGCTGGCGATGTGTCCGCCATCCTTGAGCGCGGCCCAGATGCGCTCGGTCAGCGCGCGGTTCTCCGGGTCGTGGGTGGAGCGGTACTGGTCCCACTTGACCAGGAAGTCGGCGAAGTCGCGCTCGTGGCTGGCCTTGATCGCAGCGATGAACTGCTCGGGCGTCTGTCCAACTTTCTCTGCCGCCAGCATGATCGGCGTGCCGTGGGTGTCGTCGGCGCAGACGAAGCGCGCATGACGGCCCTGCATGCGCTGCGCGCGTACCCAGATGTCGCCCTGGATGTAGCCGACCAGATGGCCCAGGTGCAGATGGCCGTTGGCGTAGGGCAGGGCGCAGGAAACCAGCAGGGCAGGTGAAGCAGTCATGGGCAAGGTATCTTTACAAGCGGCCGGGGATTATCCCAGATCGGCAGCGGCTGCCGGAAAAAACGAACCCGGCCGGAGCCGGGTTCGCCAGGGCGATGTCACGAAGGCTTAGCGCGTCGCGGCCATCGAGTCGGACTTGCCACTACGGCAGGGGCCGTTGAGGAAGTCCTCCATCAGCGACAGCTGGGTGCGCAGATGGCGCGGGTACCAGGGGAAGCTGTGCGGCTGGTCGGCGATCAGCTCGAACTTCGCCGGGACCTTGTCCTTGACCGCGTCGTAGAAGTCCTTGGCATGCCAGGCAGGAGTGCGTACGTCGCGGTCACCGACGTACAGCAGGACCGGGATATTGGCCTTGTCGGTGTTCTTCATCGGATCCATGCCACGGACCGTGCGGCCCTGCAGGATGCGCTGGATGCGGCTGTCGCTCCACGAGGCGCCAAGCCGGCCAAGGTCGGTCACCGGCGCGCCGGAGATGGCGCACTGGTAGGGGCTGTCCGGACGCACCACGGCCGCGGCGGCAGCGAAACCGCCATAGGAGTAGCCGAAGATGATCAGCTGGTCGGCGTCGGCGATGCCCTGTTCGACCAGCCAGGCCGCGCCGTCGTCCTTGTCGTCCTGCATCTTCTGGCCCCATTCGCTGTCACCGGAGATCCACAGGTCCCGGCCAAGGCCGCTGGAGCCGCGGTACTGCGGACGCAGCACGGCATAGCCGCGCGAGGTCAGGAAGGGCACCCAGCCCGAGCCGTCCCAGCCGCCGAAGTCGCGCGCCCAGGGGCCGCCGTGGGGATGGATCACGGTCGGCAGCGGACCGTCTTCCTTGCTCCAGCCTGCCGGCAGGTCGAGGATGCCGGGAATGGTCTTGCCGTCACGCGCCTTGTAGGTCACCCAGCGCTGCTCACCGATGTCTTCGGGGTTGATCGACGGCCGCGAGCTGCCAAGGGTGATGACCTTCTTGCGGTCGAGCAGGACGTGGAAGGCCGGCGGGTGACGGTGGCTCTGGGTGCTGAACAGCACCCGCGAACGGTCATCGTTGTAGCCGGAGATGGAAACCATCTGGCCCGGCTTTAGCTTCTTCAGCGCCTCATGGATGGCGCGCAGCTCGGGGTCGACATAGATCGTCTCGGGCACCATGCCCGCGGTGCTGAAGCCGATGACCTGGTTGAAGTCGCTGGGCCGGCTGCCAAGGACCAGGTTCCCGATCGGGAACTCCGGATGCGCGACCAGGGCCTCGTCATCGAACTTGCGCGCCACCGGGTCGTACATGCGCGCTTCGACGCGGTCGGCGAACAGATCGGTGAGCACGTAGTACTTGCCGCTGCCCTCGTCGATGCCGACGAAGTCGATGCTGTAGCGGTCGGCGATGCTGCGGGTCAGATTGTCGTGCAGCTCGAACTCCTCGGTGCCCGGCTTGCGCAGGTAGATCTTCTGCACGAACTCCTTGCTCGAGGTCTGCTCCAGCTCGGACTTGGTCAGCACCTCGCCGTTGCGTGGATTGAACAGTCCAGGGGTGGTGCGGCTGTTGGCGCGGAACAGCGAGGTCGCCTCGTCCGTCTTCAGGTTGTAAAGCACGTACTCCGAGCTCAGCGTCATCTCGTTGAGCTGGCGGACGATGACGTTCTCGGGGTCAAGCGGCAGGGTGCTGACCAGGTTCGCGGTGCCGGTCAGCTCAAGGCAGCGCTGCATCTGCTTGCTGATGCCGGTGCGCCGGGCGTTGGATTCGAAGGCCTCGTCGAACTTCTTGTGATCGACGTCGGTGAGGTAGGTCTTTGACACGAAAGTCTTGGTCGAGCCGGTCGACTTGCCCTCGCCACAGCCGTCCAGCGCGCCGGTCCACTCCTGGCGTGCGAACACCAGGACGCGGTCGGCCTTGAGCGCCGAAGCGCCGATGAACTTCATCTTGTCGCCGGAGGCGGTCAGCTTGGGCGGGGCGGACAGGTTGTCGACGCTCCAGGTGGCAAGGGCCATATCGCCCTCCTCACCGCCGGCACTCTTGACCAGAGCGACGATGTTGCGGCCGTCGGCGCTCATCGAGACCGACTGGATCTGCGGCGGGGTGGCGAACGACTCGATCGGAATGGGGGTGCGTGCCACGCCGGCGCCAGCGGCGCCCAGGGCGGTGCAGAGCAGCGAGTATCGGAGCAGGTTCTTCACGATGGCTTCCTTCAATGTGCAGCGTTCTGACGATAGTGGAGCAGAGAGGCGTTGGCCAATGATCAGTGCGCGGAACGCAGCGTCGCGTGAGCTGCGGTCGATGCGTGGCCCGCAAACACGAACGGCCGGAGAGATCCCCGGCCGTCCGTGGCTTACGCGATGGCCGCGGCTATCAGAAGCGATAGCTGAAGCGGAAGAACGCGCGACGGCCCAGCCAGTCGTACTGGGTGGCAAAGGCCGGGACATTGCCGTAGCGGGTGGCCACGCCGGACGAGACGTTCGGCGGATCCGCATCGAAAATGTTGTTCACGCCGACCAGGATGTCCCAGTCGTTCTGGCTGTAGCGCACCGAGGCACCGTGGTAGAGGCGGTCGTCGGCGACCACGTCACGCACCGAGTTCGGACGACCGAAGTAGGTGGTGATCGGGTCGAGCTCCAGCGCGCGGGTCTCGTCGACGTAGTTCATGAACCAGGTGTAGGTCCAGTCGTTGCGCGACAGGGCGGCACGCAGGTTGCCGACCAGCTTCGGACGGCTGATGTCGCCGTTGCGGTCGATACGATCAAAGCCGCTGGCCTGGGCCGAATCGAACAGCTGGGAGACGTCTTCCATGGTGTAGGTGACCTGGCTCTCCAACTCGAAGTTGCCGAAGGCGAAGTCACGCTCGTAGCGGAACAGCATGTCGTAACCGCGAACCAGCTGCTTGTCCACGTTCAGGTACGCGCTGCGGACATTGGTGATCGCGAACGGCGAGGTCGGATCATTGGCCGGGTTGCGGGTGAACAGGTTGCAGAAGGCGTTCGGGAACACCGGCGAGCCGTAGCAGCCGCCGAGGATCGAGCCCGAGCCGAGCTGGCTAATCTGGTCGCGCACTTCAAACTCGAAGTAGTCGAACGAGACGCTGATGTCGGCGAAGGTCGGGGTGAAGACGATACCCAGGGTCTTGGCCTCGGAGGTTTCCGGGTTCAGCAGGCCCTGACCACCGCTGGAGATCACCGTGGCCGAGGAGGCGCCGCCGGCATAGTTGTCCGGGATGCCTTCGGCCGCGCAGTTGGCGCGAACGAACTGGTTGTTGCTCTCGCCCCAGTTGATGCAGGGATCGATCGCCAGCTGCGATACAAACGCGGTCTGGTCGCCGAGGAACAGCTCGAACAGGCCCGGGGCGCGGTAGGAAGTGCCCTTGGTGCCGCGGATGCGCACCGACGGGATCACCTGCCAGCCGAAGCCGGCCTTCCACACTTCGTCGGAGTCATCCACCGAGTCGTACTGGAAGGCTCGTGCCGAGGCGTTCACGGTGAACGACTCGATCGCCGGCAGGCCGGCCAGCAGCGGCACTTCAACCTCGCCGAAGATTTCCGACACGTCGTCGTCGCCCTTGGTGACCTGGGCCGAAGACTGGCCCCACAGGTCGCCATTGCGCGACAGCGTGCCCGGCTGGTCGTCGATCGAGAAGCGGCGGTGCTCGATGCCCACCGCGGCGCCGGCAATGCCGGCCGGCAGCTCGAACAGATCGCCGGAGAACACGGCGCTGATCACGCTCTGGTCGTACACCGTGTTGCCGGTGTCGAACTGGCCGATGGCCGCCTGAAGATCGTCGATACCCTCACCGCTCAGGATGCGCGGAGAGAAGTAGTCGAGGGTCGGCGCGTTATTGTCGAAGCGGACGTCACCCGAGCGCGAGGCAACGATGCCCAGCGAGCTGTAGTCACCGTCGGAGCGGGTGTACGAGGCGTCGATATTCCACACCCAGTACTTGTCGCCGTCGAACGCACCTTCAAGGCCGGTGGCGATGTAGCGGTAGTCGACGTCGATGCTCGAGTCGGAGCGGAACGGGATGACCGGCTGGGCAACGCCCGAGGGCACGGCGGCCACGTAGTTGGGGCTGCCGGCGTAGCGGAAGTTCGCCGGCGCGGTGGCGCCGCCGACCAGCGGGAAGAATTGGCGGAAGCGGGCGCTGTTGGTCTCGCGCTTGTTGACCAGGACGGTGGTGTCCCAGCGGATGTCGTTGCCAAGGGTGATGTCCGACTTGGCAAAGAAGCTCAGGCGCTCCTGCTCGTCGATGACCTGCTGCTGGCCATAGAAGTCGAAGTTCAGCACGTCCTCGTAGAACGCCTGCGGGGCCTGCGCATAGCTGCGGTTGCCGCGCGGGCGGTAGCCCGGGATCAGGCCGACCGTGCTGCCATCCGGCGAGGGGATGTAGCGCAGGCCGGTGAAGGCGTCGATGACCGTGTTGGCATACAGGTTGCCGCTGGTGCAGCCGCCGAGATCGGTGCCGGCGAGGATCGAGCGATCCTCACGGTCGATGCGGTTGCCCGAGGTGTCGAAGAACAGGTCCTGCGGACATTCGAAGAAGTCGCGGTCAGCGATCTTCAGCGCGCGCTCTTCGTACCACTCGAAGGCGGCCATGACGCTGCCGTTGTCGAAGTTCCAGCCGGTTGCGCCGGAGACCGTGAAGGCCTCGCCGCCCGATTGGAACGGGGCGCGGATGTCGGCGGTCAGGACCGGACGGTCGACGCTGGAGCGGGTGATCAGGTTGACCACACCGCCGACGGCGTCGGAACCGTAGGTCGACGAGGCGCCGTCCTTGAGGATTTCTGCGCGCTGCAGGATGGTGCTCGGGATCACGTTGAGGTCGAACGCGCCGACCTGGCCGCGGGTGCCCGCAGGGCCCGGACGACGGCCGTCGAGCAGGACCAGGGTGCGCTGGGCGCCAAGGCCGCGCAGCGACAGGGTCTGCACGCCGGTGCCGCCCTCGACGACGAAGCCGGAGAACTGGTTGGAGATCTGCGTGGAGCCGGCGGCGACGCTGGACTGCTGCAGGATCTCGGCGGTTTCGATCTGGCCCAGCTCGACACTGGTGTCGGCGCTGATGACCTGGACCGGAGAGATGCTCTCGTATTCGAGGCGGCGAACCAGCGAGCCGGTGACCTGCACGCGCTCAAGGGTTGCTTCTTCGCCGGTGGCCGTTTCATTGGCTGCCTGCTCGGAGGTGTCCTCGGCGTCCTGCTCGGACTGCGCGAGAACCGCCGGGGCGAAGGACGCGGCGAGTACCGCGCTCAGGGCTACGGCGAGCGGGCGCCGTACCAGGAGTTGTTCGATCTTCATTGTTGGCGTCTCGTTTCGGGTAAACGGGGAGTCGCCACGCACCGGCTATCCATGCCGAATGTCGTGCGGGCTGAACGGAAACATAACAGTCATTGAGGCGTTAAGAAACACGGCGTAGCGACTGAGAAGCTCGTTTCGACGGACCTTCCAGTAGCATTGCGCCGTGCGCCAATGTCCGGAGATGTCGCTATGCCACTGAATGAACAGGAAGTTCGTGTCGCGCTGGAGGGGATTGTCGACCCCCACAACGGGCGCGATCTGCGCCAGAACGAATATGTGAAGACCGTAGTCGTCGAGCCTTCGCGGGTACTGGTCGAGCTGGTCCTGACGTATCCGGCCGCCGGTTGGCGAGCCGCGCTGGAGGCCGAGGTGCGGCAGATACTGGCCCCGCTGCTGCAGGAACGCAGTCTTGAACTGGTGCTGCGCCAGCGGGTCGCGGCGCACAGCGTGCAGGAGGGGCTGGCGCCGCTGCCTGGGGTGAAGAACATCATCGCGGTCGCTTCGGGCAAGGGCGGCGTGGGCAAGTCGACCACGTCGGTGAACCTCGCCCTGGCCCTGCAGGCTGAGGGGGCCAGGGTCGGCGTCCTGGATGCCGACATCTACGGTCCCAGCATCCCGCGCATGCTGGGACTGGAGGGCAAGCCGGACAGCCCCGACGGCAAGACCATCACCCCGAAGACCAACCATGGTCTGCAGGCGATGTCGATCGGCCTGCTGGTCGGCGAGGACACGCCGATGATCTGGCGCGGCCCGATGGTCACCCAGGCCTTGCAGCAGCTGCTCAACGAGACAGCCTGGGACGAGCTCGACTACCTGATCATCGACCTGCCGCCGGGCACCGGTGATATCCAGCTGACCCTGTGCCAGCGAGTGCCGCTGTCGGCGGCGATCATCGTCACCACACCGCAGGACATCGCTCTGCTTGACGCCAAGAAGGCGCTGAAGATGTTCGAGAAGGTCTCGGTGCCGGTGCTCGGCATCGTCGAGAACATGGCGATCCACATCTGCTCGAACTGTGGCCATGCCGAACACATCTTCGGCAGCGGCGGCGGCGAGGCGATGTCGAAACAGTATGGGGTGCCCCTGCTCGGATCGCTGCCGCTGGATATCCGCATCCGCGAGCAGGCCGACGGCGGCGTGCCGACGGTAATCGCCGAACCCGACTCCGAACTCACCTCCCGCTACCGGCACATCGCCCGCTGCGCCGCGGCCAGGCTCTCCGAACAAGGCCGCAGCAAGGCCTTCGGCATGCCCAAGATCGTGATCCAGAACACCTGATTTCCGCGCTATCACGGGCGCGGTGGACGCAGCCTTCTCGCAGGTCGAAGGCAAGTCGAAGGCAACAAGGCGAGGGCAAAAGGCAATGGGGATCGCGCGCGTGGCCGGAAACTTCGGGCGCATTGTTGCCGTTCGCCGCGCGTTCGCGAATCCCCGTAGGGCGCGTCTCGGACCTGAGGTCTCCCCAGAACTTTCCTTTACTGTTCAGCACGTTGTAGCTATCG
>CAYGMG010000159.1:0-3818 GCA_964350895.1 uncultured Lysobacter sp.
GATCGTATCCGCGACCGCAGCGCGACAGGCTTGCCACTGACTGCGGTTAGATCGAGACGTCGCGGTCGCGGATACGATCCGCTCCCACAACAGCTCGCCGACCTGATCCGCGAACGGCAAATTTGCGCCCGAGGCGGACTTCGCAGTGCGCCGTCGAGGTCTGGGTGAGGGCGGAATCAAGCGCGGCCTGCCGGCATGCGGGACGGAGATGGGCGGCGCCAGCGCTGGCTGTACTTTCCATCGGCTGGTCGTGTTGACCTTGCATCGACAGCGGCTGCGTGGGCCGTGTTTCAGCCGTCCGCAGTCTCTGTCTGGCTGCTGGCCCTGGCAACCACGCGACCGACATCGGCAAGCACGGCCTCGTCTTCCGCTCTCGGCGAAGAAAAGTGTTCAGGAGCTTCGTAGAAGGCGGCGATGACCAACGGTGCGGCGTCGGGCGGCCAGACCACGGCGACGTCGTTGTGCCGGTTGGGCATGGAAGGATGCACGGCGGTGCCGGTCTTGTCTCCGGCCACCCAGTCCGAGGGAAAACCGCGGCGCAGGCGGGCAAGGCCGGTGTCGGTGTCGATCAGCCATTGGCGCAGGCGCTGGCGTGAGGCATCGCCGAGCAGATCGCCGGCTACCAGACGCGCCACGCTTTCGGCCATCGCCCGCGGTGTGCTGGTGTCGCGCAGCTCGCCCGGCGGCACGAGGTTCAGCGATGGCTCGATGCGATCAAGTCGGGTGACCGCATCGCCCCATTCGCGCAAACGAGAAGTGAAGGTTTCAGGCCCGCCGAGTTCGCGCAGCAGCAGGTTGGCGGCGACGTTGTCCGAGCGGGTCTGCGCCGCACGGGCAAGCTCGGCGATGCTCAGTTCGCCGGTTTCCAGGTGTGCTTCGATGACCGGCGCATAGGGCACCAGGTCGGCGCGGCCAAAGCGGATCGGGCGCTCAAGGTCGAGCAGGCCGGCCTCGGCTTGCTGCAGGACCATGCCGGCCAGCAGCAGCTTGAAGGTCGAGCACATGCCAAAGCGCTCATCGCTGCGATGGCCGTAGGCGCTGGCCGGGTTGCCGGTGTCCAGCACGTGTACGCCAAGTCTCCCGCCGCTTGCGCGCTCCAGCGCGGTCAGCCGTTCGGCCCGGTCGCGCGCCGGACGGCCGATAGCCTGCAGCGGTAGGCAGAAGTACAGCGCGCTGGTGGCAAGGAAGGCGAGCAGGTGGCGGCGATGCGGCTGGTGCATGTCAGGCTCCGATGGCGTGGCAGGGCTCGCGCAGGGTCAACTGGGCGTGTGGCGATTTGCGGGCAGCGCGGCGGCGCCTTGGGGCGCTCAGAAGGACTGCTCCCAGCGCAGATAGGCCGTGCGCAGATAGCCGTCGGTCTGCAGCGGGTCGTAGATGCCAGCGAGCGGATCGATCGGCGGCTTGCGGTCGGCGAGGTTCAACACCCCGAGCCGCAGCGTGGACCGTGCGGCCAGCTGCCAGCGCCACTGCAGGTCATGCTGGGTGTGACTTCCAAGCGTGCTCGGCAGATCGGGATCACCGAAGCCGCGGCGCAGCTCCTGGCCGTTGAAGGACAGCGTGCGGTCGACAAAGCGCGTCTGCCAGCTCAGCGCATGGGCGCCGCGCTCCCAGCTGGCGGACAGGCTGGCGCGCTGGCGCGGGTGGGTGTCGGTGTAGTCGTCGCGCCTTGGGACTACGAGCCGCTCGCTGAGCAGGCGGACCCAAACACCGCGCAGGCGCAGCGCGCCGCCGGCCCATTCCCCCGCCAGCCATTCGCCCTGTAGCGAGGCGGTGCGGCGGTCGACGCCGCCCTGATTGACCACGGCGCGCTGCATCGAATTGTTAAAGACCAGCTCGGGGAAAGACTCCACGCCCCAGCCAGCTAGACCCAACCCGGGATTGGGCAGGGGCGTGCCGGGTGCTAGCCGCGTCACCCCGTCCGGGCAGGGGCCAGTTCCGGCTAGGCACAAAGCGAAGTCGGTGATGCTGATGAGTGAATGTTGGTCCCTCAATTGCCAGGAATGAAGCGCCAGCTCAAGGCGCAGAGCCGGAGACGGTTGCCACGTCAGCGCCGCATTCCACATCGTGTGTCGCTCTGGGCGCAGCGCCGGGTTGCGAACAATCGCGTTCTCAACGTTCGCGCTGCAGAAACCGGGTGTCCCGCAGAAGGGGGTGGGGAAGATGAAGGCAACGGTGCTGACCGGCCGCTGGGCGTCGATGGAGATATCGGCCGGGCGATAGCTGCGTTCCGCATGTAGCGAGGCCTGCC
Source organism: uncultured Lysobacter sp. (assembly GCA_964350895.1). GTDB lineage: Bacteria > Pseudomonadota > Gammaproteobacteria > Xanthomonadales > Xanthomonadaceae > Pseudomarimonas. The sequence continues at coordinate 2,249 of CAYGMG010000159.1, forward strand.
ATGCGTCTGAGACGCGCCAAGTGAGCCCAAGTCCGAGATTGGAGCGCCAGGCAGTGGCGCCGGCCTTCTCCCATCTGACGCCTGTATCGAGGTCGATCGTCTCGCCGAGGGCCAGCAGCGCGCCGGCCTGCACATTGCGTGTCAACCGCTTGCCGTCAGCCAGATTGCCGTTCCGGACGGACTGCGGCATCGCCAGCAGGCGCGGGTCACCGCGGTCGAAGTAGTCCTCGCGCTGCAGGCCGACGGAGGCATGGGGCGAGAGGGAGTATTTTGACCACGACCATGGATCGGTGCGCTGAGCGGCGAACTGGAGCGTCTGCAGGCGACTATGGCCGCGGCGTTCATAGCGGGTCCTGATTCGCTCGATCAGGTCCGTCGGCTGGGTCAGCGGGGTGTACAGATCGTATTCGCCTGAGACCACCGCAGCCTGCGCCGCATCAGCGTCGATCCGGTTCGGTGAGTACTGGGTCAGGTCGCTGGTGCCTGCCGCGAAGCTCGTTCGGAGATCCCAGGCCTGCAGCGGCTGACGCCATTCCGCCGTGGTCTGGTAGCTGTCCTGGTCGGCCAGCACGCGTCGCGGGCCGAGGGTGAGCATGCGGTGGCGGATGAAGAACGGTGTGCTGGGGTCGTAACCCAGGTCAGGGAAGCGCAATGCCGGATGATTGGGTGAGCCAACCGGGATGAAGAGCTGGACCGCGCCTTGGGGTGTGCTGGCATCCGCGGCAAAGCGCGCCTCGCTGCGCTGACGGTTGGCCAGCGCGCGCAGATGAAACTCGGCGCCGGAGCCGTCCGACCAGCCCAGGCTGGCCGCTAGGTGGCGCCGTTCCAGAGCGGGCTCCAGGGTCGATACGTCGCGGAAATCGTAGAAGCAGAGCGGCCCCTCGCGCAGGAACGGCGTCGCGCAGGCGCTGGGTCCGGGCAAGGCCGAGCCGAATTCTGGATGGCTAATGAATCTGCTGGGCCGAAAGCCGAAGGCCGTGCCCGATGATACGGGGATCGCCTGCAGGAGGTTGTTGGAGAAGGTCGACAGCCCTCCGGTGGACAGGGTCGGTCGGTCCGGATAGCCGAGCGAATCCTGCGACTGCACATAGGCAGCTACGCTCGCCCGCCAGTCCCCTTGATGTCCGCCAAGGCGCGCGCTGGCCTCGCGCTGCAGGCCGCCGCCGCGCTCCGGCGCATGCCACCCGATCTCGGCGCTGGCGCCGTCCGACTTGCGCGAATGCAGGCGGACCACGCCGGCCGCGGCACGGCCGCCGAAGCGGCTGGCGGCCGAGCGCGGCAGGATCTCGATCAGTTCGATCGCGGCCAGCGGCAGCCATTCGATATTGGCCCCGCGTCCGGTCACCGCGGAGTCTGGCAGGGGCTGGCCGTCGAGCAGGACCAGGGTGCGCTCGGGGCCCGCGCCGAGCAGGTCGATGCCGGCGTGGCCGAGGTCGATCTCGGTCCGTGCCGAGCGCAGCGAGCCCTGCAGGTTCAGCGGCAGCTGGCGCAGGAAGTCGGCCAGGGAGCGGGCGCCGCTGGAAGCGATCTGCTCGCGGTCGTAGCGGACCCAGCCAACGGCTGCCGCCGC
>CAYGMG010000159.1:3918-9123 GCA_964350895.1 uncultured Lysobacter sp.
CGGCCGCGGCGGCATCCTGCCGGGCGCAATTCAGCGCAATTCAGCGCGCCTCGGCCAGCCGCGCCTTCAGGCTTGCGGGGTCCAGGTAGCCGCCCAGCACGCGTCCATCGGCGGCGACGATGGTCGGCGTGGTGCCAAAGCCCAGCCGCTGCGCGAGGGCCAGGCCCTGCGGGTAGGCGGACTCGCAGTCCGGGGCCTCGAAGGGCTTGCCGAAGGTGGCGGCGGTGAAGGCTGCCTGGCGGTCGCTGGCGCAGTAGACCTGCTGGCTGATCCGCTCGGCCGGCGAGCCAGGACCGGCCAGCGGAATCATTACGTAGTCGACCGCGATGCCGGCGGCCAGAAAGCCCTCGATCTCGGCATGGAAGCGCCGGCAGTAGCCGCAGTCGACGGCGGTGAACACGGTGACCCGGTGCTCGGCCGGGGACTGCGGGGCGTAGCGGATGCGCGCCTCGGCGGGCAGGGCGTCGATCGCCGCGGCGCGCAGCTCGCTGCGCCGGATCTCGCTCAGATCAACGCCGTCGCGGGTGCGCAGCAGGGAGCCGTGGAGCAGGTGCTGGCCGTCGCGGCTGAGGTAGTAGACCTGGCCACCGGCGCTGACTTCGACCAGGCCCGGCAGTGGCGATTCGGCGATCCGCTCGATCGACAGCGCCGGCGCGAGCCGGGCGAAACCGGCGCGGATCGGCGCCTCGTCGATATCGACGGCGGCGCTGGCCTGGGCAGCGAACAGGGCGACACTGGCGAGCAGGGCAAGGCGCATGGCGGTTCTCCGTGGGTGAAGACCCTGTGACCGCCGGCGCGCCGGGCAAGTTCAGCCGGTCGCCATCCTGGCCACCGCGCGCGATTCGACTCGGCTCTCGGCGAGGCCTTCGAAGCGCCTTGCGGCTGCCAGCTAACCCGCTGGCCATGTTACACTTTTGTGCTTTCCGGCCCCCCGATTCGAGAGCCGCCGGGCAGCCCGTCTTGGGCCGCTCGCCCGGGCCGTCTTATTGTCTGCACGCCAAAGGATGTCGATGTCCGATCTCGCCAAGGAAATCATCCCGGTCAACCTCGAAGACGAGATGCGCAGGAGCTACCTCGATTACGCCATGAGCGTGATCGTCGGTCGCGCGCTTCCCGACGTGCGCGACGGCCTGAAGCCGGTGCATCGTCGGGTGCTGTTTGCGATGAACGAGCTCGGCGCGCACAGCAACAAGCCGTACTACAAGTCGGCGCGAATCGTCGGTGATGTCATCGGTAAGTACCACCCGCACGGCGACCAGTCGGTCTACGACACCCTGGTGCGCATGGCCCAGCCGTTCTCGCTGCGCTACCTGCTGGTGGACGGGCAGGGCAACTTCGGCTCGGTTGACGGCGACAGCGCGGCAGCCATGCGTTACACCGAGGCGCGGATGTCGCGGCTCACCCACGAGCTGCTGGCCGACATCGACAAGGACACCGTCGACTTCCAGCCCAACTACGACGAGAAGGAGCAGGAGCCGACCGTCCTGCCCTCGCGCGCGCCGAACCTGCTGATCAACGGCTCGGCCGGCATCGCGGTCGGCATGGCGACCAATATCCCGCCGCACAACCTTGGTGAGGTGGTCGATGCCACCATCGCCCTGATCGATGATCCCGAGATCGGCATCGAAGGCCTGATGCAGCACATTCCCGGGCCGGACTTCCCGACCGCCGGCATCATCAACGGCAGCGCCGGCATCCACGCCGCCTACCACGGCGGCCGCGGCCGCGTGCTGATGCGCGCCAAGGCCGATATCGAGACCAATGACGACAACGGCCGCGAGGCGATCATCGTCACCGAGCTGCCCTACCAGGTGAACAAGGCGCGGCTGATCGAGAAGATCGCCGAGCTGGTCAAGGAAAAGAAGCTCGAAGGCATCTCCGAATTGCGCGACGAGTCCGACAAGGACGGCATGCGCATCTTCATCGAGGTCAAGCGCGGCGAAGCCGCCGACGTGGTGCTGAACAACCTGTACCAGCAGACCGCGATGCAGTCGGTGTTCGGCATCAATATGGTGGCCCTGGTCGATGGCCGGCCGCGCCTGCTCAACCTCAAGGAGGTCCTGGAGGCCTTCGTCCGCCATCGCCGCGAGGTAGTCACCCGGCGGACCATCTTCGAGCTGCGCAAGGCGCGCGCCCGGGCGCACATCCTCGAAGGCCTGACTGTCGCGCTGGCCAACATCGACGAGATGATCGAACTGATCAAGACCTCGGAGAACCCGCAGGTCGCCCGCGAGCGGATGCTGGCGCGCACCTGGGCACCGGGTCTGGTCGGCGCCCTGCTGTCCGCTGCCGGCGCCGAGGCCTCGCGTCCGGAAGATCTGCCCAAGGGCGTTGGTCTGCAGGAGAGCGGCTACCAGCTGACCGAGACCCAGGCCCAGCAGATCCTCGAAATGCGCCTGCACCGCCTGACCGGGCTGGAGCAGGAAAAGCTCACCGACGAGTACAAGCAGCTGCTCGAGGTGATCCGCGGGCTGATCGAGATCCTCGAGAACCCCGACGTGCTGCTCGAGGTGATCCGCACCGAGCTGCGCAACCTCAAGGAAGAGTTCGGCGACGCCCGGCGCACCGAGATTCGCGAGTCGCAGGAAGACCTCGACATCCTCGACCTGATCGCCCCTGAGGACATGGTGGTCACCCTGTCCCATCAGGGCTACGCCAAGCGCCAGCCGATCACCACCTATCGCGCCCAACGGCGCGGCGGCAAGGGCCGCTCGGCGGCGGCGACCAAGGAAGAGGATTTCATCGAGCGGCTGTGGATCGCCAACACCCATGACGTGCTGCTGAGCTTCACCAGCAGCGGCAAGGTGTTCTGGCCCAAGGTCTACCAGCTGCCCGAGGCCAGCCCCAACTCGCGTGGGCGGCCGATCGTCAACTTCGTCGCGCTCGAGCCGGGCGAGAAGATCCAGGCCGTGCTGCCGGTGCGCGATTTCCCCGAGGACATGTTCGTGTTCTTCGCCACTGCCCGCGGTACGGTGAAGAAGACCCCGCTCAAGGAGTTCGAGTACCAGCTGGCGCGCGGCAAGATCGCCATCAACCTCGATGAGGGCGACTCCCTGGTCGACGTGGCCATCACCAATGGCAGCCGCGACATCCTGCTGTTCGCCTCCAACGGCAAGACCGTGCGCTTCGACGAGGACGCGGTGCGCTCGATGGGCCGCACCGCCACCGGCGTCCGCGGCATGCGTCTGGCCGAGGGTGAGCAGGTGGTCTCGATGATCGTGGCCGAGGGCGATGGCGACATCCTGACCGCCTGCGAGAACGGCTACGGCAAGCGCACCCCGCTCGACGAGTATCCAAAGAAGGGCCGCGGCACCCAGGGCGTGATCGGCATCCAGACCACCGAGCGCAACGGCGCCCTGGTCGGCGCGGTGCAGCTCGACGAAGGCCACGAGCTGATGCTGATCAGCAACCAGGGCACCCTGGTCCGCACCCGCGCCAACGAAGTGGCAAGGGTCGGCCGCAACACCCAGGGCGTGACCCTGATCCGTCTGCCGGGCGATGAGGCCCTGGTTGGCGTGGTGGTGGTCGAGGCGCTTGAAGAGGAGGCCGTGGAAGGCGCCGAGGGCAGCGAAGGCGAGATGGCTGCGCCGCCGCCGGTGGCCGGCAGCGAGGCCGCCGCCGACAGCGCCGGCGGTTCGCCCGCCGAGAGCTGATTCGCAGCCTGGGTTCACCCGCACTCGGCCCCGCTTCGGCGGGGCCGAGTCGTTTCGGGCTCCCGACGCAACACGCGGCGTGCCGGGCCCGGGCATGACCATCCGCCTATTCCCCTAGGCAACTTAGGCGAGTAGCCTGCACTCACCTAATCGTTCTAGGTGAGTCATGCCCCAGCCCGTTCTCCCCGGCACCCTCGACATGCTTGCCCTCAAGGCGATCTCGCTCGGCCCTGCGCACGGCTTTTCCATCATGCAGCGCATCCAGCGCGGCTCGCGCGACGTGCTGCAGGTGGAGCAGGGCGCGCTCTACCCGGCCCTGCACCGACTGGAGGCGCAGGGTCTGGTCGCTGCCGAATGGGGCATTTCGGAGAACAATCGAAAGGCCAAGTTCTATCGCCTGAGCGCGGCCGGTCGCCGACGTTTGCAGGCGGAAACGCTGAACTGGCAAGCGCTGCGCGCGGCCGTTGATGCGGTGCTCGCCAGCGACGGTTCGGAGCTGCGCGCATGAGCCGCCTCCGGCAGCGTTTAAGCAGGCTGTTCCAGCGCCGGCGCTTCGAGCAGGAGCTCGATTCGGAGCTGCGCTTTCATCTGGATATGCGCAGCGAGGAGTTGCGTGCCACAGGGCTCGCCGCGGACGAGGCACGGCGCCAGGCGCGGCTGGAGCTCGGCATGCAGGAGCTGCACCGGGATGCCGCGCGACGGGCCTGGGGCACCGAGCGCTTCGACCTGCTACTGCAGTCCCTGCGCCTGTCCTGGCGCAGTCTGTGGCGCACGCCGGGCTACACCTTTACCGCTGCGGGCGTGCTCACCTTTCCCCTGGCCCTTGGCGTGCTGCTCTACGCGCTGTTCTCTGCCTACGCCCTGCAGATGCCGCCGGTGGAGCGAGCCGAGCGCTGGTTCTACCTCGACGGGCGCACCGCCAGCGGGCAGACCGTATCGATGTTCACCGCAGCCGAAGCCGTGGACTTGCTCGGCGATCCGCCGGACCTGGTCGAGGGGCTCTACTCGGTGCGCCCGGTCAGCGCCATGCTCAGCACCGACCGTGACTATCGCGGGCTTGGCGAGGCGGTTTCCGACAACCTGTTCGAGCTGTTCGGCCTGCCTGCGGCGCGCGGCCGGCTGTGGTTCGGCGACGATGATCCGCGTGATCGCGACACCCTGCTGCTCAGCGAGCGCGGTGCCGACAAGCTGTTCGGCGCCGGCATCGATCCGCTGGGTCGCCGGCTCGATGTGGCCGGCAAGGCGTTCACCGTGATCGGCGTGGTAGGTGCAGGCTACGCCGGGCTGATGCCGATCGGCGCGCTGTACTGGATCCGCGCCGAGGATCTGCCCAGGCAGATCGATTTCAACCGCAGCGAAGACCTGCGCATCGAGGTCGGCGGCATTCGTCGTGACGGCGCCAGCCTCGACGCGGTGGCTGCGGCGCTGACCGCGCGCGCTGCGGCACTGACGCTGCAACGCGATGCCGAGCGGCAACTGGTCAGCATCGACAGCACCCAGCGCCGCGGCCTGCTGCGCGAACGGGATCGCGAAGAGGCCCTGTTGGCCGGCG
>CAYGMG010000160.1:0-9045 GCA_964350895.1 uncultured Lysobacter sp.
AAGCCTGTAGCGCTGCGGTCGCGGATACGATCCGCTCCCACAACAGCTCGCCGGCGAGCCCTGCGAACGGCAGCTACGCGCCCGAAGCGGCCCTTCTCCCGCCCCTCAATGCCGCGGCATACCCCTCAGCCGCAGGACGAACTCAACGCCTTCGCCGTCGGCCAGGTCATGCGCTTCGGCGCGGCCCTGGTGCAGTTCGGTGACCAGGCGGACGATGAACAGGCCAAAGCCCAGGTGCACGCCCTGTTTGTGGCTACCGGGCCGCTGGCTTACCAGGGACTCGAACAGTCGCGGGCGGATTGCCTCGGGCAGGGTGGGCCCGCTATTGGCGACGATGATCTGCGGCCCCTCCACACCCCGCTCCAGCGATATCCGCACCCAGCCATCGCTGGGACAGAATCCTCGGGCGTTGTCGACAAGCTTGTCCAGGGCCTGAACCAGCAGTTCCGGCGCGCAGTACAAGGTGACGTCGCTGTCCGGCAGCGCAAGGTGTAGCGGGCGCGGGGCCAGCAGGTCGCGGTAGCCGTCAGCGCACTGGCTGAGCATGCTGCGCAGCTCGACGTCCTCGCCCTCGGCGCCGGCTATCGCCTGCTCGACCCGGCTGGCTTCGCTCATCGCGCGAACGATCGCGGCCAGCCGGTCGCTGCCACCGCGGGCCCGGGTCAGCAGGGCGGCGGTGCCGGCATCCAGGCGCTGCGGGTCGATGTTGTCCAGCGAGCCGCGGACCACCGCCAGCGGGGTGTTGAGCTCGTGCGAGAGCTTGCCGGCAAGGCCGCGCAGATAGGCCTGGCTGGCGCCGATATCGGCCAGCAGGCGGGCGAAACTGCGTGACAGGTCGCCAACCTCGTCGGCGGCGCTGCTGGCGGCGAAGGCCTTGATGCCGCCGTCCTTGGCCAGCGCGTTCTCGACGCCGTTGCGCAGTCGGCGGATGCGCTGGCTGAGCCGGGTCGCAAAGCCCAACAGGATGGCCGCGGCCAGGGCCATGGCCAGAAAGCTGCTCAGCGCCAGCCCGGACAGCGCGCGATCGGCGAGCAGTAGCGTCTGCTGTTCGCGCTGCAGCCAGAGTGCGGCCACGACCTCGCCGTCGATCTGCACTGGCGCCGCACTGGCCAGCAGCAGCCGCGGCGCCTGGGTGTCGCGGCGCCAGGCGTGGCCAGGGCTGCCGCCAAGGGCCGCTCCCAGCTCGCGTCGATCGTCGCGGGCGCGGTCCTCCAGCGAGCGATCCAAGGGCTCATCGGCATAGACCAGGGCGTACCAGAGCTGGCGCCGCCACCAGGGCAGCGGATCGGCATCCGCAGGCGGCAGCTCGCCGGCCCGCGCATAGACCCAGCCTTCGCTGGTGACCAGCTGCCCGCGCACGCCCTCGGGAAGCGCCTCGCGGAGTACCAGGGCCGCATCCTCGCTGTACTCGAAGATCGGCCAGCCACGCCCATCGACATGGCCCATGCGCTGCATCGCGCCGCTGTCGTCGATGTCCACCGCAACCAGTCCCAGACGTTGGATCGGCCAGCCCGGCGGCAGCAGCAGCTCGACCCGGTAGCCGCCCTCGCGCTCCTGCCATTCGCCGGCCAGCCGCAGCCAGGCGGGGCTGCCGTCGACCGAGGTCACTACCAGGGCGCCGTCCGAGGCGTTGGCGATGCGCATGCGCTGCGGGCCGTTGGGGCCTTCGATAAGCAGTTGCAGATGATCGGACTGGGCAGCCTTGGGCCAGTGCGCGTCGGCGCGCTTGAGGCTGGCATCGTCGACTTCGATGATCAGGAAACGCATCGCCTCGCGCCGCCCGATGCCGACCCGCAGGCGCTCGCGATCCGCGCTGTCGGTGAAACGATAGGTATAAAGGTCGGGCCAGTCGTCCGCGCTACCGTCGAGCCGCGGCTGGCGCTCGAGCGGCTGAGCGAACCAGCGCGGGCCAGGCGCCGGGAACAGTGCCGGACGCTGGCCCAACTCGCGCAGCACGCTGTCGGCGACCACGCCGAGGGTCTCCTGCTGCCCCTGGCGCAGCAGCGACTCCATCTGCCTGAGCACCTGCCAGCCGCCCCAGGGCAACAACAGCAGGCAGAGCGAGACCAGCGCCAATTGCAGGCGGAGCGGCATGTTCAGTCGCCCGGCTCAGGGCCGCCAGCGGTAGCCGGCACCGTGCACCGTGTCGATCTCGTCGAATGCCGGATCCAGCGCTTCGAACTTGCGCCGGGTGCGCTTGATGTGACTGGTCACGGTGGCGTCATCGACCTCGATCTCGGCCTCGCGCATCAGCTGCTCGCGCGAGCGCACGTGGCCAGGGTGGCGGGCCAGCGCATGGACCATCCAGAACTCGGTCAGGGTCAGCGGGACTTCCTGGTTGTTCCAGGTGATCCGCAGGCGCTCCAGTTCCAGGCGCAGCCCACGCAGCGAGAGCACCTGCTCCTTGCCGGCCGGCTGGCGCAGCGCGTCCAGGCGCCGGAACAGGGCGGTCACCCGCGCGGTCAGCTGGGGCAGGCTGATCGCCTTGCTGAGGTAATCATCAGCGCCCAGGCGCAGGCCGGAGATGACATCGAGGTCGGAATCGCGCGCGGTCAGGAACAGGATCGGCAGGGACGCCGAACGTGCGCGCAGGTGCCGGCACAGCTCGAATCCGCCTTCCGGCTCATCGCCCAGCCCGACATCGATGATCACCAGGTCAGGCAGACGCAGGGCAAAGGCCTGCATGGCGGCCTGACGCTCGCCAAAGCCGGCGACCTCGTAGCCATAGCGACGCAGCGCCTCTTCGTAGTTGGCGCGGATGGCGGGTTCGTCTTCGACTATCGCGATGGTTCGGCTCATGGGCGTGGAGCATAGGCACGCGCGCCGCGAGCGAACAAGCGTGCGCCGCGGCATCGCCCGAAAACTGCCCGCTGTGCGCCCTTTTGCGATCCGTAATCCGGATGCCGCGGGCGCCTTCCGCTTACGCGATCAAGCGGCCGGCGACGGGTGAATCAGGCGAAGGCGTCGAACAGGCTGCCGAGCATCCGGTCCTCGGCGCGCAGCACGAGCAGGTTGGCCTTGAAGGCCTGGCTCGCGGCCAGCACCTCTACCGCGTCCTCGACATACAGACCCGGCGCCGATTCGGCCTCGCGGGTGATCACCCCGCTGACCCCGCCGGGGCCAGCCACGGATTCGACTCGCTGACGCTGGTAGCCGTCGGTGGCGGCGTTAGCGATGTTGTTGGCCGCCGCCTGCAGGCGCAGCTGCGCAACGTTGAGGCCGGACAAGGCGATCGAGGATATCGAGCTCATGCAGAGGGTATCGGCCGCCGTCGGCGAAACTTGAACGCCGGCCCAACCGCCCGCGTTTCGCCACATGCCGCCCGCTGCGCGCCGCCGTCTCCGCCGCCGCCTGCCCGCTGCGCCCTGCCAACTGGTAGCGCCCCCGAGCAGGAGTCGTCCATGAGCACCGTCAGCGTCGAACGCATCACCCGCAAACCCCGCCTGTACGCCCGTCCCGGCCGACGCCGCCTGCCGCGCTGGCTGGTCCTGTTCGGCCTGCTGCTGGCCGTGCAGGTGCAAGCCGCGCCGTTCGGACTCGAACTGCGCGATGCGCAGGGCGAGTGGCAGCCGGGCCTGGCGATGGATACCGACATCGCGCTCAGCGTGGTCGGCCTGCTGGCCGAGGTCCGGGTCACCCAGCGTTACCATAACGACAGCCCGCAATGGCAGGAGGGCCGCTACCTGCTGCCGCTGCCGCCCGAGGCCGCGGTCGGCAGCCTGCGCATCCGCATCGGCGAGCGACTGATCGAAGGCGAGGTGCAGGAGAAGCAGCAGGCCCAGCGCACCTACCAGCAGGCCACCGCAAATGGCCAGCGCGCCGCCCTGGTCGAGCAGGACCGGCCCAACCTGTTCCGCACTGCGGTCTCCAATATCGGGCCGGGCGAGATCGTGGAAATCGAGATCGGCTACTGGCAGCAGGTCGACTTCCGCGACGGCGCCTTCTCGCTCAGCCTGCCGCTGACCCTGACCCCGCGCTATCGCGCCGGCGGCTCGGCGCTGGACGCCCCGACCGGCCATGCGCCGATTCCGGCCGCGGCGGCGATGCTGCTGGATGAGGCGCTGGAGCCGACGGTCAGCCTGTCCGGCTGGCTGGATGCCGGACTGCCGCTTGCCAGTCTCGACAGTCCGACCCACGACATCACCGTCAGTCAGGAGGGCAGCGCCTTCCGCTTCCGGCTGAGCGAGTTTGTCGAAGCCAGCGACCGCGACTTCGCGCTGAGCTGGCGGCCGATGCCCAGCGCGGCGCCGCAGCGCGCCCTGTTCACCGAGGAGATCGACGGCGAGACCTTCGCCATGCTGCTGATCGTGCCGCCGGACCAGCCGGTGGCGCCGGTGCCGCGCGAGCTGATCCTGGTGATCGACCACTCCGGCTCCATGCATGGCACCTCGATGCAGCAGGCGATTGCCGCGCTGGACAGCGCCCTGGCCCGGCTGCGCCCTGGTGACCGCTTCAACGTGGTGCGCTTCAACCACAGCAGCCAGGCGCTGTTTCCCAGCTCGGTGCCAGCCTCGGCGGTGCACGTCGCCGAAGCCCGGCTCTGGGTCGCCGGCCTCTCGGCTGACGGCGGCACCGAGATGGCCCCGGCGCTGAGCCTGGCGCTGGGCTCACCGGCGGTGCCCGGCTACCTGCGCCAGGTGGTGCTGGCGACCGACGCGGCGATCGGCAACGAGAACGCCCTGCTGGCCCAGATCGAAGCCGAGCGCGGCGCGGCTCGGCTGTTCCCGGTCGGCATCGGTAGCGCGCCGAATGCGCACTTCATCCGCCGCGCCGCGGAGAGCGGGCGCGGCAGCCATGCGCTGATCCGCAGCGTGGCCGAGGTCGAATCCGGCATGAGCCAGCTGCTGGCCAGGATCGATCGCCCCTTGATGCAGGACGTCACTGTCGACTGGCCGGTCGCCGCCGAAGGCTATCCGCAGGCCCTGCCCGACCTGTACGCCGGCGAGCCCCTGCAGCTGGTCGCCAAGCTCGACGGCCTGGTCGGCACGATGAAGGTCCACGGCCTGACGCGGCACAGCCGCTGGCAGGACAGCCTGCCGCTGACGCCGGGCAAGCTCAACGCGCAGCACGGCGTGGGCCGGCTGTGGGCAGCGGCCAAGCTGCGCGAGTTGCAGAACCAGCTGCGCGCCGGCGCCGACCCCGAGGCGGTGCGCGAGGCCAGCATCGAGGTCGCCCTGCGCCACCAGCTGGCCAGCGACTACACCAGTCTGGTCGCGGTGGAGCACAAGCCGGTGCGGCCCGCCGATGCCCTGCTCGCCTCGACGGCCATCGCCAATGCGGTGCCTGCCGGCAGCCTGGCCATGGCCCAGGGCAGTACCGCGGCCCGCCAGCAGCTCGGCTGGGCGCTCGCCCTGCTCCTGCTCACCGCCGCCCTGTTCGCCCCCGGCCAGCGCCCGCGTCGCGGACCAGCTGAGCACGCCTGAACCCCATGCCGCACAAGGAGAACACCATGGTCCTGCATTTCGACACCCCGCCGCCGCGCAACAACGAGCCGGTCGGCGAAGACTGGGAACGCCACGAGGCCCTGCTGCGGGCCCTGCGCCGGATGGGCTTCCACGACCCGGAAGCCCTGGCCGGCCCGGCCCCGGCGCGGCCCGCTGCAGCGGCGCGTGGAAGCCTGAGGCAGGCCGCATGAACGCTGTGATGGCGCTGCGCCGGACCGCCATCGGCCTGCTGCTGAGCTGCGCCGCAGGGCTGGCCCTGGACGCTGCCTGGATTCATCTCAAGGCCGGCCTTGCCCAGACCCTGCTGCGCCAGGCCTGGGCCGAATCACGCAAGGATGGCGATACCCATCGCCCCTGGCCCTGGGCCGACACCCACCCGGTGGGCGTGCTGCGCATGACTGAACTGGGTGTTGAGCAGGTCGTGCTGGCCGGCGACAGCGGCCGGGTGCTGGCCTTCGGGCCCGGCTGGGCACCGGCCAGCGCGGCGCCCGACGCTCGCGGCAGCATCGTGCTCAGCGGCCACCGGGACACCCACTTCGCCTGGCTGCGGCGACTGGTGCGCGGCGACATCGTCGAAATCGAGAGCGCCTCCGGCCAGCGTCGTTTCCAGGTCGTCGAGCAGCGCGTTGCCGATAGCAGGAAGGAGCGCCTTGAACTTTCCGAGGACGCCGGCGAGCTGCTGCTGGTGACCTGCTGGCCCTTCGACGCCGTGCAGTCAGGTGGACCGATGCGTTATGTGGTGCGACTCATCGAAACCCCGCCGACCGCCGCATAGGGTGACCGATGCAACCGGCGAGCTGCTGCGGGGAAGCCAACGGAAGCGGCGCGCCGCACCGAGATGCCGGCAAGCGGCGCGCCTAGGCGCGCCCTACGCCTGCCGCGAGCCGGCCTTGGCAATCTCTGCGCGCATGCGCCCGATGACTTCGGCGTAATCAGCGGCGCCGAAGATGGCCGAGCCCGCGACAAAACTGTCGGCGCCGGCCGCGGCAATCTCGCCGATGTTGTCGACCTTGACCCCGCCATCGATCTCCAGGCGGATCGGCCGGCCGCTGCGCTCGATGCGCTCGCGGACCCGGCGCAGCTTGTCCAGCGCCGAGGGAATGAAGGCCTGACCGCCGAATCCCGGATTGACTGACATCAGCAGAACCAGGTCTAGTTCATCCAGCGCGTAGTCGAGCACCTCGACCGGCGTCGCCGGATTCAGCACCAAACCGGCCTGGCAGCCTTCCGACTTGATCAGCTGGATGGTTCGATGGACATGCGAGCTGGCCTCGGGATGGAAGCTGATCAGCGAGGCGCCGGCCTTGGCGAAATCGGGAATGATGCGGTCTACCGGACTGACCATCAGGTGCACGTCGATCGGCGCACTGACGCCGTGCTTGCGCAGCGCCTCGCAGACCAGCGGACCGATGGTCAGGTTCGGCACGTAATGGTTGTCCATCACGTCGAAGTGCACCCAGTCCGCGCCGGCAGCGAGCACGGCATCGACTTCCTCGCCGAGCCTGGCGAAGTTGGCGGAGAGGATGGACGGGGCGATCACGGGCGGCTGCATGCGGGGCTCCGGTTTGCTTGGTCAACAGGGTAACGATGGAGCGCTTGGCTAAGAAGCCAGCGCTGCGGACTGGCGAGCGCGATGTCGTGGCGAGCTGACAGAGCCAGCATCCCGGCCGCACCGCACGCCCAGCGCGGCGCAAGAAGAGTCGGCCTCGGCCTACTCGCCGGAGCCGGCCTTGCGCGCTTTCTGGATGGTCTCGTAGGCGGTATTGATCTCGCTGGCGCGTTCCTGGGCCAGGCTGCGGATCTCTTCGGCAGCGCCGCTGACCTTGTCCGGATGGTAGTCGGAGATCTTGCGCCGGAAGGCGCGCTCGACTTCCTCGTCGCTGGCCGCAGGCTCCAGGCCCAGTGTGCGGTAGGCCTCCTCGAGCGCCAGCTTGCGCGCGCCGGAAGCGCCGCTGGACTTGCTGCCCGGCTTGTCCGGAAACAGCCAGCCGGCGTCGAACACGTGGCCCAGCGCCGCGCCGAGCACCGCGCCTGCCGGATGCCGCATCAGCATCCAGCCCAGCACGGCGCCGAAAATCTTGCCGTAGATCCTCATCGATTCTCCACCGGCCCCAGGCCATCCCGAGGCAGCTGGGCATAGTAACGGGCAAGCGCCTCGATGTCGGCGTCACTCAAGCCGCCGACCACTGCCTTCATCGGCGCATGGCGGCGCTCGCCGCTGCGGTACTTGAGCATCGAGTCATACAGGTAGGTCACGTCCTGACCGGCGATATGCGGATGACCGGGCAAGCCGGACACTCCGTACTGCCCGTGGCAGGCCACACACATTCCGGCCTTGGCTGGACGCAGGTCGGCGCTGGCCGTCGTAGCCGCCTGACCGGCTGGCGCGGCAGCCTCGCCGCAAGCAGCCAGTCCAAGCACCGGCAGGAGAAACAGGGCTCGAATACTCATGGTGAGAATTCTAGCAATCCGAAGTCAAGACGCCGTCGCGCTAGAATTGCCGCCTTTCCGCGCGCCTGCCCTCATGCCGACCACCCTGCACACCTCCGACCTGCCCGGCCTCGAGCTGGTTCACCGCGGCAAGGTCCGCGACGTCTACGCCCTGCCCGGTGCGCGCCTGCTGATGGTCGCCAGTGACCGGCTGTCGGCCTTCGACGTGGTCCTGCCCGATCCGATTCCGGGCAAGGGCGAGATGCTCTGCCAGATCTCCAACTTCTGGTTCGCCAGGACCGCCCACCTGATCCGCAACCATCTGACCGGCGAGTCGCTGGCCAGCGTTCTGCCGGCAGGTGTCGATCCGGCGCTGTATGCGCAGCGCGCGGTGATCACCCGCAGGCTCAAGCCGCTGCCGGTCGAGGCCATCGTCCGCGGCTACCTGATCGGCTCCGGCTGGAAGGACTACCAGCGCAGCGGATCCGTGTGCGGCATCGCCCTGCCCGCTGGCCTTGCCCAGGCCGGCCAGCTGCCCGAGCCGATCTTCACCCCGAGCACCAAGGCGGCAGTCGGCGACCACGATGAGAACGTCAGCTTCGACTCGATAGTCGCCGCTATCGGCGGCGATCTGGCCGAGCAGGTGCGTGAGGCAACCCTGCGCATCTACCGCTTCGCCGCGTCCTATGCCCGCGAACGCGGCATCATCATCGCCGACACCAAGCTGGAGTTCGGGCTCGACGAGTCAGGGGAACTGCAGGTGATGGACGAGATGCTCACCCCGGACTCCTCGCGCTTCTGGCCAGCCGACGAGTACCGCGAAGGCATCAGCCCGCCGAGCTACGACAAGCAGTTCGTCCGCGACTACCTTGAGACCCTCGACTGGAACAAGACCGCGCCCGGCCCTCGGGTGCCCGCCGACATCATCGAAGGCACCCGCCAACGCTATGCCGAGGCGCTCAAACGCCTGGCCGGCATCGAGCTGGACTGAGCGTGCCAGCCAGTCGCTCCCGCTGCAGGAGCCCGATTGCTGGCGATCATGGATCGGAAGCGGGGAATCAGGCGTCGGCCACCGAGAAGCGAGAGCCGGGGACTGGAAAGCGAGAGCCGGGGGCCAGTGTCCTGTCCCGGAAGTATGTTGTTGAAGTCGCGACGCGGATGCGTCGTCGAG
>CAYGMG010000161.1:0-8926 GCA_964350895.1 uncultured Lysobacter sp.
GTGGGAGCGGATCGTATCCGCGACCGCAGCGCTGCAGGCTTGCCATTGACTGCGGCCAGATCGGAGCTCTGCGGTCGCGGATACGATCCGCTCCCACAACAGCTCGCCGAGCTGCTCCGCGAACGGCAAATTTGCGGCCAAACCCGCCATCCGCTGATAGTTACTGCTGGGATCGGTGACCCTCACCCTCAAGCGTGCCGCACTCAGGTTCTGCGCCGTGGCTTGCGCTGCTTTTGCGGGCCGTTCTGCGCGTCGCGCAGGTCGGCCTCGATGAGGTCGAGCAGGACGGAGAGCTCGGCCTCTTGCTCGCGCTCGGCGCGCTGATTCTCTTGCTCCAGACCGCGGATCAGGGCGCGCAGGCCGGCCGAGTGTTCGAGCAGTTCGAGGTCGCGTCGGTGGGTGTGTTCGAGCCGGCGTATGTCGGCCAGGCGCTGGTCGATGCTGTGGTCGAGTTCCTTGATGTGGAAACGGCGCGCCGCGGGCACGCCGTTGCCGAACTCCTCGCGCAGGGCCGACTGGGTGTCATCGATCTGCGAGTCGACCGTGGCAATCTGTTCCTTCAAAAGCAGGTTGTAACCGCGCAGACGATCTTCAGGCACCGATGCCAGTCGCTCGGGGTCGAGCTGGTCGGCTTCCACCTGCAGGCGCAACAGGCTCATCAGGTCGTTCGCTTCATAGGCCTGGTTGGCTTGCTGCATCAGGACGGTCTTGCGTGCGCGCTCTGCGGGATCGCTTTCGCGGTCCGGGTGCAGGGCGCTGGCGAGTCGGCGAAACACATCGCGCAGTGACTGGCCGGCGTCGCGTCGGGCCTGCTCGCGACGCAGGGCGGCTTTCTGCTCACGGTCCGGCCGGCTGTTGCGGCGGCGCTCCGCGCGCTCGACTTCCTCTGTAGCACGCGCCGCCTCGCGTTCGTCAATGGCTTCACTGATCCGCTCGCGCAGCGTCTCCTCGTCGCTGTCCTCGTGGTCATTGATGCCGAGATCCTCGGCAAACGCCGCGAGGCCGCTGCGGAAGATCTCTTCTTCCTCTTCGCGCAACTCGGCAAGGGACCTATCGCTATGACGGTCGAAGATCGCCTCCAGGGAGGCGCTGTCTGCGTCATCGACTTGCTCCAAGCGGGTGCCGATCAGATAGAGCAGATAGTCGACCAGGGCGCCACGCTCTCGCTTTCTCAGCGCGGGGCCAGGTGGCGGGCGCCGCAGCACCGCATCGAGACCATGGATCAGCGCGCGCATCGCGCGGTCCATCGCGGCCAGGCGCGGCGCCGCCTCCGCGCTCCAGCGCTGGCGCAGGCGATCGGCATCGGCGGCGAGCGCCTCCATCGCCTGCCGGCGCGTTTCGAGCTTGTTGGTAAGCCGGTTGAACTCCTTCTGTGCGCCGCTCAATTGACGGGTCGAGCCGGCAACCGCGACGGGAAGCGCGGCACCGTCGTCGAGGTCGAACAGGGGCTGCTGGCGCGGGCGCGAAGTCATCGGTACTCCAGGATTCGAAATGTCGGGAGTGTAGGAGTTCGCCACAGGCGGGCAAGGGGTTGGCGGCGAGTCGAGCAACAGCCAGCGTCGAGGTATCCGGGGCAGCGCAGTGGCCGCCCGCCTGGTACCGTCCGACACCCTCCGCTACGGTTGGTCGGTGCCCAGTTCGCGGGCGATGCGTTGCCGCCATTCGCTGCGGTCGATCTCTTCCAGCAGGGCGCGGTTGAGGGTCTCGCGCAGTGGGCTGTGCGGGGCGAGGGCGATCGCGTAGTTCTGCTTGTCGAAGCGCTCGGGAAGCAGGCGCAGCGCGTCGTCCTGTTGCGTGCGCAGATGATAGGCGAGGATCGGCGCGTCGTAGACCACGGCGTCGAGGCGACCGTCGGCCAGATCGCGCAGTAGCGGATCCAGCGACTTGCTCTCGGTAGCCCGCGCGCCGCGCTGGGCCAGCCAGTCGGCGCTGGTGCTGGAAGCGATGGTGGCGACGCGGACACGCGGCAGATCATCGGCGCCCTTCACGCGGCCGTCGAGGGCGCCGACGGTCAGGGCGGCAGTGATACCCGCTGTGAAGCTGGCGACCAGAAGGATGGCGGTGAACATCCAGATCAGGCCGAGGATGCGCCCGGCCAGGGTTACCGGCGCCTTGTCGCCGTAGCCGACCGTGGCCATGGTCACCGCGGCCCACCAGAAGCCGTTGCCGATGCCGTCGATCGTGCGGCCGCCGAACTGCCCGGGATTAGCGCGGCGCTCGAACCACCAGCAGAGCACGCCGACGATCCCCAGGGTTGCGCAGAGACTGGCAATGACGGCGAGGAAGCGCCACGAGACGAAGCGTTTGACCAGTTCCCAGGCGCCGTTGGCCTGCGCAGGATTGACCGCGATGGCCAGGCCGTCGGCATGGAAGCTGTGCGAGAAATCGATTCGCTGTTCGCGCTCGGCAGTGACCGTCAGGGCGCCGAGGCCGACGTCGATTGTGCCCTGCTCCAGTGAATCGAACAGCTGGTTCAGTCCAACGGGCTGGTAGCGGTATTGCCAGCCGTTGGACTTTGCGATGCCCTCCCAGAGCGAAATCGCGATCCCCGCGTAGCGGCCCTCGCCCTGGTCGATGACGAAGGGCGGGGCGATGCGGACGCCGACCTGGAGCAGGCTGCCCTCGGTATTCGCCCGCTCATCCACTTCGCTCGCTGCGGCGAGGGGTGGCAGTGCCAGCAGCAGGGCGAGCAGGAGGAATCGGAACGGCAGTCGCGGCAGGTTCATGGCCTCTACGCTGCCCCAGCGCCGGGTTGGGTGCAAGCCGGGTCGGGTGCAAGCCGGGTCGGATGCCGGTGCGGCCGTGGTCGCGATCGGCAAATCCCCGATCCGCTCCGGAGCGGGGCAGCTGCGAGGCGCTGCGGCCGCGTCCACGGACACTCCTGCACCCGGACTGCGGCGGGCCGAACTCCGCGCTCGCAACCGATAAAGCCGCAGGAGAACGCCGGGCCTGAGGCCAGCGCTCAGGGTCTGCTGCCCTGCTCGCGGCGGGCGCTGCGGACCAATCGGGCGGGCGCCCTGCGCGGCGGAGGACGTTCGCTCACCGCCTGACAGGTGGCCGGAGGTGGCTGCCCGAGGTGCTCGGGCCCGGCGCGCCGCGCCGTTTGTGGACCCAGCGCTGCTGCTCTCGGATGCGGGTCGGCGTGGTAGATGACCCGCCGGAGGGCGCCAACGAAAACGGCGCCTTGCGGCGCCGTTTACGGATTCCGCGGCCGCCCGGAGGCGGCGCTGGCAGAATTACAGCTTGCTGCGCGACTGGAAATTGCGGCGGAGGCGGGCCTTGCGGCGGCGCATGCGTGCCTTTCTCATGGGGGGTCCTTGGGGTGGAGTGGACCCCCATTGTCGCACGGAGCTGGGCGCAGCGCCCCTGCCAGCGGCCAGACCGCTCGCGCCGTTCGGCCGGAGCCGTCCCGGGTCGCCTGCGGGACTGTGCCTGCGCCAGGTGTGCCGATAGGATGGCGCGGTCGCGTCGGGATCGGCTCGCGCGCGGGTATCGAGGCCCTCCGGTGAGCAGTCAAGAAGAGTGTTCCGCGGCATCCATGCAGGCGATCGTCATCCAGGTGGCCACCCTGCAGCAGCTGCCGCAGATCCTCGACCTGCAGCAGCGCAATCACCGCAGTCGGCTTGCGGCGGAGCAGCAAACCAGCGACGGCTTTGTCTTTGTCGAGCACAGCCTGGACCAGCTGGCAGCGCTGGCCAGCCAGCTGCCCCAGGTTGTAGCGGTGCAGGACGGGCGGGTGGTGGGCTACAGCCTGTGCATGGGCCCTGGTATGCGCGAGGACATCCCGAGCCTGGCACCGATGTTCGCCCAGTTCGACCGCATGCAGTTCCGCGGCCGGCGGCTGGCCGACTGGGACTACGTGGTGGGCGGGCAGGTCTGCGTGGACGCAGCGTTTCGCGGTCGCGGTCTGATCGGCGCGCTGTATCGCGGGGCCCGTGACCTGCTGCCAAGTTCGGTGGAGCTGTGTGTAACCGAGGTGGCCATCCGCAATGCCGTTTCCCTGCGCGCGCACTACCGGATCGGCTTTGAGACGGTAGATCGTTACCGCGATGAGGCCGAGCACTGGGAGGTCATCGCCTGGCCCTGGCGCGGCACGGCGATCCCTGGCGCCAGTTGATTCGCCCAGCGCTGCGCTGATCCACGCTGATTGGGGAGCTGGCATCCGGCGGGTCGCGAAAGCGGGAGCATGGTCAAACGGAACGTTCAGTGTTAGCGAATACGCTGCGTACGACTTAACGTAGCGTTACGTTTTCACGATTCGCGCTCGGCGCCACGGGCGTGCGATCGACCGCCATCGGGGGTATCCTGCCGATTCACCCGAGGCTCGAGATGATCGAAAGGGGGCGCCATGCGCGCGAACAGCTCTTTGCGGTGCATTGCAGGCATCGCGTTGACGATGGTGGCCGCGGGGGGCGCGGCCCAGGTCCCGGTGAGCGAGGTCGAGCAGTACTACGCCAATCCGGCGGTGTTTGCCGCGGTGGAGCCGGCGACGCACAGCTACGCCACGGCCTTCCCGAGTTTTTCCGCCGACGGTGAGCGGGTCGCCTTCGCCCGGGATGGCGAAGGGCAGATCGTGATCCGCAACCTGCCCAGTGCCAGCAACGAGGTGATCGACGCGCCCGGGCTGCGCAGCAGCGGACGCGACTTCAGCCTCAGCGAGGACGGTCGGGTGCTGGCCTTTGCCTCGAATGCGCTGCCCAGCAAGGGCGGCTGCGGTCGGCAGGTGAATCTGCGCAACGTACTTACCGGCAATCGGGCCAGCGTCGGCAATGCCTCCTGTCTTGAGAGCGGCCGAGCAAGCCGGTGATTCCGCAGTTCTCCAAGCCCTATGGTTACGCCTCGAACGTCGGCTTTGCCGGCCAGCCCAGCCCAAGCAATAGTTACGACCTGTATTTCCGCTTCAGTCCGCCGTTCCTGGGCAAGGGCGATGACGGGCAGTGCCTGACCTGCGCCCAGGATCCGAATGACGACGGCAGTATCGCGGTGGGTACCTTTGCCGACCAGCCGATCAGCAATATCGCCCATCGCGAGAACAAGAACCTGTGGATCAGCCCGGGCGGCAACCGGCTGGGTTTCGTGTTCAGCGTGGTCTATGCCAGCTGCCCAGCGGGCAATCCGGACTGCGGCGAGTCGGGCATCGTGATCGCCGATGTCGACGCGTCCGGTGTCGCCGTGCGGCGGACCCTCAGCCTGCCGCAGCGCAACCGTTTCCTCGACCTGCAGGCCGCCGCCGATGGCAACCGTTTCATCTTCTCGACCAGCGCGCCGATGCTGCCCGAGGATCAGGACGACACCCTCGACGTGTATCTCTACCAGATGGATAGCGGGGAGATGCGTCTGCTTTCCGGCGGTCTGACCGGTTCGGCCAGCGATCCGCAGATTTCCGGCAACGGTCGCTATGCGATGTTCTCCCACGACTCGACCGCGCGCATCGTGCCGATTCCGCCGGACGTGCAGGGCACCGGCTGCGGATTCGTCTTCGACCCGGTGAATGTCACCAGCAGCTACCATCTGGTCGACTTGCACGGCCCGACGCCGCGCCGTGCCCAGGTGCTGAGCGAGACCCGCGAGTTCAGCAACGAGTGCTTTGCCACCGTCGAGCCGCCGCGTGAAGGGGCCGACCTCAACCACAGCGGCACGCGGCTGGCCCTGACCACGCGCAACGCGCTGGCCGGCAGCGACAGCAACAGCCGTGAGGATGTCTACGTCGCGGCCAATCACTTCGCCCGTGATCTGATCTTCGATCACAGCTTCGATTGAACGACAGGTCCACGGCCTGGCCGTCGTTGCGGCGACCAGGCCCGGATCTTCAAGCTGGCGGACGCCCCGGCGCCATGCGAGCAGGTCCAGGAGAGCCCCATGACTGCAGATGGCGATCGCGCCCCAGCCACCGGAACCCGCCCGTCGGCGGTCCGCTAAGCTTCCCGATCCGCGCGGCGTAATCCGTTCGATCACCTCCTACTTTCAGGAGATCAGCGGCTACAGCTGGTGTCCTGTCCCGGAACTACATCGCAGAATTCGCTCGGTCTGCGCCGCCGATGCTGCGCTCTACGTCGTCACCATAGCGCTGCTATGCCTCCTTCTCGCGCCTTGCCTCGACGACGCATCGGCGTCGCGACTTCAACAACCTAATTCCGGGACACGACACTAGCGCGGCTGCGAGGGCCTTTGAGGAGCAGGCCCAGGAGCTGGCGCGTGCGCTGGCCAGCTTCCGTACGGCCTGAACACGGCGTTTGCTTGGCAGGCGCGTTTCGGGGTGGTCAGGTAGTCGAGCTGTGATTGACCGCGGATTCGACTGAGCGATAAGGCCCGCTGCGTTGCTCAGTCGTCGCCGACGCGCCGGGCTGCCTTGGCGCGGGCATCGTCGTTGCAGGCAGTGCCCAGCGGCTCGGTCAGCCGCTCCAGCGCCATGCTGCCGGTGCCGAAGCCCGTACCAAGGTCAAACTCGATCCTGCCACGGCGACAGCTCTCGAAGCGCAGGGTCAGCTGGCCGATCACCGGATAGGACAGTGCCTGCGGATTGAAGTCGGGGATGAACCGGCCACCTTCGGCGCGCACCGCATCCATCCGAACCTCATTGCCTTCGATGGTACCGGCGCCTCCGAACCAGGCCTGCCTGCCTTCGCTGTCGAAAGTGAACCAGTATGCGACGAGCAGATTGTCCGGCAGCACTTCGACAAACAGGCCATGCCCGGACTGCGCCGGGTCGAACCAGGTGCCGGTAAAGCGGCCATCGATGTCCGGGCCAGCCTGAACCGCGCCGTCCGACAACAGGTAGACGGTGCCGTTGTAGCTGGCCAGGTAGATATTGCCGCGCTCGTCCTCGCCGAAGCTCGAGATCGGCAAACCGGTCTCGGCCAGGGTCTCGCGGACGAAGCTGCTGTCGTCGCTGCCTTGCTCGCGCAGGCCGAATACGCGGCCCGAGCAGAAGTCTCCGAACAGATAGATACCGCGTAGACCAGGGTAGTCGGTGCCGCGATACACGTAGCCGCCGGTGACCGAGCATCCTTCGCTGCGGCCGTACTCGGCGACCGGCAGAACCGTGCCTGCATTGCTGCAGCTGGTGCCGTTGAAGCACTCGCTGCCTTCGAGCACCCTCCAGCCGTAATTATTGCCACCAACGCCGGGCGCCTGGCGGTTGACCTCTTCACGGGTGCGCTGGCCCACATCGGCGATCCACAGCGCGCCGCTGTCCCGGTCAAAGCTGGCCCGCCAGGGATTGCGCAGGCCATAGGCCCAGATCTCCGGCAGGGCGCCGGCAGTATTGCGGAACGGGTTGTCCGCCGGGGCAGCGGCCAGCTCACCGCTGACGTCGAGCCGCAGCATCTTGCCCAGCAGGGTGCTGAGCTTCTGGCCGTTACCCTGCGGGTCGCCGCCCGAACCGCCATCGCCGCTGGCGAGGTAGAGGAAGCCATCCGGGCCGAAGCCGATCCAGCCGCCGTTGTGGTTGGCAAACGGCTGGGAAAAGGCCAGCAGCTGTCGTTCACTCCCCGGGTCGGCGCGGTCGGCGTCGGTGCTGCTGACCGTGAACCGCGACAGCACGCTGCCGCCGGAGATATTGGTGTAGTAGACGTAGAAGCGCCCGCTCGATGCAAAATCCGGATCGAAGGCAAGGCCCAACAGCCCCTGCTCGGAGTCGCCGGACAGCAGTGGGCCGATATCGAGGAAGGCGTCGGCGAGCAGTTGTCCGTCGCGGAGGATGCGAATCTTTCCGAACTGCTCGGCGATAAACAGTCGATCGCTGCCGTCTCCCGCGTGGGTTACGAAGATCGGCTGGCTGAGCCCTTGGGCCACCGGGTTGAGCTGCAGGTCGATGGCGGCAGCTGGCCTCGCCGTGGCGAGCAGGGCTGCGAGCAGGGCGGCAAGAAGGAAACGGGTCGCGCGCATGGAGACCTCCACGGGGTTGACTACGAAGATCTTCGCACATCCTGCGGCGCAGGCGCCAGCCCGGCATGCGTTGCGATCAGCGCCGCCAGTTCGTCGACGAATCCGTCAGGCAGATCATGACCCCAGCCGGGGACCTCGACGTGGCGGGCGCCGGGTATGCGCCGCGCCAGATCGTGGCCATGGGCGCGCGGCAGCATCGGATCGGCGTCGCCGTGCACGATCAGAGTTGGTGTGCTGATGCTGGACAGTCGATGCGCCCGTCGGTCGGCCAGGATTGCGGCAAGCTGTCGCTCGCTGCTGCGCCCTGTCGGCGCGCGACGCACCGCTTCCAGCGCCCGTGCGCGGCGCTGGGCCGAGTCGCTCGGCCAGCGCGGGCTGCCGAGCACGGCGAACAGTTGGTCGATGTAGTCAACGGCCGCCGACTCGTCGCCGCCAGTCGGGCGGGCGCGGAGCAGGCGCAGCACGGCCCGGCGCGGCGGAGGCAGGCCGATGCGGCCGCTGCTGCTGGCCAGCAGGCTCAGGCTGAGCAGTCGCGTCGGATGACGCAGTGCCAGCTGCTGGCAGATCATACCGCCCATCGAGATGCCGGCGACATGTGCCGCAGCAATGCCCAGATGATCGAGCAGCCCGGCGGCGTCATCGGCCAGATCGGCGAGCGTATACGGCAGTGCGGGCGGGCGGCCGAGCAGTCTGCCCACTGCCACCCTCGGCAGCGAAGGTGCCGGGTGCTGGTGGAACCGTGTGCTCAGACCGATGTCACGATTGTCGAAGGTGATCACCCGGAAGCCGTGTCCGGCCAGCGCTTCGAGCAGGCTTTCGGGCCAGGCGATCCGCTGCATCGACAGGCCCATGATCAACAGCAATGGCGGCCCGTCCTCGGGCCCGAGGCAGTGGTAATCCAGCTCGATGTTGCCAATCGACGCGCGTGGCATTGGCTGAGCCTAGTGGACTGTAACGGATGAAGCAGAAGCGGGATCGCGACGAGATGGGCGTGCGGGACGCCGTGCCGGAGCGAGGCCCGTAGCCGAAGCTACGGGCT
>CAYGMG010000162.1:0-8741 GCA_964350895.1 uncultured Lysobacter sp.
CAGTGGCAAGCCTGTCGCGCTGCGGTCGCGGATACGATCCGCTCCCACAGAAGGCTGGCGCAATTGAGGCACCTCGACGACCGGCAAATCTGCGCCCATTCGCGCGATCCACGAACGAACCTGATCCATTTTTGCGCAGGCAGAGCAGCAGCCACTTCAAGCTGACCGGCGCGGCGGGCGCGGCCGGGGGTAATCGCATGCTCGAAAAACGAAAACCCCGGCACCTGGCCGGGGTTTTCGGTGGAACGCTAGGCTGTGGAAGCGTGCAGGATCAGAGCTGCATCGCCTTGGCTACTTCGGCGGCGTAGTCTTCCTTGACCTTCTCGATGCCTTCGCCAACGGCCATCCGGGTGTAGGACACGATCTCGGCGCCTTCCTTCTTGGCCGCGGCCTCGACGGTCAGATTGGTGTCGATGACGTAGGGCTGGCCGGTCAGGCACATCTCGGACAGGATCTTGTTGATCTTGCCGGCGATCATCTTTTCCTGGATCTCGGCCGGCTTGGCGCGGTCCTTGTCGCTCATCTGCGCCAGCGAGATTTCCTTCTCCTTGGCGACGATCTCGGCCGGGACCTGGGCCGGCGACAGGTACTGCGGGTTCATCGCTGCCACATGCATGGCGATGCCGCGGGCCAGCTCCTCGGAACCACCCTTGAGCTCGACCAACACGCCGATGCGGCCGCCATGGACGTAGGCGGCGACATTGTTGTCGCCGCTGACGCCGGCCAGACGACGCACCTGCACGTTCTCGCCGACCTTGGCGATCAGCGCGGCGCGGGTCTCTTCGACGGTGGCATCGCCCAGCTTGACCGACTTCAGCGCCTCGGCGTCAGCAGCGCCGCTGGTCAGGGCGGCCTCGGCGACCTTGTTGGTGAAGGCGACGAAGTTCTCGTCCTTGGCCACGAAGTCGGTTTCGGAGTTGATCTCGACCAGCACGGCCTTGCCGCCGTCCTGGGCCATGGCGATGCGGCCTTCCGCGGCGATGCGGTCAGCCTTCTTGTCGGCCTTGGCAAGACCGGTCTTGCGCAGGAATTCCATGGCCGCTTCGACGTCGCCGCCGTTCTCGGTCAGCGCCTTCTTGCATTCCATCATTCCGGCGCCGGAGCGCTCGCGGAGTTCCTTGACCAGGCTAGCAGTGATTTCCATGGTGTCCTCGATACGTTGGGCAACGCCGGGGCGCTGCCGGGAGTGGGTCGTAGGTCGCGCGGCGCGTTCGATGTATCGACGAGCCGGCGCTTGCCGGCTGCGGCCTTGCGCTGGCGCTGCTTGGCACCAAGCGACCTGTATGCAGCAGATCGATGACGCCCGCGCTACCGCGGGCGTCATCGGTGCGAGTGCTTACTCGCCGCGGCGCGGGGCGCCGCCGGGACGCTTGTTGCCACCCGGACGATCATTGCGGTCGCGGCGCGGGCCCGGCTTGCGGCGCTCGCCGTCTTCGCTGGCCACCGGGTTGCCCTCGGCGTCGAGCTCGACGAACTCGTCTTCACGGCTGCCGCTCAGCGGCGCAGCGGACTTGCCTTCCAGCACGGCGTCGGCGGCGGCGCGGGCGTACAGCTGGACGGCGCGGATGGCGTCGTCATTGCCCGGAATGGCGTAGTCGACCAGGGCCGGGTCGTAGTTGGTATCGACCACGGCGATGACCGGAATGCCGAGCTTCTTGGCTTCCTGGACGGCGATGTTCTCGTGGCCGATGTCGACCACGAACAGGGCGTCCGGCAGGCGATCCATGGTCTTGATGCCGCCCAGCGAGGCTTCCAGCTTGGTGCGCTCGCGCTGCAGGCCCAGCACTTCGTGCTTGACCAGCTTGCCGTAGTTGCCGTCGGTCTCCATCGCGTCGAGTTCCTTCAGACGCGACACCGACTGCTTGACGGTGCGGAAGTTGGTCAGCATGCCGCCGAGCCAGCGCATCGAGACGAAGGGCATGCCGCAACGGGTTGCCTCGTCCTTGATCGCCTCACGCGCCGAGCGCTTGGTGCCGACGAACAGGATGGTGCCGCGCTTCTGCGCCAGGCCCGACACGTAGTTCATCGCGTCGTTGAACAGCGGCAGGGTCTTCTCGAGATTGATGATGTGGATCTTGCCGCGCGCGCCGAAAATGTACGGCGCCATCTTCGGGTTCCAGTAGCGGGTCTGGTGACCGAAGTGAACGCCGGCTTCCAGCATCTGGCGCATGGTGACTTGAGGCATGGGTATTCCTTTGCAATGATCTGGAAAGCCGGCCATTCAAAGGTGGCGGCTGGACTTTCCGGGGTTGGACCTCCCCGCGGCTACCGTGACGAACCTTGGTCTTCGTGGACCTCGGCACCCCGGCACGGCTGTTCGACGCGGGTGTGTATTCGCCGTTGACGCACGGCGTTGGCGCTCTTCGGAAGCGCTGGGCGCTCGCGAAGCCGCGGAAGCATAGTCGCTGGCCGCGCTGCGGGCAAGTGTGGGACACTCATCGCCATGCCTGTGACCATCAAGACCCCCGCCGAAATCGACCTCATGCGCCGCGCCGGAGCGCTGGCTGCCGAGGTGCTGGAAATGATCGCCCCGCACGTCAAGGCGGGGGTCAGCACCGAGGAGCTGGACGCGATCTGCCATGAGCATATCGTCAACGTTCAGAAGGCAACGCCGGCGAACGTCGGCTATCGGGGCTTTCCGAAGACGATCTGTACCTCGGTCAACAACGTCATCTGTCACGGCATCCCGAACGAGGCCAAGCAGCTCAAGGATGGCGACATCCTCAACATCGACGTGACCGTCATCAAGGATGGCTGGCACGGTGATACCAGCCGCATGTTCATCATCGGCGAGGGATCGGTGCTGGCGCGACGGCTGGTCGAGGTGACCCGCGAGGCCATGTACCGCGGCATCCGCGCGGTCCGTCCTGGTGCCACCCTGGGCGACATCGGTCATGCCATCCAGAGCTACGCCGAGTCAGAGCGTTTCTCGGTGGTCCGCGAATATTGCGGCCACGGCATCGGCCAGATCTATCACGAGGACCCGCAGGTCCTGCACTACGGCCAGCCGGGCACCGGCCTGCGGCTGGAGAAGGGCATGACCTTCACCATCGAGCCGATGATCAATGCCGGCGCCCGCCACACCCGGCTGCTTCCGGACGGCTGGACGGTGGTGACCCGTGACCGGTCGCTCAGCGCCCAGTGGGAGCACACCATCGCGGTCACCGACGACGGCGCCGAGGTGCTGACCCCGCGCAGCGACGACGCAGGATGGCTCTGAGCGCAGCCAGCGCGATCGATCTCGATGCCGCTGCCGCCGCCGGATGGCGCGATGCGGCCCGCGACACGCTCGGTAGCGAGGACCGCGAGCTGGCAGCGGCCTTTGACGCCGGCGCCGGCGCCGAGGACCTGTTGCTGCGCCGCTGCCGGGTGGTCGACCAGGTGGTCAAGAGCGCCTGGCGACAGGTGGCCGGCGAGCCGCCGGGCCTATCCCTGCTGGCCACCGGAGGCTATGGCCGCCGCGAGCTGTACCCGCATTCCGACATCGACCTGCTGGTGGTCGGAGAGCCGGCCGACCAGGATGCCGCCCAGCAAGCCATCCAGGCCTTCCTTGCCGCGCTCTGGGATATCGGCCTGCAGCCCGGGCACGCCTCGCGCAGCGTGCGCCAATGCGCCGAGGAAGCCGCCGGCGATCTGACCATCGCCACATCGCTGCTTGATGCGCGGCTGCTGATCGGCGAGACGCGCGTGCTGGAAGTGCTGCGCGCCGCGCTGGGCACCTCGGACATCTGGCCGGCCCAGGCGTTCTTCGACGGCAAGCGCGACGAGCTTCGCCAGCGCCATGCGCGCTACAACGACACCGCCTACAACCTGGAACCCAACCTCAAGGAAGGCCCGGGCGGGCTGCGCGACCTGCACACCCTGGCCTGGATGGCCAAGCGCCTGTACGGCGTGCCCGCGGTCTGCGACCTGCAGCCGATCGGCCTGCTCGGCGCCGACGAAGCGCACACCCTGAGCCGCGAGTACTGGGCGCTGGCGCGCCTGCGCATCGGCCTGCACCTGACCGCGGGGCGTCGCGAGGAGCGTCTGCTCTTCGAGTACCAGACCGCACTGGCCAAACGTCTCGGGCTGCGCGACGAGCACCGCGAGAACCTCGCCGTCGAGCAGCTGATGCAGAGCTACTTCCGCTCTGCGGCCCTGGTCATCCGGCTGTCCGAGCGGCTGCTGCAGCGCTTCGAGGAAAGCCTTTCCGGCGCAGTTGCCAGCGAGCCGGTCGATCAGCATTTCGATCTCGCAGGTGGCTACCTGCGGCTGCGCGACCCGATCGGTTTCGAACGCGAGCCGCTGCTGATGCTCGACCTGTTCGCGGTCTGGCAGGCGCATCCGGAGGCGCGCGGCCTGCACTCGACCACCGCCCAGGCGCTCGGCGAAGCGCTCGAACATATCGACGACGCCTTTCGCCAGCGCCCCGATGCGCGCTCGCGCTTCATGCAGCTGCTGCGTCCGGCGGATGCCGCCGACACCCTGGCGCGGATGTCCCACCTCGGCGTGCTGGGCCGCTATCTGCCAGCCTTTGGCGAGGTGGCCGGGCGCATGCAGTACGACCTGTTCCACGTGTATACCGTCGACCAGCACACGCTGACCGTGCTGCGAAACATCTCCAGCTTCCGCGACGAGGCCTCCAAGCAGCGCTTCTCGCTCGCCTATGAGATCTGGCCGCGGTTGCGCAAGCCGTCGCTGCTGCTGCTCGGTGGCCTGTTCCACGATATCGCCAAGGGTCGCGGCGGCGACCACAGCGAACTGGGCGCGGTCGATGCGCGGCGCTTTTGCAGCGAGCACGGCCTGTCTCAGGGTGATACCGAGCTGGTCGCCTGGCTGGTCGAGAAGCACCTCGCGATGAGCATCACCGCGCAACGCGAGGACATCGCCGACCCCGAGGTAATCAGCCGCTTTGCCCGTTTGGTTGGCGAGCGCGAGCGGCTCGACTATCTGTATCTGCTGACCGTGGCCGACATCGCCGGTACCAGCCCCAAATTGTGGAATGCCTGGAAGGATCGCCTGCTGGCCGACCTCTACGGCGCGACGCGCTTCGCCCTGCGTCGCGGCCTGCGCAATGTGATGCACGCCGAGGAGCGGATCTGCGAGGCGCGCGAGGAGGCCAGGGCAGTCCTGCTCTCGCACGGCATGGAAGAGTCCACCATCGACCGGGTCTGGGCCGAGTTTCCGGCCGAGAGTTTCCTGCGCTATCGCCCGGCACAGCTGGTCTGGCAGACGCTCGGAATCGCCTCGGCGCCGGCGGGTCGCCCGCTGGCTCTGGTGCGCCCGCACCAACGTCCCGGCGCGCTCGAGGTCTTTGTCTACTCCACCGATACCGATGGCCTGTTTGCCGCGGTCACCGCCACCCTCGACCGGCTCGGTCTCAATGTGGTGGAAGCACGTGTGGTGACCTCCACGCGTGGGATGAGCCTTGACACCTTCCAGGTGCTGGATGCCGGCAGCGAGTTCATCTCGCCCGAGCGCCGCGCTGCGACGGTGTCGGAGTCGCTGTCCGAAACCCTCGCCAAGACGCCGCTGCAGGTCAATGCGGTGCGCCGCGCGATTCCGCGCCAGCTCAAGCACTTCCGGGTGCCGCTGCGGGTCGAGTTCAACGACAACGACGCCGGCCGCACCGAGATGAGCCTGGTCTGCGCCGATCGCCCCGGCCTGCTGGCCCAAGTCTCCGCGGTGTTCCGCGAAGAAGGCCTGCGCGTACACGACGCGCGCATCGCGACCTTCGGCGAGCGCGTCGAGGATTTCTTCCAACTCTCTGACGAGCACGATGCGCCGCTCTGCGAGCGCTCGCGCGACTCGCTGCGCGCGGCGCTGGCCGAGGTCGTCGACGAAGGGCGCAAGTAGCATCCCAGCGAGCTTCGTGACGCAGCGTTCTGGCATGTCCAGCTGCGCCGCGCCATGGCAGGCACGCGCGCGCTTTGCCATGATCGGTCCCCCGGCTGCGTTCGCCGGCTCGCTGGCCATCGCAAACGGTCATGCGATGCTCGCGCGAGTGCCGGACTCGAACCCCCGAATCCCGACCACACAATGGAGCTTCCCGTGAACCAGGCCGCCGAGCTGCGACCCCTTGTCGAAAGCGCCTTCGAGCGCCGTGCAGAGCTGACCGCAGCCGAGATCGAGGGCTCGACCCGACCTGCGGTCGAGACCGTGCTCACCGCGCTGGAGTCCGGCGCGCTGCGCGTGGCCGAGCCGACCGCCGACGGCCAGTGGCAGGTCAACGAATGGCTGAAGAAGGCGGTGTTGCTGTACTTCAGGGTCAACCCGATGGAAGTCATGGAGGCCAGCCCCGCATCGTTCTGGGACAAGGTGCCGCTGCGCTTTGCCGGCGGTGACGAGTCCGAGTTCCGCGAGGTCGGCGCGCGCGTCGTGCCCGGCGCGGTCGTCCGCCGCGGCGCCCACCTCGGGCGCGACGTGGTCCTGATGCCCAGCTTCATCAATATCGGCGCCCATGTCGGCGCGGGCACCATGGTCGACACCTGGGCCACGGTCGGCTCCTGCGCGCAGATCGGCGCCCACTGCCACATTTCCGGCGGCGCCGGAATCGGCGGCGTGCTCGAGCCGCTGCAGGCCAGCCCGACGATCATCGAGGATGGCTGTTTCATCGGCGCTCGCTCCGAGGTGGTCGAAGGGGTCATCGTCGAGCATGGCAGCGTGATCGGAATGGGCGTGTTCCTTGGCCAAAGCACGCGCATCTACGACCGCGCAAGCGGCACCATCAGCTATGGCAGGGTGCCGGCCGGCAGCGTTGTGGTGGCGGGTTCACTTCCCTCTGACGATGGCCGCTACAGCCTGTACTGCGCGGTGATCGTCAAGCGTGTCGACGAGCGGACCCGCAGCAAGACCTCGATCAACGAGCTGCTCAGATCGTAGGGCGGGTCTCGACCCGCCGCCGCCGATGCGGTTGCCGGTGCTCCTGCCCTTGCTGACGCTCCCACCGCACCGCGCGGCACAAGCGTGGCAACGCGGCGCCCGGCATCGTGCCGATTCGTGACCCCGTTGCCACAAGAGATTTCCGAACATGACCATTACCCTCTACGGCCTCGAAAAATGCGACACCTGCGGCAAGGCGCGCAACTGGCTCAAGCGCGTCGGCATTGAGCACGAGTTCATCGACTATCGCGCCCAGCCGGTTCCTGCCGCCACCTTGCGCGAATGGGCCGGCAAGCTGGGCGGCTTCGACAAGCTGGTCAACCGCGCCTCGATGACCTGGCGCAACCTTGCTCCCAATCGCAAGACGCCGGGTTCGGATGCCGAGTGGACCCTGTTGATCAAGGAGTATCCGGCCCTGGTGAAACGACCGGTAGTGGTCGGCGACGATGGCGCAGTGAGCGTTGGCTTCACCGACAAGCAGTTCAAGGCCCGTTTCGGTGGCTGAGTCACAGGCCGCCGCGGTCCGCTCCCTCACCGAAGCGCTGATCGCCCGCGCATCGGTGACCCCCGATGACACTGGCTGCCAGCCGCTGATCGCCGAGCGCCTGCAGGCTGCCGGCTTCCGCATCGAATCGCTGCGTTACGGTGCGGTCGACAACCTATGGGCCACCCATGGCAGCGGCGGGCCGGTGTTCGCCTTTCTCGGCCACACCGATGTGGTGCCCAGCGGCCCGCGCGAGCGCTGGGCCAGCGATCCATTCACCCCGACGCTGCGCGACGGCTGTCTGTACGGCCGTGGCGCCGCCGACATGAAGGGCAGCGTCGCCGCCTTCGTCATTGCGCTGGAACAGCTGGTTCAGGACAGCCCTGATCATCCCGGAACCGTTGGCCTGCTGTTGACCTCGGACGAGGAGGGCGATGCCATCGATGGCGTGCGCCGGGTGGCCGAAACCTTTCGCCAGCGCGGCGAGCGGCTGGATGCCTGTCTGGTCGGTGAGCCGTCCTCGGCGAGCACGCTCGGCGACGTGGTGCGTATCGGCCGGCGTGGCTCGCTGACCGCGACCATCACCATGCATGGCGTGCAAGGCCATGTGGCCTATCCGGACAAGGCCGACAACCCGATCCACCGCGCCCTGCCGGCCCTGCTTGCGCTGACCCGCCGCCAGTGGGACTCCGAACCCTATCCCGACTTCCCGTCAACCAGCTTCCAGATCGCCAACTTCAACGCCGGCACCGGTGCCAGCAACGTCATCCCGGGCGAGGCTGTCGTGCAGTGCAATTTCCGCTACTCGCCGCACTGGACCTCGGATGCGCTGATCGCCGAGACCGAGCGCATGCTCGCTGAGCATGGCGTTTCATCCAGCATCCACTGGCATCGGTCGGGCGAACCCTTCTACACCGCGGAAGGCGGCCTGCGTCGGGCCGTCCGCGACACCCTTGCGGCGGAGCTGGGCATTACCCCGGACGAGAATACCGGCGGTGGCACCTCGGACGGCCGATTTATCGCTCCGCTCGGCGCCGAGGTGGTCGAACTCGGCCCTATCAATGCCAGCATCCACAAGATCGATGAGCACATCGCCCTGGATGACCTGGCCCGGCTGCCCGCCCTCTACGCCGGAATCGCGCGGCGCTGGCTGGGAATCGGCTGAGTCCAAGTCCCACCCTACGCGCTTGGTGAGCGGTTTGCTCTGCGGCCCATATGGGCGCAAAGCGGACATCCATAGGGTGCGCCTTGGGCGCACCGGGCGTACCGTCCGAACACCCGTATCGAACGTTGGGGCGCCCATCTGTTGTGGGAGCGGATCGTATCCGCGACCGCAGCGCTACAGGCTTGCCACTGACTGCGGCCAGATCGAGGCGTCGCGGTCGCGGATACGATC
>CAYGMG010000163.1:0-8715 GCA_964350895.1 uncultured Lysobacter sp.
GGGTACGTCAGGATCGACACAGCACAGGGCGAAGCTGCGGGTGCCGGCCGGCACCTCGCTCCAGGCCAGATGCGGATTGCGGTTGGCCGAAAGCACGCAGGGCTCGCCCGCATCACCGGGCCGGCCGAAGGCGAATTCGGCGGGGATCTTCGCCCCTTGTTCGAAGCTGTCGCTGCGTAGTTTCATCTCAGCACTCCTGTTGCGGGCCGCGGCTTGCGTTGCCGCGGCGGTGATCCGGTCCTGGCGGCGACGACTCAGTCGCTAAAGCCCAGTCGCTCGGCCAGCGGCGCCAGGGCCGCGAACTGGGCGTTGAAGGCCTTGCGGTAGTGCCGCCAGTGGCCCGGCGGGAAACAGGCCGGAAAGCCGGCGGCGCCTTGGCGGGCGGACTCGATACCAGCGCTGGGCGGTGCCGAGGGCAGCTCGAAGAACGTCTGCAGTTGCTTGCCGACGGCGTCCGGGTCATCCCAGAGCATGCCGCTGTCGATCAGCAGCCGGCGCGGCTCCGGCAGGTCGGCCAGCGGCCCGAGCGCGGCCTGGTACCAGTCGACCAGAGCCTCCGGCTGTGGCTTGGGCCAGCCTTGCGAGCTGTCGAAGACCAGGGCATTGAGCAGCAGGTCGCGCGGATCGGCGATCACCGCACAGAGTTTCGCTGCCGGCAAGGCGGAGTCGATGCTCAGGTCCCACTGCGGCAGCCAGTCGACCACCTGGGCAGCGCTCAGGCCGACCATCTCCAGCTCGGCGTACCAGCGGTCGCCGGGCATGGCGCGGCCGTCGCTCATCCACGGGCCAAAGCCGTCGCGACGCGGGCCGGGGCCGAAGCGATCGTCGAGCATGGCGAGCTCCGGCAGGCCGCGCAGCATGCCCAGAACCTCGGTGACGCGGCTGCCCGGCGGGCCCCAGAGCAGGCGTGCGGTGGGCTGCTCGGCCGCGGCCGGCTCGGCGCGCGCGGAGCGGATCGGCGGCAGGGCATCGGCGCGGCCGTGTGCGTTCGCCAGCTCAAGCCAGATGGCGCCGGCCTCGTCGTGGCGGCCAAGGCGGTCGAGCGCGAAGCCCACCCAGCTGCGGGTCAGCCTTTGCGCCTGGGGGCTGGCGGCGCGGGCGTGATAGTCGACCGCCATGGCATGTGCTGCGGCCGGGTCGCGGCGCAGCAGCTGGCGGAGCTTCAGCGATGCGGCAGCGCTGGCGCCGGGCTGCACGGCGAGCACCTCATCGGCCGCGGCTTCGGCGGCCTCGTGGCGGCCGAGCGCTTCGTCGTACTCGGCCTGCAGCATCTTGCGCGCGGCGCTGGCGGCGTCTGCTTCGGCCCAGCGCGCGAGCACCGCGCCGGCGGCCTCCAGATCGCCCTGGACCAGCATCACCCGGCGCTGCCACAGGGCGTCGGTCGGTTCGGCGCCGGCCAATTGCTCGTCGAGCAGGATGCCGGCCGGCTCGGCAAGTCCGGCGCGACCAAGGGTCTCGATCACCCCGTCGAGCACCGCCTGCGGCAGCGGCCGCTGACTGATCAGCTGGCGATACGCGGCCAGCGCCGGCTCGACCTCGCCGAGCTGCAGGTGGCAGTCACCGAGCAGGGCCAGCGCGCGCGGATCGCCGGGCTGCTGGGCCAGTACCTGCTCCAGTTCGGCCGGCAACTCGCTGGCATGGCCTTGGCGACGCTTGGCTTCGATCAGCGCCCAGCGCAGGCGCAGCGCCTTGGGCTGGCCCTGCAGGGCCAGGCGCAGTGACTGCTCGGCAAATGCGTAGTGGCCGGCATCCAGGTAGGCAAGACCAAGCGAGGCAAGCACCAGGGGCTCTTCGGGCATGCGCTCGGCGGCGGCGGCCAGCAGCTTGATCGCGGTCTCGCTCTCGCCGCGCAGCTGGGCCAGGTTGCCTTCGATGGCGATCACCACCGGGTGCTCGGGGGCGATGCGCTGGGCCAGCCTCAGCTGGCGCTGTGCCTCATCGGCATCATTGCGGGCGATCGCCAGGTGGGCGGCGAGGACGTAAGCATTGAGCTGGTTGGGATCGGCAGCAACCGCGGCGCGGATCTCGCCTTCGGCGCGCTCGGTGTCGCGCTGGCCCATCGCCAGCGCAGCGCGGGCGACATGGAAGCGCGCGGTGTGCGGCGCCAGGGCGATGGCCCGGTCGAGGGCCTCGGCAGCGGCGACGGAATCGCCGGCAAGCTGCAGGGCAAGGCCCAGCGCATGCTGCAGCTCGGCATCAGCCGGGTTGGCAGCCAGCGCTTCGCGGGCGAGGCGCAGGGCGGTATCGGCGTCCTGACGGCCGATGGCTTCGAGAATCTGTTCCAGCATGGTAATTCCTGTTCGGCCACGGGCCGTTGAAGCCGGCAAGTCTAACGCCTGCGCCGCTTGCCGGCCTGCCCCGGGCAGGCCGTGGTCCTGCAGGTACACTCGGCCGGGCAGCCAGCGCTGGGAGGGCGAGCGGATGTGGCAAGGCCGGCCCGGTACGGGCCAAGAGGATTTTCGCCAGCTGCAGTCGCGGCTGCTCGACAACGTGGTCCTGCTGGTCGCCCTGGCCCTGCTGCTGGGCACCGTGGTCTCGCTGGCCAGGGCGCTGAGCATTGGCTGGCAGCACTTCATGCTGGCCCATCTCGCGCTGCTTGCGGTGGCATGGGCCCTGGTGGCGTTCCGCGGCAGGCTCAGCTACCAGCTCAAGGTTGCCGGCTTCATCGGCATCCTGGTCATCGGCGCCAGCGCTGGCTACCTGAGCCTGGGGCCGGCGGCCGATGGCAAGGCGGTCTATTCCTTCATCGCCATCGCCGCGGCGCTGTTCCTGTCGCCACGCGCGGCGCTGGCCTTGATTGCCGGCGTTGCCCTGCTGGTCATCTGCATGGGCGTGGCGGCGATCAATGGCTGGCTGCGGTTCGATCTTGACTACGCAGCCTATTCCCGCGACCCACTGGTCTGGGCCAATGCCGCCTGGACGATCACCGTGTACACCTCGATCCTCGCCTACATCGCCGCGGCGATGATCACCCAGCTGCGCGCAAGTGAGTCGCGCGCGCGCCAGCTGCTTGAAGCGGCGCGCGAGTCGCAGGCCGATGCCGAACGCGCCAGCGCGGCCAAGAGCGCCTTCCTGGCCAACATGAGCCACGAGATCCGCACTCCGATGAATGCGGTGATGGGCATGCTCGAGCTGCTGCAGCGCACGCCGCTCAGCGCACTGCAGGACAGCCACCTGCGCAAGGCACGGCTGGCTTCTGAATCGCTGCTCGGCATCCTCAACGACATCCTCGACTTCTCGCGCATCGAGTCGGGGAAACTAAGCGTTGAGTCGGCGCCGTTCCGGTTGGAAGGAATGCTGGCCCGGGTCAGCAACCTGGTTGGCCACCGTGCCGCGGAGAAGCAGCTGGAGTTCCTTGTCGACGAGGCCCCCGGACTGCCGACGCGCCTGGTTGGCGATGCCATGCGCCTGACCCAGGTGCTGGTCAACCTGGCCGGCAACGCGATCAAGTTCACCGAGCGTGGCGAGGTCCGGCTCAGCGTGCGCCTGCTGGCCGACAGCGGCGATGCGGTGCGCCTGCGTTTTGCCTGCCAGGACACCGGAATCGGCATCAAGGACAGCGAGCAGGGCCGGCTGTTCGAGGCCTTTGAACAGGCCGATGGTTCGATCTCGCGGCGCTACGGTGGCACCGGGCTGGGCCTTGCGATCAGCCAGCGCCTGCTCGCGCTGATGGGCTCGCGGCTGCAGCTGGAGTCGGCGGCCGGCCGTGGCACGCGGATCTGGTTCGACATCGACATGCCGCGCGCGGCGCACGATCAGGACGATGCGCCGCCGCGCCAGCTGGCCGGCCTGCGCATACTGCTGGTCGAAGACAACGAGGCAGCGCGGGAGGTTGCCGCGCAGCTGCTCGGCAGCTTCGGTGCCGAGGTGCTGGTCGCCGCCGACGCCGAGCAGGCGCTGGCCCTGCTCGACGCTGGCGCGCTGCCCTGCGCGCTGGCCCTGCTCGACTGGAAGCTGCCGGGTATGGACGGGATTGCCTTGGCCGCGCGGCTGCGCGAGCGGGCGTCATCGCGGCTGGCCCTGCGCATCGTGCTGTGCACCAGCGGCGGGGCGCCCGAGGCACGCGAGGCGGATCGCGCCGGCGTCCTCGATGGGGTGATCGAGAAGCCGCTGATGCCCTCGGCGCTGTTCGAGGCGCTGGCCCCGGGGCTGATTGCTGCCGCGGTGGACGGTAATGGCCGCGCCGAGGTCCCGGATCTCAGCGGTATCCGTGTGCTGCTGGTCGATGATGTCGAGCTCAACCGACAGGTTGCCGGCGCCCTGCTGGCCAGCGCCGGCGTCGAGCTTGGCTACGCGGTCGATGGCGAAGACGCCCTTGGCAAGCTGGAGCAGCAGCCGCTGCCGGACCTGGTGCTGATGGATGTGCAGATGCCGACCCTGGACGGGATCAGCGCAACACGACGTTTGCGTGATCGGCTGTCGCCGGCACAGCTGCCGGTGGTTGCGATGACCGCGCACGCCTTTGACGAGGAGGTCCAGCGCTGTCTGGATGCCGGAATGCAGGCGCATCTGGCCAAGCCCATCGATCCGGCGCGGCTGTACGCCCTGGTGGCCCGCTACGCGTTGCGGCGTTCGCCCACGGCGCCAACGCAGGCCCCGGCAGGCGAGCCCGCGCTGCCGCTGCCGAAGGCGCTGCGTGAGCTTGCCGGCATGGACAGCGATGCCGGGCTGGCCCGGGTGCTCGGGCGCACCGGCCTGTATCTGTCGATGCTGCAGCGCTTTGTCGAACGCTATGCAGGAGCGCCGCGCCGGATCGACGAGGCACTGGCCGCGGGACAGGCCGACGAGGCCGCCGCCCTGGCGCATGCGCTCAAGGGCGCCGCGGCGACGCTTGGTGCGGTGCACGTCGCCAGCCTGGCGGAGCAGATCGAGTACGCCGGGCCCGACGCCCCGCTCAAGGCGCACCTGGAGCAGCTGGGCGCTGCACTGGCGGCGCTGCGCGCGGCCCTGGAGGAAGCCGCCGACGCCTGACGTTCAGGCCCCGGCGTCGCGCTGGCCGATCTCGGCTTCCAGCAGCTGGATCAGCTCGGAAAAGCTCTCTGCATTGCGCGGGTCATGTTCAACCAGGGCGCGGTGCGCGCGCAGCACCAGCTGCGCCTGGGCGCGCTCGTCCAGCGGCTTTGCTGCCGGCAGCGGGCTCGGCGCCGGCAATGGCGGAATCGCCGGGGGCGCGCGCTCGAACAGATTGTCCAGATGCAGGTCGACCAGCTGCTGCCAGAGCTCATCGTTGGTGCCCAGCAGCAGGGGTGGCTGTTGCGTGTGGGTCGCGGCACGCTGCGCGGCCAGCACCAGCATGCCGATCACCGTGCTGTCCATGAAGCTGGCGCCGTCAAGGTCGATGACCAGCCGCTCCAGGCCGGCGACCAGCTCGCCTTCGATCCATGGCTCAAGCCGTTCGGCCAGGGTGTGGCGCAGCTCGCCGGACAGCTGCAGCACCAGCAGGCCGCCGCGCCGCGCTGCCATCAGGGCGGCTTCGTTCATGCCGCCGCCCGGTCGCGCAGGAACAGCAGGGCGACGTCATCGCGCAGCGCTACCTCGGCCGAGCAGCCGAGCGCGATGGCCAGTGAATCAGCATGTTCAAGATCCGGACGCACCTGGTCGCGGAACCACTCGAGGCGCGCCGCAGCATCCGCGCCGGGCGCCTGCTCCAGCACGCCATCGCTGGCCATCGCCAGCACGAAGCCGCTGTCCAGGGTGAGCGATTCACTGTGATACTCGGCATCCGCCAGCAGCCCGGCCGGCGCGCTGCGCTGGGTGAGCAGGCGCGGCCCGGCGCCGCGGGCGCAGAACACCGGCGGCGGCTGCGCGCCGGCGCTGGCGTAGCGCAGGGTCCGGCGCGCCGGATCGAGCGCCGCGCAGCTGATCGCGATGTGCTTGCCGATCTCGTCGCGCAACAGCTCGGCATTGAGCTGGCTCAGCAGCAGGGCCGGATCATCGAGCACCGCAGCGCCGCGCCCGGACTCCATCAGGGTGGCGATGAAGCGTTTCAGGTAGATGGTGACGAAGGCCGAGGCGACGCCGTGCCCGGCGACGTCGGCCAGATAGAACAGCACCCGGCCGTCGGCCTGCGGCAGGTAGTCGAGGAAGTCACCGGAGAGGAACTCCGAGGGCAGCAGCAGATGACTGAAGGCGTGCCCGCCGATGTGCAGTTCGCGCCGTGGCAGAAGCTTGAACTGCATCCGTCGGCCGGCGCGCTCGCCCTGCTCCAACGCCTCCAGTGAATGGCGCAGCGCCTCGGTGCGCTCGGCGACCTGTTCGGCCAGCCCGCGATTCAGCCGCAGCACCTCCTGGATGGTCTGCCAGGCGCGCAGGGCGGCGACCACCGCGGTA
The DNA here is from genome assembly GCA_964350895.1 of uncultured Lysobacter sp. GTDB lineage: Bacteria > Pseudomonadota > Gammaproteobacteria > Xanthomonadales > Xanthomonadaceae > Pseudomarimonas. The sequence goes on from CAYGMG010000163.1 coordinate 6,331, forward strand.
GTCAGTCGCTCCGAGGTGAGCTCGGTCTTTTCCTTGTAGTCGTTGATGTCGTAGTCGAGGATCAGATGGCGCTCCGGCGCCTGGCCGGCCTGGCCGGTGCGCAGGATGATGCGCAGCGCGTGGTTGTCGAGGACATCGCGGACATGCCGCACCACCCGCAGGCCAGCGTCGTCGCTCTCCATCACCACGTCCAGAAGGACCACGGCGATCTCCGGATCGGCGGCGAGCAAGGCGCAGGCCTCATCGGCACCGTAGGCGGAGAGGAACTCGATGCCGCGGCCGGCAAAGCGCAGCCCGCGCAAGGCCATCCGGGTGACCCCGTGCATCTCCGGCTCGTCATCGACGATCAGCAGCTTCCAGCCGGCTTCCTCGACCCTGGCCGGGTCGCCTTCCTCGAGCACCAGCAGATCGTCCTGCGTCTGGCTCACCCGTCCTCCTCCGGACTGGCCGCTGTCGGCAACGCGGCAAGGATAATCAATGCGTGGTCGACCTGCGTGATCGATGCCCGCTCCGGCATACTGCGCTACGGCAAGCGAGGGCGGGCGGATGCGGCATCGGCGGCGGGCGTCAGGCGCACGGCACGCGCCAGGCTGGAAGGCGGCATCGGCGATGCTGGCGGTCGTGCTGTTCCTGCTCGCCCTGCCGCTGCGCGCCGAACAATGGCTGGCGGTCGATGCCAGCGCCCCGTTCAATCGCCTCGATCAGCACATCGACGTGCTCGAGGATGTCGACTCAAGTCTCGACATCCATGCCCTGCGCGGCGCTGCCGGCGCCGCATTCGCGCCGCTCGGCGAGCGCTCGACCAGTCTTGGTTACACGCGCTCGGCGTGGTGGGTGCGGGTGGTCCTGCGCAACGAAACCAGCGAGCCGGCCAGCCCGACCCTGCGCCTTGCCTATCCCTTGCTGGACCGGCTGGACGTATGGGTGTTCGAGGGCGACAGCCAGCGGCAGTTCTGGCAGACCGGCGACACGCTCGCCTTCTCCTCGCGCCCGCTGGCCCATCGCGACTTCCTGTTTCCGCTGGATCTGGGCCCGGGCAGCGAACAGGTCGTCTATCTGCGCGCTGCCTCCGGTGGTCCGGTCAATCTCAGTCTGCTGCTCTACGCCGAGCCGGCCCTGCTGCCCGCACTGTCCGCCGAGACCCTGCTGCTGGGCGCCTTGCTCGGCGGCATCGTCCTGCTCGGCATCGGCGTTCTGCTGCTGTACCTGGTGGTGCGCGACGCGGCCTTCCTCCACTACCTGTGCTACCTGCTCAGCTACGGCGCCTACCTCGCCGTGTTCAACGGGCTCGCCTACCAGTACATCTGGCCGGACAGTCCAGCGCTTGCCGGCGTGGTCCAGGTCTGGTTCCTGATGCTCGCGCTGTTCTTCCTGGTGCAGTTCTCGCGGGTGATCCTGCGCATCCGTCAGGTTGCGCCGCGGCTGGACCTTGGCAATCGCGCGCTGCAGGGTCTGGTCCTGTGCCTGATGCTGCTGGCGCCATTCACCGCCTACGCCGACCTGATCCGGCCCATCTCGCTGGCCACCCTGTGGAGCATGGCGATGGTGTTGGCGATGGGCATCGCCGCGCTGCGCGCCGGGCAGCCGGCAGCGCCCTATTACCTGCTCGCCTGGTCGGGGTTCCTGGTCGGCGTGGTTGCCTACATGCTGAAGAGCTTCGGCTGGCTGCCGCACAACCTGCTGACCCACTACGGCTTCCAGATCGGCACCGTCTTCGAGTTTGTCCTGCTCTCGGTCGCGCTCGGCATCCGGGTCCAGGAGCTGCGTCAGCAAAGCCGCACCGATGCGCTCACCGGGCTTGCCAACCGCAGCCGTTTCGACGAGCTGATCGGCGAGCAGTTCGCAAGGCAGCAGGCCAGCGGCCAGCCGCTGGCCCTGCTGGTGATCGACGTCGACCATTTCAAGCAGGTCAACGACCTGCACGGACATGTCGCCGGCGACCGCGTGCTGCAGCAGGTCGCGGCGATCATGGGGCGGGAGATCGCCGGCAGCGGCCAGGCCTGCCGCTACGGCGGCGAGGAGTTCGCCATCCTGCTGCCGAGAACCGATCTGGCGCCGGCGCTGAAGGTCGCCGACGCGCTGCGCGCAGCGGTCTGCGCCGAGCAGCGCGACCCGGCGCTGACCATCAGCATCGGCGTCGCCTGCACCAGCGGACAGCAGTTCGCCGATCCGCGTGACCTGTTTCGCGCCGCCGACGAGGCCCTGTACCGGGCAAAGCAGGGCGGGCGCAATCGGGTCGAGTCCTTCGCGCCGCCTCCGGCCCACCCAGGCCAGCTGGTAGGCCAGCCGATCTGAAGCCAGCCGATCCGGATTGAAGCAGCGCCTGGTGCCCTGTCCCGGAAGTACATCGCAGAATTCGCTCGGTCTGCGCCGTCGATGCTGCGT
>CAYGMG010000164.1:0-8679 GCA_964350895.1 uncultured Lysobacter sp.
GGTGTGGGTGTCCACGTTTGCGATTGGCTTTGAGGATGCAGCTTCATGGGGCGCATGTTTCCGCCAGGCGTAAAGAGCGCTGCGGAAGGAGTAGCAGGTTGAGGTCCATCGCCTGGGGGTGACTTCTAGCGGGCGAACCATTCGCTAATGCCCGCGGCTGAACTGATTGCGGAGTCGACGGTCTCGCCGAGCAAGCCCCTCCATGGTTCGAACTGGTCAAACGCTGCCAGGGAGAAGAAGAAGCCGACAGCAAGTAGCACCAGAGCGAGCACGACGATCGAAGGGGCGAACCAACGCGCACGCCAAAGCACAGAGCTGTAGCAGTTGTGAATCCGCTTGTGTAGATCAGGGTAGCGGCTCCGAGCATCCAACTCCTCCCTGACCACCTCTCGCTTGATCTCACGCAGGGAGTTCGAGTGCCCAAGCACGAGTACGACACCGATCATCGTGAAGATCAGCGACCCAACCATGAGTGCGAGATTCGACATGGCGTGAGTCGCATCAGCCTTGAACTGAGCGGCCACGATACCCTGCGCAATCGGAATGGCTAGAAGCTTTGACACGAGGTCACCAATCGCAGCGTTGATCTTCAGGACGTACTCTAACCGCTTCTGTTCGAACTGCTCGCGGAGTCGCTCGAAGTCAAACTCGGATAGAAAATGATCAAGGTCTGCGTTGAATGACTTACGTAGCTCGTCAAACCCGGCGAGCACTCGCGAGAAGCGCTTCGATTCTGCAACGTCCTGAAGTCGTCGGGTTAGCGCGCGCTTGAATAGCTCAGACTTTGTCTGCTGATGAGGTTTCGAGAGTACGGACTCTTCGAGTTCTTCGATCATCGCCAAGGACGGCACGGTACATAGATCCGAAGCCGAATAGATGACAGGTATATCAAGCTTCTTCCCGGAGAGGAAAACAAGGTAAAGTCGCCCGCCCCGATCAATCTCCGCGTCAGCTACCGACTTGAGGAATTTCAAAAGACGAGGTACTCGTAGGTAGTCCCCTACGCGCTCTGGGACGACCGAATCTCCAGGCGCATACTTTTCGGCAACCAGGTAATACTCTTGCGGAGGCGCGCAGAGAAAGAAGCCGTTTTGGAACTGAAGCAGGTAGGTAATATCGGACACTACCAACTTGTTGTTCCCAGAGATGTCCCTGAATCGGACCTCAACAAATGTTCCATCGGGAACCTCGGTGAGATCACCTCGAAGTCGAGCGCCCTCGACCGTGCACTGCGGCTCCTTCCATTCGGATATCCGCTCCAAGTGAAGCCGGTTCGCCGGAGTGTTTCGGCAGTAGAGTTGCAGCGAAAATCCATCGACGACGACTCGGCTGGACTGCCGAATCAGGCTTACGAGGCTGGCGAAGCTGGGTTCCATGGTATCGCTACTCTAACTGCTTCCTTACCTTGGCAACATCCACGTTCCGGATGACCAAACTCCCGTCCTCCGTGACGCTGACGGAATGCTCCACCTTGAAACGCGTGGTCATCTTCAGGGTTGCGCCGTCCATCCTCACCACGTAGTGCACAAGCGGGCGCAGGGAGCGGCGATCCAGAGGCGCGCCATCCGTCGGCGCATCCTCATGCTCGTTAACGTACTCGATGAAACTTTCTGGGTTGTCTGGCACAAGGGCGTTCGCGAGCGCTTCCAACGAAAGCGCTTCGCCCTTTGGGATCGATATCAGGTGGCTGAACGCCGCTTGCTTCTTTGCGTTCGCCTTCGTCTCTTCCAGTTGCAGGGACTCGCAATAGTCCTCAATCAGATGGACTAGCTTCTGCGTTTCCGATTTCGCGTTTGTCGGAGCTGCGCATCCCAGGAACTTCACGAAGTAATCCGCTGAATGTCCGCCCTCCCGAGCATTCACGAAGGTGAGGTACTTGCCTGAGCCGGCTTTCCACCCCTCAAGATTGATTCGTCCCACCTGCTGCAACCGGTCTGTCGGGATGTGGCGGGCTGCCTCAACCTTCGTCAGGTCCTTAGAGAAGGACTGCCCTATCGCGTCATTAAGTTTCGCGACGACAAAGAACTCTCCGGCGTTCACTTTGTACTTTGCGAAGAAAATGTACCCGCCGGTCGCGAAGAAGACGTCCTTGATCTCGTGCATCAGGTGTTCCAACGCCCACACCGTCAGATCCAGAAAGTTCGACTTGCCGTTGAGGTGTTCCCGAAGATGACGCGCGAACGGGTAATGCTCTTCATCCTCATCGAACGTCCCTGTTCTCTGCGAAGTGCGCTTGTTGTAGGTGTCTACCAACGAACTCGCCAAGTTGTTCAGCATCGGCCCTTTGGCCAGCTGGGAGTTCGCGGTTTCCACGCCGCAGTTGCTAGATTGACTGGCCTTGATCAGTCGGTGCACCGCTGCTTCTAAGACTTCCATGCTTGCTCTCCCAACCAATTCTCGAATCCGAAGCAGTCAGAGTGCTCCTTCTACTCCCGCCCCACACCCCTCCACCGCCATCGAATACGGCACATACAACAACTCCAACGGCCCCACCCGCTCCCATTCGATCCGGCTGTTAAGCCCCTCCAGCGCCACTTCGCAGCCTTCGCCCATGGTCTTGCGCAAACGCTGGGAATCCGTGGCGATGGCGTCGATGAGTTCGTAGCGGTATCGCTCGGGGCGGCGCATGCCTAGGGCGGCGTCGGGGTCGAGTTGGATCTCGGTGCGGCCGACCATCGGGGACTCGCGCAGGAAGTCGCGCAGGCGTTCGATCTGGGTCGGGTCGTCGCCGTCGATATCGACGCGCAGGCGCAGGGCGACACGGGCGGTGTCGGGGCGTTTGGGGTCCTCGATCAGGGTGACGGGGGGCGCGTCGCGCTTCAGCGTGCGGGCGTAGCCGTCGTCATGGACCAGGGCATAGCGGGTGCCGGCGCGGTCGATCAGCGTGCGGACGGTGGCGTCAATCTCCTTGCGCCGGCCTTCTTCGCTGCGCGTGTCGTTGATCAGGGTGAAGCCCTGTGACAGGTAATCCCCGCGTTTGGTGATCGCCACGGCCGGGATATCCAGCAGGTCGCGGTAGCTGATCTTGCTGCCGGTGACCTCGATGCGGTCCAGCGTGGCGCCCTCGTCCTGCGCGTGCAGGGGCGTGCAGGCCAGAAGCGCCGTGCACAGCAGAGACCACAGGGGGTTGCGCGGCATCGGGAGAATCCTTAGTCGGCCAATGAGCCGGAGGATCACGGGGCCGGACTTCGCATGTCAATGGTTTACGAATTTGGCGTGTGGGCTGGGGGAGCTTGATGGGCGTGCCATCTCGTGAGGTGCGCGCAGCGTGCATCGCGGAGGTGCCGGCTGTTCGTGCGCCGCCTTTGGGGCAGGCACTCAACGCGCCTTGTTCTCTCCGCCGCAGCGGAAGCGGAGTGCCGGCAAGTGCATGGAGACGCACGGGACGCCTCCTTCGCGGGCATGCCGCTTCACCCCGCATTCGCTTGGACAGCGCCGTGGGTCAGGGCAGGCGATTCCCGAACGGCCCTGGTTGGCGCGCGGTCGCCGCTGCGGCGCCGAGCGCGCGAGTCAGGGTCGGACTCCGTGGCCGGTTGCCCGATTTTCCCCGCGTAAGGCCGGGGCTCAGGGGCCGTGGGTCGGGTCTCTCCTGCTGCGGGGCGATTATCCCTGCGGTTTGCGTCGCCGAGCGCTGACGTGCAGGATTCCTCAGGCAAGCCTCGCAGGGAGCGCCATGGACGTAGTACCGCAAGGGGAAGGCGTGGCGCAGTACGACGATATCTCCTTCGAGATCGAGCGCAACCGGACGCTGCAGCTGTTTGATCAGGGGTATGGAGCGGTCGCGGTGACCTGCGCCGCTGCGTTCGGCCTGTGGTTCGCAGCCGGGCGCGGCCTGTTCGCGGCGGATGTCTGGCTCGTTGCCATGTTGTCGGTGCTCGCCTTTCGGCTGGGCCTGGTGCGGCGCTTCCGCGCACTGGAGGAACCTGCCGACGTTTCCGGCTGGAATCGCCTCTACTGCGCAGGCACCTTGGGCAACGGCGTGCTCTATGCGGCCTGGCCGGTTCTGGTGTACCCCCATGTGGACGAGCAGTCGCGACTGCTCGGCGCATTGGTACTGGGGGCGATGGCCGGCGGCTCGGTGGCGGTGCTGTCCGTGCGAAGGGCGTTGGCGCTGGTCTATGGCGGGCTGTTGCTTGTGCCGGCCTCGCTGATGCTGCTGGTAATGGGCGAGGGCGACGAGAAAGTGGCCGGCGTGCTCGGACTGTTCTACTTCCTGACCATGATCAGCTCGGTGCGCGCCACCCACCAACGGATCACCCACGCGCTGCTGTATGCCGCCCGCAATGCGCGACTGCTGCAGGCCTCCGAGGCGCATGAGCACGCGCTGCAGGTCCAGAATCTGGCGCTGGACGCCGCGCGCGCTGAACTGGAGGCCAGCAATCGCGACCTCGAACGAAAGATCGGTGAGCGCACCGCCGCCCTGCAGTCGCTGGCCATTCGTGATCCGCTGACCGGGCTCCCGAACCGCCTTGCAGTGAGCCAGGCCATCGCACAGCGGATAGCGCAGGGCGAACAGCGCTTCGCCGTGCTGTTCGTGGACCTGGACGGGTTCAAGGAAATCAATGATGCAATGGGTCACGATACGGGCGACGCGGTGCTCAGGGAGGTGGCCAGCAGGCTGGCCTCCCACGCGGGCAGCAGCGTCGAGGTCGCGCGGTGGGGTGGGGATGAGTTTCTGCTCTTGCTGGCGCTGGGGGCCGAGTCTACGGATCAGGCGGAAGGCTTGGCTGCGCGACTGGTCTCGGCACTGTCTGCGCCGATTTCCACCGGCGGTTCAACGGTGCGTATCAACGCCTGCGTGGGCATTGCCCTGCGTGAATCGGTTGAGACCTCGCTCGATCGCATCGTTCGCCAGGCCGACATGGCCGTCTACGCGGCGAAGGAGGCGGGGCCGGGCAGCGTGGTGCGGTACAACGACCGGCTCGCGCAGGCGGTCGAACGCGCGGCGAGCATCCGCCAATGTCTGTCCGAGGCTCTGGCCCACGATGCCGCTGGCCTGCGGCTGGTGGTTCAACCCATCTACGCCGCGGCGGATCGACGGTTGCTAGGGGCCGAGTGCCTCGCGCGCTGGCGCCATCCGGTGTTGGGAGACGTGCCGCCCAGCGCGTTCGTGGAGGTGGCCGAGCGCACCGGTTTGATGACGTCGCTGGGCCGCTGGGTGCTGGGGCAGGCCTGTGCGCTGGCCGCTGCGTGCCCCGAGTCCAGGCTGCCGTATCTTGCGGTCAACGTGTCCGCGGCACAGATCCTCCATGACGATCTGGCCGAATTCGTTCGCGCGACCTGCGAACGCCATGCACTGCCGCCGCGACGCCTGCTGCTGGAGTTGACCGAGTCCGTATTTGCCCAGGACTCGGAGCGGGTGATCACCTGCATGCAGCGCCTGCGCGCGCTGGGCGTGCGCCTGGCACTGGATGACTTCGGCACCGGCTACTCGTCGCTGGCCTATCTGCAGCGCCTGCCTCTGCAGGTATTGAAGATTGATCGTCAGTTCGTTGCCGATCTGGGAGGCAGCGGCGCCCGGATTGTCGAAGCCAGCCTGTCGCTGGCCCAGGCTTTCGGGCTGGAGACCGTGGCCGAGGGCGTTGAGAGCGAAGCCGAAGCGCGCGCCATGGCCGCTCTGGGGGTGACCGCCCTGCAGGGATTCCACCTTGCCCGGCCGACCGAGATCGATGCCTTTCTGACTCAGCACGGAATGCGGGAAGGGGCCACGCTGGGTCACTGAGCAGCCGGCGCGGCTGCCGGACGGTTGGGCCGTACGCCCGTTGTTTCCTCAGGCCGGCGCCGGCGTGGCGTTGTGGCCGTGGTGCCGAGACCGCGTCCCACTCGCTGGAACGGCGCAACGGATAGCCTGGCAGAAGCAGGGACAGAGTGTGCTTTTTGCTCCCGCGCCACACCCCGCCACCGTCATGGAATACGGCTCATACAACAACCACTCCTACGGCCCCACGCGCTCCCAGTCAATCCGCGTGTTCAGAACTCTCAGCTCCACGCTGCATCCCGATTCCATCGTTTTCTGAATCTTCTGCGAATCCGCGGCGATCATATCGATCAGCGCATAGCGATAGCGCTCTGAGCGGCGCATGCCGAGGGCGGTGTCTTCGTCGAGTTCGATTTCGGTGCGGCCGACCATCGGGTGCCGCCGACGAAGCTGTGCAGGGCTTCGATCTGCTGCGGGTCGTCGCCGTCGATATCGACGCGCACGCGCAGCTGGACGCGGCCGGTGTCGGGGCGCTTGGGGTCTGCGATCAGGGCCAGGGGCGGCGAGTCGGGCTTGAGGGTCTGCGCGTAGCCGTCGTCATGGATCACGGCATAACGCTTGCCGGCGCGGGCGATCAGCTTGCGCACGGTGGCGTCGACCTCGCTGCGTCGGCCTTCTTCGCTGCGGGTGTCGTTGACCAGGGTGAAACCTTGTGAGAGGTAATCCCCGCGCTTGGTGATCGCCACCGCCGGCACGTCGAGCAGGTCGCGGTAGCTGATCCGGCTGCCGGTCACCTCGATGCGATCCAGCGTAAAGCCTTCGTCCTCGGCCTGCGCAGCGCCCGTGGCCAGCCACGCCGCGCACAGCAGACACCACAGGGCGTTGCGCGGCATCGGGCGGGATCCTTGAGTGGCGAAGTGGCGGAGGATTGCGGTGTCGGCGCGCGGATGTCGACGGTTTGCGAATTTGGGGGTGGGTTGGAGGCCGGGTTGCGGGCGTAGGGCGCGTCTTGGACGCGCCGCACTCCACCTTCCCACCTCACGTAGGGCGCATCTTGGATGCGCCAAAAGGCGTGCCGACAATCCGCCTGGTTGGAACGGTGCGGGGTGCGGGCGGCGCGTCCAAGACGCGCCCTACGGGCCTGCGATGTTGAATGCTTTCATGAAGTGGGCGACGACGTGTTGGCTGAAGCGGTCGGGGAATTCTTCGTGTGCGAAGAGTTTGCCGCCTTCGACTTCGATCAGTTCGGTGGGGCCGGCGAACTGGGTGAGCATCCGCCTGGCGGCGTCGAGCTTGAACCAGGGATCTTTCGTGCCCCAGATCAGTCGAACCGGTGCGCTGATCTTCTGGTGGGCTTCATGGCAGCCGTCGAAGTCTTCCGCGCGCAGCTTGTCGGCGAGGACGAACATGCCGGCGAAGCGACGACCGTCGCGGGCGAGCGGTCGCAGGAACAGGTCGGCGAGTTCCTGTCGCAGCGCGAGGTCGGTGGCGCTGGTCAGCCAGGCCTTCTCGCGGATGGAGGCGAACTGCAGGCCCAGTCGCATGATGGTCTTCGCGCCAAACCGGCGCCCCTTGGCCAGCGCGGAGAGAAACAGGCGCGAGTAGTCCTTGGGCGTCTCGGTGTTGCCAAGTGCCAAGCCGGCGATGCGTTCGGGCATCCCGGCGGCAACCTTGCGCGCAAAGCCGCCGCCGCTGTCAAAGGCCACGAAGCCGAACTGATCACCGAGTTCCATCTTCTGCAGCGCCTGCGCCAGGCAGGTGGTCAGGCCATCGCATCCGCGCGGGGTGTCCTGCGTCCAGGTGCTGCGCCCGGACCCGGGCAGGTCGATGACATGGCAGGTGAAGTGCCTGGCGAGTACCGGCACGATGCGCCGCCAGGTGCGGCTATCGACTGGCCATCCGTGCACCAGCACCAGGTCGGGCCCCTTGCCGATGACCCAGTACGGCAGGCGGCTGTGGCCCAGGTCGAGCCAGCGCTCGGGCTCAGTCATCAGTTCATGGGCGATGTCCATTCCCGCGACGCGTTGGGTGAAGGGGGTCATGGGCGCTCCTTGGTCGACCGTCGCCGCACCCTACCGCACGGATTCGGTGATCGCATTGGGCGCGTCGTGGACGCGCCGGCTCTTGAACGTTCCGGCCGTTGGACGCGCCGGCGCCGGGGCGCGCCGAATGGTGGACGCATCCGGAGGCGGCGTGGCGTCGTGTGTGGGGTGCTCGTCATGTTGAGGCGGTGCGGGGTGGGGGCGGCGCGTCCGGGACGCTTGTTCGGCGCGTCCGAGACGCGCCCTACGGGCAACATTCTGACTTGTTGGCGGGGCGTTGTCTGATGGCGGGAGTGGCCGGGATTGGCGGACGCTGTGGGGATGTCGAACTATCGTCCCGTGTGGGTGCCGGGGAGCACGTACTTTTTCACCGTGAATCTTGAGGATCGGCGGCGGTCGCTGCTGGTGGATCATGTCGATGCACTGCGCGCAGCGTTTGCCGGGGTGCAGGCGGTGCGGCCGTTTGCGTTCATCGCGGCGGTGGTGCTGCCGGATCATCTGCACTGTATCTGGCGGTTGCCGGTGGAGGACGCCGACAACGCGACGCGCTGGCGGCAGATCAAGACCGCGTTCTCGCAGGCCCTGCCGTGCGATGAGCGACGGTCCGACACGCGCGTGTCGCGCAAGGAGCGGAGCATCTGGCAGCGGCGCTACTGGGAGCGGCTGTTGCGGGATGAGCGGGACCTGCGCCATCACGTCGATTACATCCACATCAACCCGGTCAAGCATGGCTACGTCGAGCGGGTAGCGGACTGGCCGCACTCATCGTTCCACCGATACGTGCGCCGCGGCATCCTCCCAGATGATTGGGGAGCGTAGGGCGCGTCTCGGACGCGCCGCCCGCACCCCGCACCGCCTGGACGGGCGACGTAGGGCGCGTCTTGGACCTGAGGTCTCCCCATTTTTTTCACACTACGATCCGTGTCGGTGCCGCGCACA
>CAYGMG010000165.1:0-8572 GCA_964350895.1 uncultured Lysobacter sp.
GGAAGGTAGGTGGCGTGGGCGGACGCTTACGACGCTTACGCTCGAATTCGATTTCGAGATCGTCCCATTTGCCGAGAACCGTTACGAAGGTTGCCCGGGACCAACGCGAGAGGAGGCGCGCGAGTTACTGCACGCGCAGCAGGCGGGTTAGTGCCTGTCGGCAGAGTAGGTGGCGAAAGTCGTGCAAGGCTTGCTGCTGCAGAGAAAGTGGACGCTGACCCCAGTTTCTGAAAGCCGGCTTAGTGGAAAGTGCACTCTGACCCCTGTTTCTCCTGTTTCTTGACCCCTGTTTCTGGTTTCAGATCCAGGTCGAACCTGATCTACCGCTCGAAGCCATCCTGAAACATGGTTTCCACGCTAAACTCGAACGGGATCACAACACCCCGATAACTAATCGAAACGTAGGCCCTTCCGTTGATGTAACTTGCGGCCAACGTCGGAGGTCTCTGTTCGGCGTACCAACCACGGTCTTCGATGCGCTGATTGAAGGGGACCACTTCCAGAAGTGTCCCATCGTGGCTACGCAAACTGAGTTCGTTGCCGCTGAGCAGCCAATACTGATCCAGATCCGGAACAGCAGCCATCGCCTCTGATCTGCCCGGGTAGCGCAGCAGTTCCTGCTGCGTGTAGGGATTCAGATGGACGATCTCATGTTGTTCGCTCTGAATCACGAGTATGGCATCTCTGTTTTCAGACTCAAGTTTCAATGCTCGGACGGCGCCTAATGCTTCGGTCCAAGCTATCTCGCCAGTTTGCGTATCGATTCCATAGACAGTGCCTTGGCTCAGCAAAACGAAAAAGGCGCCATGATTGAGCGTTGCTGGGAAGTACTCGAGCCCCGAGCAGGGCGCGTAGATGCCTCCAACACCCGTGGATCTCCAAACTTCGGCGCCGTCGGACGCTCTCAGCACCATGACCCTGACTTGATTGCTGGACATAGACAGGCCCGACCTACAGAAGACGATCTCCTTGCGCGCGTCGCCGAGAAAATCGAACAGCCTTGGATGGTCTGCCCTCATCAATGTGTTCGACTCAAACTCAATATTGCCCGTGCCTCCGTCTACTACGCGGAGCCCATCGCTTTCCCGGCTGGTCATGACAACTTCAAGCGCCGAATCGTCATCGAGTTGAGCGACCTGCATCGCCCCTGCGTTGAAACCCAGCCGGGGAGGGCTTTGCGGTGAAGGGTATCGCCACTCAATCTGTGCGGAGCCTAGATCCACCGCTTTGACAAGGCTGGGGCCGGAACTGGTGGCTGTAATCAGCTCAGGCTTGCCGTCCATGTCAACGTCTGCAATCGCATGCGCATCGACCGATCCACCGCCCCAGTCGGATCTTGCAACCAGCTGGCCGTCAGCTCCGTTGATCAACTCGACGTCCCATGCGGTGGTGAGGAGCAGTTCGTCTCTGCCGACGCCACGAAAGTCCCCAGATTGAACACTGTCCAAATAGGGAGCGTTGATGTCATAGGACCACTTGTCGGCGAGTGTGGAAGGGGTCAGGACGCGCACTTTGTATTGCTCATCAACCACCACCGCTTCTTCCAACGCATCGCCATCGACATCGGCGCTCAACATCAGAACGGGCGCGAAATCTGTCCGCTCAGCTCGCTGTACTAGGCTGGCGCCATCGTAAGTGCGGACCGCGGCTTCAAGAGGAGGCCAGCCAATCCAGAACTTCTCGGTGGAGTTGGGCGAGTTCGCCAAGACTCGGCCAAAGACTTGCGAACCCAGAAAGCCCTCGGTGGCGTGGGTGAGGCCATCGACAACCACTGTGTGACCACCAAATATGACGATCTCCATTGGCATATCAGAGTCCAGCTGTTCGACCTTCAGATGGTCTCCGCCGAAAGGTAGCTGCCAACGCTCTTCACCCGTAACTGGGTCCAAGCCGAATAGAGTCCTGCTTGTCAACGCCAGCAGATCGTCGTTGCCATCTAGGTCGGGGTCGGCGATCAGCGCTGATGTGGTCCCCGCCGGCATGCTCAGTGTCCGAGTGGCGCGAAGCGGCCAGCCTTCCATGAACAGTAGCGAGCTGTCATAGCCAGGCAGGCCGTGCCCCCGGAGGACGAGAACCTTTTTGCCTTCGTCCGAATGCCAAATCTGCGGGTCCGTGGTCAGAACAGTTTGGCTCATGTCGGACAAGTAGTTAGCTTGCCAACGGCCGTCCCGCCAGCTCATCGCACTTACCCAACCAGAACGGCCTGAAATGGACACCAGTTCATCCATGCCGTCGTCGTCAAAGTCGGCGATCAGGTAAGGAGGGGCTTGGTTGGAAACCACGTATGAGCCTAGTTCACTGTGACGTTGCGCGAGGCAGGGGAGCGCACTCAGGAGAGCCAGCAGCGGTGACAGAGGGAGTAAGCGGGAGAGCGGCATCAGCTGTGAAGATTCTTCGAAGCGGTGCGCATTCTAACTGGCCCGACGGGATCGAGCACTCATTTCTAACTGGGATCGGGGTGGGCAAGAGCAGCGAACTGTCCCCGGTAGAGTTCGAGAAGCAGCAATCAAGCGGCTCGTAGGTGTCTACGAAACCCTGGGCGATTCACCCGGCACCACGACGCTGATCCTCAGCGACATCATCGGACTCTTCAGGGACGGGTTCGAATAGCCCGGCGCCTTGTAGACAACCCGGCGCGCTGGGTACGCGCACAAGGGTCGGGTTCATCCGGACGTTGCGGTAGCCACCGAAACTCCCGTCCGGGGGTGCCCGGCCCGTCACGCTTGCGTCCTCGCCGCGAGACGCCCATGCGGAGGGCGCGCCGCCTACTGCGGTACAGGAACGAGCGCGCCTTCGAACGTCGTATCCGCGCGCACATCGGAACGCCGGCTGTCGCTGAACCCCACGCGCGTGTTGCAGTCAGGGCACGGTTCGCTCAGCAGCACCGGGATGCCCGCCTGCACGTGTCCTGGGCAGCGCTTGCAAACATCCATTCGCTCCGAAGAAGTATGGGGCAGGGCGGACGATTCAAAGCCGGCTCAGTGGAAAGTGCACTCTGACCCCTGTTTAACCCCTGTTTAGTTGCGGCCCTGTCGCTGTCCGCCTGCGCAAGCCTGCAGTCTACTGGGACGCAGGCGCATCAGCCCGCCACGCACGACCCTATCGTGCTTGATGCGGCCTTTCCGCCCGCTATGCGGGAGCTGTCGTTCAGGAGCAGTGGCAACAAGCTCAATGGGCTCATGTATGTCGCCAATGGGCCCGGCCCACACCCGACCGTTCTGCTTCTGCACGGCTACGCCGGAAACGAGCGGAACCTCGATCTCGCACAGGCAATGCGGCGGGCGGGCAGTAATGTGCTGTATTTCAACTACAGCGGAACCTGGGGAAGCGGGGGTGTGTTCTCCATCGAACAGGCACTCGATGACGTGGCCGAGGCCCTGAGGCTGGCGAGGGATGCCGAGTGGGTGTCGAGCTACCGCTCGGATCCCGATCGTGTTGCGGTGGTCGGACACAGCTTCGGAGGCTTCCTCGCCGCCATGACGACGGCCGGGAATGCTTCGGTGGACTGTCTTGCCTTCCTTGCCGGCGCCGATGTGGGCGCCCTGAGTGCGCTGGCAAGTCGCGACGAAGCCATGAGAGCAAAGCTGGTGTAGATCTTCGGGGCGGACATGGATCGCGAGGGTGGCCCGATCGATGGCGATCCCCAGCGCTTCGTCGCCGAGATGATGGAGCAGGCCGAACGATACGACCTGCCGGCACGCGCGCCTGCCCTGGCGGACCGACCACTGCTCCTGGTCGCCGGAGAGCGAGACGAGGCGCTGCCGAAGTCAAGCCACCACGATCGGGTGGCTTCTGCCCTGCGGACGGCGGGCGCCAAGCGCATGACCGAGTTGGTCTACGACGACGACCACTTCTTCTCCGCCCACCGCATCGAGCTGGCGCGGCGCCTGGTCGACTGGCAGCAGGTATCCTGCTGGGCACGGCAGGCGCAGGGGCCGGAGTGAGCCTTGCGGGCACGGCCTGATGGCCAGTCTTGATCGACTCCCGTTCTCATGAATCAGGCAAGAAACAAGAAGCAGGGGTCAAAGTAGTCTTTCGCCAAGCCGGCCGCGCCGCCGAGTGAGGCGAACCTGACCCCGCTCCTGAGTCAGCCTCGTAATCCGCTGACTGATGCCAGCCCCTGCTGCTGAACCTCGATATCCGCTGGCTGGCAGGGTTGGCCCTGGAATGCACAGAAGAATTTTCCTTCGAAGCGCACTGCAACGTCGCTGCAGTGGGCGCCGAGCACGTTCTGCTTACAGGGGTCGCCCATCGCCGCTGGGGGGAGCGGGAGGTTGGCCGCACTGGCACTGAGTCCCGCGAACGCGGTGGCGGTGGTCAGCTCCTCGCCAGTGCTCACCTGTGTGGGCTTGAAGTCGGCGGAGAACACCGCCAGCGGCTTGTCGTGCAGGTTTTCGATAGTAAAGGTGACCATACAAGCCGGCGCCCCCCGGAATGGCTCATCTTTGACGGTCGCATTCAAACGCAAGAGGCTGGCCCCCGCTACGGGGGGTGACGGTGCAGCCTCGGGGGCGGCGGCGGTGCTGGATGGCGATGCCTGAGACACCGACGGATCGTTCGGTGAATCGCCGCAGGCCGTAAGCACAATGCAGATGCCGAGAATAGGTGCGAACGAACGCATGGGGGTTCCTTGATGGTGCGTTGATGGAAGGGGTGCGATGAGTCGCCAGTGTTGGGCGGGGGCGATGCGGGTCCAAGGCGAACGGAGCCAGGTCAAGTGCCCAGCAGTGGTCATGTCCGTAACGATCACCCACATGGTGTTCCGGTGGGACTTGCCAGGGAATCTTAGCTGCACCCAGCCTTGGCAGGCCATTTCGGCTTCGCGCGACGCGCCCTGATGATCGTCTCTGTGGAGTGCCATTCCACTCTGACCCTTGGTTCGCCGCGTCCGCTTTCACACAGGTGAGCGTCCACTCGATGGTTCACCGCCGGCGCACGAGGGGGAGTGCGAGCCGCGATTGCGGCGCCAGACGATCCCGCTCGGGGCCAAGGCAGCCATTGTCTGTGGCGCAGACTCGTGTCAGCCTCATGCGTTCTGGTCAATCTAGGGGTCGCCGATGCGCCGCATGCTTGCTGCACTGCTTGTGATCAGTCTGCCGGCCGCCCTTGAGGCGCATTCTGGAAACAGCTTCGCGCCGCCAGGCCCGGGCAGCGCGGAAACGCCCAAGCAAGAGTTACTGGTCCCGCCAGCCGACGCAGCGCGCTACGTGGTGGTGTCGGACAGCGCCCAGCACGGCCAGCAATGGCGCTGGACCCTCCCTGACGGTCGAATCGCCTATCGACACAGCGAATCACTGCGCGGCTGGATCACCGAGACGGATGCCATCCTGCAACTGGACGCGGACGGCTTGCCAAGCGAAATCCACATCCGTGGCGTCTCTTTCAGTGGCAACGCGGCAGAGAGCTACACCGTAGGGCCGGATGGCACCGCCCGTTGGACGTCGCTGTCGGACAGCGGTAGTGGCCCGGCACGCGGAGCGGCGTATGTGACTGCTGGCGGTCCGGGCCTGCTGAGCGAACATCTGATCAACCGTCTGGTGGTCGCAGGCGAAGACGGGATCGCACTGTTGCCAAGTGGGCGCGCCAAGCTCCAGCGGGGCGCCGTCGCCACGGTTGAGGGCCCGGGCGGGACGAAGTCGGTCCAGCTCGCATTCGTCCGCGGCCTCACTACCTCGCCACTGCCGGTCTGGCTCGACGAGCAGGGCAAGTGGTTCGCCAATGTCGGCTGGATCTCGCTGATGCCGGCTGGCTTTGAAGACAACGCCCGCAGCTTGCGTGCGATCCAGGACAAGGCCACGGCCGAGGCGGTCAAGGCGGTCGCCGCCCGATTCCTCACCCCGGCCGCCAAGGCGCCTGTGCTGTTCGACAATGTCCGGATTACGAGCCCGGACGGCAGCGGCTTTCTGGAAGACCAGGCGGTACTGACCCGCGACGGCAAGATCATCGAGATCGGCGCAGCCGGTTCGCTGACGGCGCCCACGGGGGCCAGGACGATCGACGGCCGCGGCAAGACGCTTGTTCCCGGCCTGTGGGACGCGCATATGCACATCGGTGACGACTGGGACGTGCTCGCCAATGTCGCCACCGGCATGACCAGCTTTCGCAGCCCCGGCACCCTGATCGACCGCGCGATAGACGTGCGCACCCGTCGCGCCGCCGGCGAACTGCTCATGGCCGAGGGCTGGGTCCAGCCGATCATCGATCGCAAGGACCCGCTGGCGGCCCAAGGCGCGACCACGGTGTCCAACGTCGAAGAGACGACCGCGGCGGTGCGCGAAGCCAAGGCGGCCGGGCTGTGGGGCGTGAAGTTCTACACCAGCATGGACCCGGCCTGGATCGCTCCGGGCGCGGCCGAGGCGAAACGGCTGGGGCTGCACGTCAGTGGTCATGTGCCCGCGGGCATGCGCCCGCTGGAAGCCGTGCGGGCAGGCTATGACGAGCTGACCCACATCAACTTTGTGGTGATGCAGGGCATGCCGAAGGAGGTGGTGGACGTGGCCAACACCGCAGCGCGCATCGAAGGGCCTGCGCGCCATGCCAAGGACCTTGACCTCGGCGCGCCGCCGATGCGCGACTTCATCGCCGAACTGGCCAAACGCGGCATATGGGTCGATCCGACTCTCGTGATCTTCGAAAACAGCTTGACCATGGACGGCGGCGAGGCATCCCCGGCCTATGCGCCATACATGGGGATCACGACGCCGGTACTGGATCGGGCCTTCAAGGCGGGCGGGTATCCGCTGCTGCCCGGCCTGACCCGCGACGACTATCGGCAGAGCTTCGCCAAACTGCTGGAACTGGTCGGCGCGCTGCATCGTGCGGGGGTACCGATCGTCGCGGGAACCGACGGCTGGGGTATCGAACTGGTGCGCGAACTCGAGCTCTACCAAAAGGCCGGCATGACGGCTGCCGAAGCGCTGGCGACGGCCACCCTCGCGCCGGCACGGCTGGTCGGCGCTGAGGGCCGGACGGGTTCGATCGCGGTCGGCAAGGAGGCCGACCTGCTGCTGGTGGACGGCGACGTCAGCCGCGATCTTGGCGCGCTGCGCCGGGTTGAGCAGGTGATGATGGACGGCACGCTAATGGATGGTTCCGCGCTGCGGGAAGCCGCGGGCTTCACTGGCCGCCCTCGCTAACGCCACGCATCGTGAAATTCAGCAACCGCGTTTGCTCTTTCGCGCTTGTGCAGTCTGTTCCATTTCAGCCTATCGCCGACCGTGGAATAGACGCCGTCCTCTCCCTGCCGATCGTTCAAGCAATGCGAATCAGCGGGGCCCAGATCCGATTCGTGGAGCCAGCTCGCTTGGAGTTGGTATGCCACGGAAGCGGGGTCACTGGATAGCGCCGGACTGCAACCGTCACGCAGGCTGACGACCGCTTTGGGGCGGTGATTTCATGCCACCGGCAAATGACCAAAGCTGGCCGCGTTCCGCCAGACATGTGAGGCATGCTGCTCTCGTTCCCGGCCGTTTCGGATCGAAGTTGCGCGAGAAGGGTGGGGCATGCTTTCTCTACAACCTCGTTGGATTCCGCAAATAAGCTCTCGGACGCTGCCACCTGCATCACCGGCACCACGCTGACACCAGATGGCGGTGTGAACTTGACGGTCTAATCTTTAAACAGGATTCGCAGATGCTGCTTCGCCGCCTCATGCAACACGTCAAGGACCAGAACTGGTTCGTCGTTGCGCTCGACTTCGCCATGGTGGTCGCGGGCATCCTGATCGCCTTTCAGGTAACAGACTGGGCGGCGGCGCGACAGGACACTCTGATTTACCAGCAAGCCCGGGCCCGGGTCATCGAAGAGGCCAACACGAATCTGGTTCTGGCGCAAAGCGCGATCGGGCGCGTCGCGGACCAACAGAATCAAGCCCTCGAAATCTTGCAGGGCTTTGCAGAATGCAGCGCAAAAGATGGTGCGGAAGAGCGCTTCATGCGCTCGATGCAAACCTTGAGATTCATTGTGGGCCTGAATGTCCGCAGCGACGCGATCAGTCAGATGCTCACCTCGGATGCCTTTCTCGACAACATCTCGCCAGAAGACCGCGCCATACTCTCGGACTATCTAAGGATAGTCGAGGAGGTCGCTGACAATGCGCGGTTTAGCGACAGCTTTTATGGCGCACGGACACCGCCGCAGGACAACCCCATCTTCCAACGCACGATTGACGGAGGCTTGAGGGGCGGCCTCGCCAGGATCGCCCTGACGGTCAGTTATGAACAGGCCTGTCAGGACACTGCCCTGAACCGGTTTCTTTTCGACCGGCTGGAGAACGGTACCTATATCAACAGTCTGGCAGAAAGCCTCACCCAAGCGTCGCGAGAGGTCCTGATCGGGCTGGGTGAACGCCCTCCCGAAACGCCCAAAGCTTCGCCCGCCCCATGATCCTGCGCCGCGTCACCGAGCACGTCAAAGCCCAGAACGGGTTTGCGGTTGGGATCGACTTGCTGATCCTTGTCTTTGGTGCAGTCATAGGCGTGCAAGCGCAAGTTTGGATAGGCGAAGAGGGCTGAGAAACAGGCGTCGAGAAGCAGGAATCAACGTAAGCGTCCGCCCACGACACCTACCTTCT
>CAYGMG010000166.1:0-8556 GCA_964350895.1 uncultured Lysobacter sp.
TACTTCGAATGAACCGATCACTGTCGGCCGCAGGCCGCTCAACGCGGCGTTAGACGCCAAGGTGTATAGATGCGGTGGAACCGTGTGATTCTCTACGCGCTCGCTCTGTTCGTAGTCGGAACAGTGGTGCAAACAGCGTTCACAGTTGTTGTGTTGAAAAGTGGAGGGAGCACGTTCGATTCCAGGTTCTGGCTAGGCTGTTACGCGCTGAGCGCGGCGGTTTACCTCATTGTCAGCTATCTGTTTGCGCTAACGGTTGGCGCCCGTCCCCTCGTTTCTGGGCTCCTCGCCTATCTGCTCTCCAGCATACTCGGCTACGGAATCCTCTGGCTGGTTTTCGGGCTTGCGCCAGACCCCCTTCTGGTGCTCTTCGGAGCCGGTTTGGCCCTTGCTTTCATCACGGTTGGTACTTCGCTTCGACTCAGGCGGGCAAGGCTGCAAGCCTCGCGAGTTGGCGTCTAACTATGTGTTGAACCGGACCTGCGGGGAGGTAGTTTGAATGAACCGATCACTATCGGCCGCAGGCCGGTTAACATGGCGTTAGACTCATGCAACCAGTCCTCGATGCATTTCGACGCTGTGTTGCCGAGGCTATCGCGGGTGATCGCGACTACTCTGAGCAGTTCACAATCGTCGGGAGGCCAGATCTCTGGCTCCAGCTATCGTGGGACTACTTCAATCTCGCAATGCCACACGAATCAATGCCAGAGCTCGGCACGGTTCCAGATGGCGTCGGGATCGAGGCTTTTGAGCCGCGCAAGTTTCTTACGTTGAGCCATCCTGCCGATGACGCTGAAGCACTGTGCACTTTCCTCATCAAGGCCGCTGAAGCCTGTTGGCAGGCCCCCATCAGTCCTGACGCTTTGGTGAGTGTCCAGGAGCACGAGCACCGTGTGTAGTCGCGGCATGAGTCTAACTATGTGGTCAAGCGGACAGCGGGGAGAGGCTATCGTGTTTCCTGAAATTTCATCGTGCCGCTGCCGCTTACCACGGCGTTGGGTGACATGAGAGGGTTACTCGCACGCCTTGCAATCTGTGTTTCGGTCGGGACTCTCCATGGCTGCGCTTCCACCGGCTCGGTCTCGCCGGAAAGGGCCGCTGGGAGTTACGGCTGGTGGTTCGCAACGGGTATTTCCGTGTATCTCGATCTTGCAAGCGATGGCACCTACTATTCAGAGTCACGCACCAGTGACATTGGCCCCTCCACGAACCGAGAAGGAGCCTGGACGATCGCGGATGGAAGGGTCACTCTCGATCCGCCTGCGGTCAGTGCCATGGGCACCCTCTCTGAGCTGCATGTCATCTGGCAAGGTGGCAAAGTTCACTTGGCACGCTCGGAAGATGTCGCAGGCGGCTCCGTTTCTGCGACCAGCCTGCTCCGCAGATACGTGGAGTAGGATTCCCGCGCCATGTCACCAAACTATGTGTTCAACCGGACCTGCGGGGAGGTAGTTCGAATGAACCGATTGCTGTCGGCCGCAGGCCGGTTAACACGGCGTTAGCGCCCATTGATGGAATCGCTCATCCCCATCTTCGAGTCGAGCCCCGCGGCTGGTTTCGCGGTGTTTCTGGTCTTTTTCGTGCTCCTCATTCTTGCGATCAGCCTCTTCTTGTCGCTGGTAAGCGGCTGGGCTTCGCTGGCGTCCGAGTTTCGGGGCAATTCTCCCGGCGATTCCACCACCTTCAGGTTCGCGTCCGGCTCGCTCGGACTGAGCGCTTTTCCCGTCAGTTACTCCAACATTCTTGTCGTTTCGGTGTCGCCTGGCGGCCTCGGGCTCCGTCTGCCGCTAATGTTCCGGGCGTTCTCACCGGAGCTATTCATTCCGTGGCGACACATCGACACCGTTGCAGAGCGCCGCCTGTTTTGGCTGTTCAAGCACACCGTTGTTCGCTTTCGGGGCAAGTGGCCTGTCTTGGGCGTTTATGGCTCCGCTGGTCGTGCCGTGCTTGCAGCGGCCGCTGCATCGCGTGGTCGCTAACCAATCGTTCAAGCGGACATTTGGGCCGCACCCAACATGTTCCTGATCTTGTAACATGCTGGGCGCGGCCCAAATGCCGCTTAACTCCGGCGTTCGGCGTCATCCGCTTAATTCGGCGCCTATTCGTGGCAACGAGACAGGTCTGAAGTTCTTCTTGCGGGCGGCTTGGGTCTACGCGCGACGAACTTATTCTTCTGGCCGGGATCGGTCCTTCGTGGTCGCCCACAGAGACCCGGATTGCTTCTTGAAAGCCTGGTGCTGTCGGAGCAGGTGTCGAGCATCTGGTTGCGATCGCTGTTTGGCACACATCGAAGTCGGCGGTTCGCGGTTCCTCGAGACTTGCGGGCGAAATCGGTGTCGTGCGCGGCGGTGGCGGGCTGGGCCTTTCGCGCTACTCCGTCAGGTCGTGGGCTTGGTCTCGGCTGCTTGGCCGTCGGCGGGCATCCTCACGCCTGCGGCCTTCAAGCGATCAAGGTGATGGACGCTGTAGTCGCGCGTCCTGGCCGCGTCTAGATCGAGGTCCGCGGCGGCCAGCGCTTCACTCGCGGCCTCGGGACCCGTGCGGGCAAGTGCGATCCAGGCGGCGGCGATGGCGACGCGCTGGTCGCTGTCGCTCTGAGCCCAAGTGCGCATGTCGGCCAGGCGCTCGGTGGCCTCGTCGAGTCGTTTCAGTTCTAGTAGCGTGACGACTTGCTCCATCGCCAGCAGCAGGCGATCCGCGTTGGCGGCGCCGCTGAAGCGTTGGAACAGCGGATCGGCGGCCTGCAGCCGCGCCAGGGCCGCCTGCGGATCACCGGCAAGGCGCAGCGCCACGCCTTCGATCAGCAGGGCGCGGGCAGCCTCACGGCTTTCGCCCTTCTCGCCCAATGCGCCGCTGCGGACCGCTTCCAGCTGGGTCCGCACGGCGCCCAGATCACCGCGGATGTAGAGCTCTATCTGGGCCAGGTTCAGCCGGTTGGTGTCCTGGCCTGCGAACTCCAGCCCGGGTGTCGAGTCGATGACATCCACTGCTTTGCGGATGGCCGTGTGGGCGGCATCGAAGTCACCGGCCCGCGCCTCCAGCTGGAACAGCGAGTTGAGCAGACCCATCCGCGAGGCGCCGACTTGCTCCTCGTTGTCGATCAGCCGCATCAGCAAGGCGCGGGCCTGCTCGAAGTCCTCGCTCGCGCCGGATAGCAGTGCGATCTGGACCCGGCGGCTGGCGGTGCCGGGGCGCTCGATCTCCTCCGGCGTGGTCATCGTCTCGACCCGGCGGAATGCGGCCAGCGCGAGCTCGGGTTCGCCGGTGTAGCGGTAGGCGAAGCCGAGCAGCTGCCAGCCGTAGCGGCGCAGTTTCTCGGGGCCGTAGCCGGCCTGTAGCCACGGCTCGAAGACGCGGCGCGCGGTCGGATAGTCGTTGCGCGACAGGAAATGCCGGCCCACCGCGAAGGCCGCCAGCGCGGCGTTGTCCGGATCAGCCTGCCAGTCCGCGGTGCGCGAATCGACGTGTTCAAGCAGCAGCGTGGTGGATGTCTCGACATCGCCGATGCCACCGAACAGCCTTTGCAGGGCGTCCGCGTAGGCATTCGAGATGTCGTTGAGCAGTCGCGCCTCGGCCAGGCTGGCTTCGGATTGGCGCAGCGACTCGCGGGCCTGCTGCAGGCCCAGGCCAGCCAGCACGGTGCCGATGATCAGGCCGAGCGCGATCGCGCCTCCGGCGAGCACCGGCCAGCGATGCCGGCGCGCGAACTTGCCGGCGCGGTAGCGCAGCGAGGGGGGCTGGGCCATAACCGGCTCGTTGTCGAGGTAGCGACGCAGGTCTTCGGCGAACTCGCTGATGCTGCCGTAGCGCTGCTCGCGGTCCTTGGCCAGCGCCTTGAGCACGACCGAATCAAGATCGCCACGCAGACGCGAACGCCAGCGTGCGGTGACCGGATCGTCACTGGCCTCGAAGACCTCGACGCGGCTTGGGCGCGGGGTGTCGCCCTCGCGGATCTCCCGGCACATCGCCTCGAAGCCCAGGGCGCGCAGCCGCTGGCCGGTCGTGGGCAGTTTGCCGACCAGCAACTCGTAGAGCACGAGGCCCAGCGAATACACATCCGACCGCGTGTCGACGTCGACCACGCCTAGTGAGGCTTGCTCTGGGCTCATGTACTCCGGCGTGCCGATCAGCTCGCCGAGCTGGGTGATCCCGGTGCGCTCGCTGAGCGCCGGATCGAAAGGGCGCGCAATGCCGAAGTCGATGACCTTCGGAAACCCGTTCGCAGCGTCGTCAATGACAAGGATGTTCGAGGGCTTCAGGTCACGATGGATCAGTCCCTTGCGGTGCGCGTGCGCGACCGCATCGCAAACTGGCAACAGCAATCGCAGGCGATCATCGAGCGAGAGCGCGCGCTCTGCGGCCCAAGTGGTAATCGGTACGCCTTCGATGAACTCCATGGCGAACCAGGGGCGGCCATCGTCGGTGTTGCCGGCATCGAAGACCCGCGCTATGTGCGGGTGGTCGACCACGGCCAGGGCCTGCCGTTCGGCTTCGAAGCGAGCGACGGCCTCACCGCCGACCAGTCCGCGTCGGAGCAGCTTGATCGCGACAGTGCGCTGCACGGGCTCGCTCTGGCGCGCCTTGTATACCCTACCCATGCCTCCCTCGCCGACGACCTCGAGCAGGGTGTAGGGGCCAATCTCGGTGACTTCGCTGTCCGCCAGTGACGCCCGGGCGCTGGCCTGCAGTGCATCGAGGGCCCGTTCGCGGCGGGTAACCGCGCCGTCGCTGCCGAACATCAACCGCAGCTCCGTCGTGAGCCCTGGATCCTCCTGCGCCAGCTGGTCAAGCCGCCGCTGGCGCGCCTCGGGAGCCAGGGAATCAAGTTCGTGGAACAGCGCCTCAAGGCGCTGGAAGCGGGTGCGGTCGGTCATGCTGGGGCCTCGCTGATCGCGCAGACCGCTGTGCAGGTCGCGTTACTCCGTATACGCCAATCGCCGCGCTTAGCCGTCATTCTTGGTTGCGTGCTCGGAAGCTTCGTCCGCCAGCCGGGCGGCCAGCCAGCGGCGGGCGAAGCGCCAGTCGCGTTCGGCGCTGGACAGCGACACGCCCAGCAGATCGGCCGCTTCTTCCATGCTGGCGCCCCAGAACACCCGCAGCGATACCAGGTTGGCCTTGCGCTCGTCGATCGCGTGCAGTTCGGCCAGCGCTGGCGGCACGCGCTCCAGATCGACGGCCGTCAGTGCGTCCTCGTCGACGAGTGCCGACAGCGTCACCCTGGCCAGGCCTCCGCCGCGCTTTCTGGCGTGGCGCTGGCGCAGGTGGCTGATCATCGCGTTGACCATCATCTGCGTTGCATAGACGAAGAAGTGGCCGCGGTTGTCGAAGCTGCGCGGCTGCTCAAGCAGCTTGAGCAGCGCATCGTGAGCGAGCATGGCCGGTTCGATGGTCAGGCCATCGACGCGGCCCTCGTTGTGCGCGGCCATGGCCTTGCCCGCCAGGCGCTCCAGCCGCGCCAGGACAGCCGCTGCCAGGGCATCGTCCACGCTTCGGTCGCCGTCCGCGGCGCGCGCAAGCAGGTCGGTGATGGGTGGATCGTCCGTCAAGCTCCGTTCCGGCAATGAATCTCCTCCGGATCATACCCAAGCGCGCCGATGCCGCGGACGTGGAACGGTCAAACCTTGCTCCAGCCCTGGCGCGGGGGAATGGCGCTGGACCGTTGAGCCTACTTGCCCAGCCAGCGCATGGCCTCGGTCAGGCCGTCGGGGGTCAGCGGATACATGCGGTCGTCGACCAGCCGGCGGATCAGCTGTGTCGAGCCGGTGTAGTGCCAGCTTTGCACCGGGCTGGGGTTGATCCAGACCAGTTTGCGGAAGCGTTCCTTGATGCGCCGGAACCAGGCTTCGCCGGCTTCTTCGTTCCAGCCTTCTATGCTGCCGCCGGGGTGGGTGATCTCGTAGGGCGCCATCGCGGCATCGCCGACGAAGACCACCTTGTAGTCCGGGTTGTAGGTGCGCAGCACGTCGAGCATCGAGGTGCGCTCGGTAAAGCGCCGGCGGTTGTCACGCCATACCGAGTCGTAGACGAAGTTGTGGAAGTAGAAATGCTCGAGCCGCTTGAACTCGCTCTTGCAGGCGTTGAACAGCGCCTCGGCGGCGTGCACGTGGTCGTCCATCGAGCCGCCGACGTCGAGGAACAGCAGCACCTTGACCGCGTTGTGGCGCTCCGGGCGCATGCGGATGTCGAGCAGGCCGCCCTCGCGGGCGGTGGCGTCGATCGTGCTGTCGATATCCAGCTCGTCCGGCGCGCCGGTGCGGGCGAAGCGGCGCAGCCGGCGCAGGGCGATCTGCAGGTTGCGCGGCGACAGCTCGGCGTCGTCGTCGTAATTGCGGAAGGCGCGCTGCTCCCACACCTTCACCGCGCGCCGGCCGCCGCCCTTGGGGCCAACGCGGATGCCCTGCGGGTTGTAGCCGCCGGCGCCGAACGGCGAGGTGCCGCCGGTGCCGATCCAGCGGTTGCCGCCCTGGTGGCGCTTCTGCTGTTCTTCCAGACGCTTGCGGAACTCCTCCATCAGTTCTTCCAGCCCCAGCGCCTTGGCGCGGGCTTTGTCCTCGTCGCTGAGCAGGCGTTCGAGCGACTGCCGCAACCAGTCCTCGGGAATGGCCTTGAGGTCATCCAGCGCGATCTGCTGCACGCCGTCGAAGTAGGTACCGAACACGCGGTCGAACTTGTCGTAGTGGCGCTCGTCCTTGACCAGCACAGTGCGCGACAGGGCGTAGAAGTCCTCGATGTCGGCAAAGGCCAGATTGGCGTCCAGCGCCGCGCACAGATCCAGCCACTCACGCAGGGTGACCGGCAGCTTGGCGGCGCGCAGGGATTCGAAGAGGCCTAGCAGCATGGGGTAGGGGGCTGATCCTTGGGTCGTGGGTTGGATCGCCAGCAAGCTGGCTCCTACAACGGCGACGAGACTGTAGGAGCCAGCTTGCTGGCGATGCTGGCGATGCTGGCGATCAGTGCGATCAGCGCGATCAGCGGCTGGCGCGGCGGTGCATGAAGGCCAGACGCTCCAGCAGCTGCACATCCTGCTCATTCTTGATCAGGGCGCCGTACAGCGGCGGGATGGCCTTGGCCGGGTCGCGCTCGAGCAGGGCGCTGGAGGGGATCTTGTCCGAGAGCAGCAGCTTCAGCCAATCAATGAGTTCAGAGGTGCTGGGCTTCTTCTTCAGGCCGGGCACCTCGCGCAGGTCGAAGAACACCTCCAGGGCGCGGTCTACGAGGTGCCTTTCGATGTCGTGGAAGTGCACCGCGACGATCTGCTCCAGGGTGGCGCGATCGGGAAAGGCGATGTAGTGGAAGAAGCAGCGGCGCAGGAAGGCGTCGGGGAGCTCTTTCTCGTTGTTCGAAGTGATCAGGATGATCGGCCGATGCACGGCCCGCACGGTCTCGTCGGTCTCATAGACGTAGAACTCCATCCGGTCGAGCTCCTGCAACAGATCGTTGGGAAACTCGATATCGGCCTTGTCGATCTCGTCGATCAGCAGCACCGCGCGCTGCTCCGAAGCAAAGGCTTCCCAGAGCTTGCCGCGGCGGATGTAGTGACGGATGTCCTCGACCCGCGGGTCACCCAGCTGCGAGTCGCGCAGGCGGCTCACCGCGTCGTACTCGTACAGGCCCTGGTGGGCCTTGGTGGTGGACTTGACGTGCCAGGTGATCAGCGGCGCACCCAGCGCCCCGGCCAGCTCCTCGGCCAGCATGGTCTTGCCGGTGCCCGGCTCGCCCTTGATCAGCAGCGGACGCTGCAGGGTGATCGAGGCGTTCACGGCGAGCTTGAGGGCGTCGGTGGCGACGTAACGTTCGGTGCCTTGGAATTTCATGTTTTGGAGCCGTGATTGGTGATCGGTGATTCGCAAGGGCCTGCGCACGTGTAGCGATCCGCGCCTTGCCGCTTTTGGTATGTTGCACGAAAGCGGCGGATGCTGCGTAGTTGCCTGTCCTGCTACGCCCACCGATCACTAATCACCACTCACCAATCACGGCAATCAATCCATGTACCTACTGACCAAGACCCTGCACATCGTTTTCGTCGTCGCCTGGATGGCGGCCGTGTTCTATCTGCCGCGGATTCTGGTGAACATGGCTGAGGCGGCGGGGGATCCCGTGGTGGTGCGCGATCGTCTGGCGCTGATGGGCCGACGCCTGTATCGCTTCGGGCACATTATCTTCGGCATCGCCGTGGTGCTGGGCTTCGTGCTGTGGATGCACTTCCGCATCGGCGGCGGCTGGATGCATCCCAAGCTGCTGCTGGTTGGCCTGCTGCTGGCGCATTTCATCGTCGCCGGGCGCTGGCTGAAGCGCGCCGCAGCCGGCGGCACGCTGCCCTCGGCCACCGCACTGCGCTGGTTCAACGAGATCCCGGTGGTATTGCTGGTGCCGGTGGTCTGGCTGGTGCTGGCCAAGCCGTTCTGATAGCCGTCCCCGCGCCCCGGCGGTGAAACTAGTCGTTGCGCTCTCGCGAGATGCGTTCGCGGTCCAGGCGCATCAGGTAACGCTGGACGATGGTCTGCGCGATCGGCAGCAGATCGACGAACTCGCAGCCAGCACAGGTCTGCGCCGGGC
>CAYGMG010000167.1:0-7867 GCA_964350895.1 uncultured Lysobacter sp.
GTGATGACCTCGAACCTCGGCTCGCAGCTGATCCAGGAGTTCAGCGACGACAGCGCGGAGAGCTACACCAAGATGAAGGCTGCGGTGATGGGCGTGGTGCAGGCGCACTTCCGCCCGGAGTTCATCAACCGGCTGGATGAGCTGGTGGTGTTCCACCCGCTGGGCAAGGAGCAGATTCGCGCCATTGCCAGGATCCAGACCGAGTACCTCGGCAAGCGCCTGGCCGAGCGGCAGATCCGCTTCGAGATCAGCGACACGGCGCTGGCCCTGCTTGGCAACGTCGGCTTCGATCCTGTTTATGGCGCGCGGCCGCTGAAGCGGGCGATCCAGCAGCAGGTCGAGAACCCGCTGGCGCAGCAGATCCTGGCCGGCGAGTTCGCGCCGGGAGATGGCCTGCTGGTCGATGCGCACAACGGGAAGATCGTGTTCCGCAAGAACTGAGCAAGCGGCACGCCGACTTGGTTCACCAGGGCGTGGCCTGCTCCCCGCCAAGACGTATCGCCAGCTGCATCAGGCTGACCAGGTCCTGCGCATTGTGGGTCGCGGCGCGGGTGATGCCCAGCGCATCGCGTTCGATCAGCCAGCGCCGGAATGCGGCCGGCGCTTCACTGCCGGGCATGTCGTTGTGACGTGCGATATCGAGCAGTTCGCGCTCCGCGGTGGCCAGACGGCAGTCGTCCCAGCGTCGCCGATAGCGGCGCCGGACGCCGTAGAGGAGATCGACATGGGGGAGGTCGAGCGGCTTGGCGCAGCGTCGGAGCATGCGCAGGCGCGTGCGCAGCAGCGGTACGTCAAAGCACTTGCCGTTGTAGCTGAGCAGAACCGGAGCCTCGGCGATCCAGCCGCAGAAGGCGTCCAGCATGGCACCTTCGGCGACCAGCGAGGTCAGCAGCAGCTGGCGCACCCGCAGCCTGCCTTCACGCCAGTTGGCGGCACCGATCAGGAAGGCGCGCGTGCCGCTGCCGCCGGACAGCCCGGTGGTCTCGGTGTCGATGGCCAGCAGCCGGCGGGTATCCACCTGGCCGAGTTCGGCATGGTCGAACTGCAGGGTTTGGCAGGCGTCCTGCGGGTGCAAGGACTCGATCAGCTGCAGGCCGGGCTGCAGTTCAATACCTGGCAATGTCTCGCGACGTGCTTGTAGCGCTCCCGGCCCGGCTTGGTGATCTGCCGGCGAATGGCCTAGTCGCCTGAGCAAGGTGTTCAGTGCTGGAAGGGCCTGGCTGCCGCGCGGCTCGGGAGGCGGCCCGCACGCCCCGGATTGCGCCAGCGTCTGGAGATCGACCGCGCCGGGCTCGCCGCTGCGGCCTCCAGCCTGTCGCAGCAGCAGCCGCAGCCGTTCGCTGGGCAGGCTCACCGGGCTTGTTCGAGCAGGCAAAGCACGCGCAGGGCCAGCGGCTTCTGCGGCTCGCTGGCCGATTCGCCCGACTGCGCGCCGATGCAGGCCGGGCATCCGGCCTGACAGTCGCAGCGTTCGATCAGCTCCCGGGCGCGCTGCAGCAGCTCGGCGGCGCGCAGGAACAGCGGCTCGGACAGGCCGATGCCGCCCGGATAGTTGTCATACAGATAGGCGGTCGGGGTGAAGTCGCCTTCGCCGCCGGCATCGGAATGGGCGGCCGGAGACGCGAACGGGGAGGGTGTGCCGCGCCCGCGGATCGCGCCCTCACCGGTGCCCACCGCCTTTTGCAGGTCCCGACCCTCGGCCATGACAGCCAGGATGGCCACGGTGTGCAGGGCCTGCGCTGCGCCAAGAAAGCCGTCGATCACAGCCTGCCGCGAGCGGAACTCGCGTTCCAGCACGACCGCCGGCAGGCTCCACCACATCGCCGTGGTATGCAGTTCCTGGTCGGGCAGGGTGACCGGACCGTAGCCGATGTTCTCGTGGCTGTAGTAGCGGATCTTCTTGTAGCCGGATACGCGACGGACGACATGCACCTCGCCATGCGCGACCTCGCCCTTGCCGCTGCGCGCTTGATCGAAGACTTCCAGTGGCTTGAGCTTGGTGTAGTCGATGGCATCGGTGTAGTAGTCGGCGCGGGTGCGGGTGACGAAGGCCTTGCGACCCACCCAGTCCAGCTGCTCGACCTGGAAGGGTTGCGACTGGATCATGTGGATGGCGCCTTCGTACAGGGTCAATGCAGCGCTGCTGTAGTCGACCTCGGCAATGATCGTCTGCTTGCCTTCGCTGCGGTCGATGACCAGGAAGTTGCCGTCCGCCACCGAGCGCAGGGAGACCGCATTGGCCGGGTAGCTGTCGGCTATCCAGTCATAGCGGCCCTGTTCCGGATGGACCACGCCGGCCTCGGCGAGCAGTTGCAGGTAGGGCGCCGGATCGACCTTGCCAAAGCACTCTCCGGCGTTGAACGGCAGCTCGAATGCAGCGCAGCGGATGTGGTCGAGCAGGATCAGTGGCTGGTCGACGGCGATCCGCGCCTGCTCGGGCGGGGCGCCGAAAAAGAACTCCGGATGCTGCACGACGTACTGATCGAGCGCTTCGCTGCTGGCGACCAGCACGCCGAGTGCCGGGCGCTGGCGTCGTCCGGCACGGCCCAGACGCTGCCAGGTCGCCGCGATCGAGCCCGGATAGCCGTTCAGGACCACCACGTCCAGCGCGCCGATATCCACACCCAGTTCCAGCGCATTGGTGCCGACCAGGCCATCGATGCGGCCCGAGCGCATGCGCCGCTCGGTTTCCCTGCGCTCGGTCGGCAGGTAGCCACCTCGATAGGCACGGATGCGCTCCGGCTTGCGCGGATCGTGGTCGAACACGTCCTTGAGGTACTTGGTGATCACCTCGACCATCAGCCGCGATTGCGCAAACACCAGGGTCTTCAGGCCAGCGCGGATGGCGGCACGGGCGATGCGCGTGCTCTGCGAGCGCGCCGAAGCGCGGATGCCGAGGTCGCGATTGACCACCGGTGGATTCCACAGCAGCACGTGCCGCTCGCCCTGCGGCGCGCCGCTTTCGGTGATCGCGGTGACCGGCGCGCCGAGCAGGGCCTCGGCGTGTTCGCGCGGATTGCCGATGGTCGCCGAGGCGAGGATGAACTGCGGACGATTGCCGTAGAAGGCGCAGATCCGCTGCAGGCGACGCAGCAGGTTGGCAAGGTGCGAGCCGAACACGCCGCGGTAGCTGTGGATCTCGTCGATGACCACGTAGCGCAGGGTCTCGAACAGCTGCGACCACTTGGTGTGATGCGGCAGGATGCCCTGATGCAGCATGTCCGGATTGCTGATCACGATGTCGCCGTGCAGGCGCACCGCCTGCCGCGCGTCACCCGGGGTATCGCCATCGAAGGTGTGGGCGCGCACGCCGAGCCCGCCGGCGCGGTTGAGCTCCAGCAGTTCGGCCAGCTGGTCCTGGGCCAGCGCCTTGGTCGGGAACAGGTACAGCGCGCGGCGCTTCTCGCGCAGCACCGCATCGAGCACCGGCAGGGTGTAGCAGAGCGTCTTGCCCGATGCGGTGGGCGTGGCGATCACCACGTGTTCTCCACGACGCGTTGCCTCCCAGGCCTCCAGTTGATGGCGATACAGGGACTGTACCCCGCGGCCTTGAAGCGCACTGCGCAGGCCCGGGTCCAGCAATTCCGGGAGGGGGCGAGCGTCGGCCGGCCGCGCCGGCAGGGTCAGCCGGCCGGTGATGCGGTCAGCATGCTTGCCCGACAGCGCACGGACCAGGTGATTGGCGTCGCCGGCGACCGGTTCGGGCAGGGGGGTGCGGCTGGGGAACAGCTCGGCGACATTCGGGGCAAGCATGGGTGATCCGGCGGCGGGCGGTGCGCGCGATCACACGCGGGTGTCGTCTCAGCGGCTGAGACGGGCGCGCGCTCATGGCCTTGTGGGGACGAACCGGCTCCCTCCAGGCGATGGCCGGCCGGGTGGAGAGCTTGGGGAGCCGTAAGGTCGGGCGAAAGTTCCCCAAGGTTCCAGACCACTGGCAGCGTCGCCACGCGCGCTCCGAGGGGCCATTTGATCGCATCGGAACACTGCTTCGCTCACCGCAAACTGCTGAATCCTGTGGCGATTCAGTCGTGCACCGATCCAAGGTGACCTCCAGCAGGCCAACCTTCTGACTTTCGGCACTGAATTCGAGGCCTGCCCTCGCTGAGCATGCCGTACCTGGTTACGAATTCGGCAATGCCCATGCGAAGGCTTACTTCCACGCTCGCCCTGATGGCCACCCTGGTTGCCGGAGGATCGTCAGTAGCAACTCCACGCCTCGGCTTCGCCGCAGCGCTCGAGGAGGCAAAGTCTCTGATCGGCGTCGACACCCAGGCCGCTGAGGCCGCGATCGAGCGTGCATTGAAGATGGCGCCGGACGACCCGGAGGTACAGTTCTACTGCGGACGGATCATGGGCGCGAGGGCCGAAGAAGGGTTCCTCAGCGCGCTGGGCTATGCGAGTCGATCCCTCGGCTGCCTGCAACGCGCCGTGCAGCTGCGGCCGACGCACGTCCCCTACCGACGAGCCCTGATGGCCTTCTATCTGGGCGCGCCTGGGATCGCAGGCGGCGACGAGTCGCTGGCCTGGGCAGAGGCCGAGGCGATCAGCAAGATGGATGCGCGGGCCGGCGCGCTGGCGGCGCTGTCCTTCCATCGGGAAACCGGGGACGAGGCGGCCTATGTCACCCTGCTCGAAGAGAGCCGGGCGCGGTTTCCCGAACTCGCCGAGCTGCATCTGCGCCACGGCCTGCTGCTGCAGGAAGGCAAGGACTACGACAGAGCCCATGCCGCCTTTGTCCAAGGCAGCGCCCTGCTCGAATCGGCGAAGGAAGAAGGCAACCGTGTCCAAGCGCTGAATGCCCTCTACCAGATCGGGCGAAACGCTGTGTTCAGTGGCGCTCACACCTCGGATGGCGTCACTGCCATGCAGCGATTCGTCGAACAGCCGCTTCCGGCACAAGGTGTCCCGCCGAAGGAATGGGCCTGGCTGCGGCTCACCCAACTCCTCCATCGCAGCGGCCAGCCAGAACAGGCCCGTCACTACGCCGACCTTGCCCGCACCCTTGATGACCGGCAGCTGCACCGTGAACTCCGCAAGCTTGGCTACTGAACCCGTTGCGGACTCCTCAAGGCCCAGCGCAGGCGCGGCGGGCGTGCTGCTGGCCGCTTTCCTGGCGCTGGAACTGCCGTGCCGGATCCTGCTGCAGCCCGACCCGTGGCTGCTGCACCCGGATCACTGGTACTTCCTGCAGCCCCTTCGCCTCGGTCTCGAAGCGCTGCTGGTCGCAGTGGCTGCGGTAATCATCGGGTGGGCGCGGCCGGATCTGTTGCGGCTGGACGCAGCACACCGGCGCCTTGTGCTGATCGCCATGATCGTCTCGGCCCTGCTGTTCGGCCTGCTGGAGCATGATCAGCTTGCCAGCAGTTTGTCCCTGCCTTGGGGTCATTGGCTGGCCTGGCTCGGTACCGGTTTTCTGATCGGCATCGGCCAGGAGCTGGCCTACCGAGGGCTGCTGTTCAGCGCGCTGCGTCGCTGGCTGAGGGATGGTCCCGCAGGATGGCTGACGACCGCGGCGTTCGTGTTGGCGCCACTGCATGCATGGCGACTGTGGGATCTCGCCAGCCGCGGTGAATTCTTCAGCGTAGGGCTGCTGGTCGCGATCTACATCGCAGCCGGGGCATTCTTCCAGTGGCTTCGTTGCCACACCCGCAGCGTGGTCGCACCAGCGCTGGTGCACGGGATCGGCAACGCGATCACCTGGGTTTCTGTCTTCTCCTGAGCGGCCCGCCCTGTTCTAAGCGCTCTGCGGCAAAGAGGCGGTGCCTGCCCTACGCTCCATGGCAGCTTGCCCCGGGCTGGCTTCCAGTACTCAGGTCATTCTGTTTGGCCCGGCGATGCGTGATCCAGGACTTGCGAGTCGGTAGTTCGCCAGCATCCGCGCCGGCATGGCCGGCTCATCGACACCCTTGGCCCTCCCACTCACTTCGTGGCCCATGCTGGTGCTCCCAAGGGTCGCGAATCCTTGCTCGAGCACCAGCGGGGGCCAAGGGTGTGCCGCCGACCCCACGCACCGGGCAGGTCGGCCATTCAACCGGAATCCGAAACTCGACAAGGCTCGCCCCGCCTTTGCCCCCCGAGCGCTTCAGGCTGCTACGCTGAGGTTTTTACGCCCGGACCCCGCCCATGGAAGCGCTTGCCGAGAAAGACCTTGCCCACCTGCTGCACCCGGCCACCAATCTGGCCATGCACCGCAAGACCGGTCCGCTGGTGATCGAGCGCGGGGAAGGCATCCATGTCTGGGACAATCACGGCAAGCGCTATATCGAGGGGCTGGCCGGGCTGTGGTGCGTGGCCATCGGGTATGGCGAGGAGGCCCTGGTCGAGGCGGCGACGACGCAGATGCGCAAGCTCGCCTATGGCCAGCTGTTCGCTTCACGCAGCCACGAGCCCGGCATCCTGCTGGCCGAGAAGCTGGAGTCCTGGGTGCCGCCGTCCAAGCGCCATACCGGTCCGTGGAAGTTCCTGTTCGGCAACTCCGGCTCGGATGCCAACGACACCCAGATCAAGCTGATCCGCTACTACAACAACGTCACCGGGCGGCCGAACAAGAAGAAGATCATCAGCCGTCTCGGCGGCTATCACGGCGTCACGCTGGCGTCGGCCAGCCTGACCGGCCTGCCGCCGTTTCACGCCCATTTCGACCTGCCTATCCCCGGCGTCATGCACACCAGCTGCCCGCATGCCTTCCGGCATGCGCACCCGGGTGAGACCGACGAGGCGTTCGCCACGCGTCTGGCCGACGAGTTGGAGGCGCTGATCCAGAAGGAGGGGCCGGACACCGTGGCGGCGATGATCGCCGAGCCGATCATGGGCGCCGGCGGCCTGATCGTGCCGCCGGAAGGGTATTTCCCGAAGATCCAGGCTGTGCTCGACCGCCACGACATCCTGCTGATCGACGACGAAGTGATCTGCGGCTTCGGCCGCCTCGGCACCCGGATGGGCAGCGAGGCGATGGACATGAAGCCGGATACGGTGTCGATCGCCAAGGCGCTGTCCTCGGCCTACCTGCCGATCAGCGCCGTCGCGGTACCGGACTGGATGCACGAAGCGATGCTGGAGCCGAGCAACCAGATCGGTGCCTTCGCCCACGGTTTCACCTACAGCGGGCATCCGGTGGCCGCGGCAGTGGCGCTGCGCAATCTCGAGCTGTTCGAAGAGCGCGATCTGGTCGGCCACGCGGCGCGCGTCGGCGTACCTTTCCAGGCCCGGCTGCAGGCGCTGATGGGTAAGCCCTTCGTCGGCAACGTGCGCGGCAAGGGCCTGCTGGGTGGCATGGAAATCGTCGCTGACCCCGGCGCCGGCAAGCGCTTCGAGGTGTCCGAGAAGGCCGCCATGCGGCTGGCTGCGCTGGCCCAGGAAGAAGGCCTGATCGTCCGCGCCCTGGCCGGCGACACCATTGCGATCTGTCCGCCGTTGATCATCACCGAGCAGCAGGTGCACGAGCTGTTCGACTGTCTGGAGCGCGCCCTGACGCGGTTTGCCGATGAGCGGGTCAAGGCGTCCTGACTCCGCTGGCAATCCGCCCTGAACGCGAAGTTTGGGCGCAGATTTACCGTTCGCCGCGCGTTGGCGAATCCCCGTAGGGCGCGTCTCGGACGCGCCGGTCGAACCGTCCGAATGCCCGCATCGGTGCGCCCAAGGCGCACCCTACGAGGCTTGCTTTGGTTTGTTTTTGACAAGCAAGATCAAGATCAACAGCGTTTCGAACCGGCCTGCGGCCGGCCCGAGTCACTTTCTCTTGTTTCGGCAAGAGAAAGTAACCAAAGAGAAGCCGACCCCACTTCCGCGCCGCCACTGCTGCGCAGTGTCGGCGCCCTGCGCTACTCGCCATCTTCGGGCCGGCGTGTTCGAGCGCAAGCGAGACGCA
>CAYGMG010000168.1:0-7863 GCA_964350895.1 uncultured Lysobacter sp.
CCGCACGCGCACCCGCAGGGCAGGATGCCCGGAGGGCGACAGACCGGGGTGGCCTTTCTTTGGGTTACCTTTCTTTGGCCACTCAAAGAAAGGTGACTCGGGCCGCCCGCAGGGCGGTTCGAAACGCCCTTGATCTTGATGTTGATCTTGCTGTGCGACACCACGCGGAAACCGCTCGAAAAGCAGGCGTTGAGTTCGCTGCGCGAACGGCAAATATGCGCCCGAAGCACGCATCGGCGAAGACTCACTCCGGGTCGGAAGCAGCCCGTCGCGCCATGCCGGGCCTGCGAGGCGGCAGCGTCCACGGCTCCGTACTGGGTGTCCACGGCAACCGGAATGCGCAGGAAGTTCACCGACCGCAGAGCTGGGTGGCTCTGCGGTCCCTGCCACGGGGGTTCACACAGACCATCGCCTCACCCGACGCCCCTTTGTAAGTGCTCCTTCGCTCACGGGTGATGGGGCAGACCATGGCCGCGACGCCAGCCACGCGGTCCTTGGGGCGCTGCGCTGCCCGGTGATCGCGCCGTTCGGTAGTGCGCGGGATGCGCCCGACCCTGGCCTGGCGTCTCAAGCCCCACTCTATCCGTTGGCGGGCGCTGTACCGGCAGCCAGCCCCTCCCATCCCGCCCGGTCGCGACCGTGGGTTCAACCGGACGAACGCCCTCCGCGGAGCTGAACGGCAGACAACAGGCCCTGACTTCTGTCATATTTCTATACAGAACGTTCTGTATAGAATCCGCCACCATGCCCAGACTGCCCCGCGCCAAAGCCCTGATCCTTACCGCCGC
The DNA here is from genome assembly GCA_964350895.1 of uncultured Lysobacter sp. GTDB lineage: Bacteria > Pseudomonadota > Gammaproteobacteria > Xanthomonadales > Xanthomonadaceae > Pseudomarimonas. The sequence continues at coordinate 789 of CAYGMG010000168.1, forward strand.
TCGCGAGATCGTCGAGCGAGACGGCGCGGGGGCGCTCACCTTCGAGGAACTGGCCAAGGTCAGCGGGGTGACCCGCGGCGGGATCACCTATCACTTCCCGACCAAGGACGCGCTGCTCAAGGGCCTGCTCGAGCACGACATGCAGCAGTGGAAGGACAGCGAAGCGGCGTGCACGCCGACCGATCTGGCCTGTCCGCGGCAGTGCGAGCTGATCGGCTTCATCCGCTCGCATACCAGCGAGGACGATAGCCGGCGGCGCTTCGTGGCCGGGATGCTGAGCGCGGCGGTGCACCAGCCGGATCTGCTCGACGGCTGCCGCCAGGAAATCCTCGACCGCTACGCGAATGCCGACTGGAACGACACCGAGCTGCGCGCGCATGTGCTGCGCCTGGCTGCGGTAGGCCTGTTCTGGGACGAGATCTTCCAGTTCCAGTCGATGCCGGCCGAGGCGCGGCAGCGCTTTACCGACCTGCTCGAACGGCTGGCCCGCGACTGGGTCGCCGATCCCGACAACACGCACCCCAAAGATCAATAACACAGGGTTTCCCCATGCCAACCCAGCACGCCATTCGAGCGCGCCGCCTCGCGCGCCCCGCCACGGTTCTGATTGCCGCCCTGCTCGCCGCCTGCGGCGGCGGAGGCGGCGGCCCACCGGAGTTTCCGCCGCCGCAGGTCAATGTCGCCGCGCCGGTGCAGAAGTCAGTCACCGAGTGGGACGAGTACAGCGGCCGCATCGAGGCGGTGGACAGCATCGAGATACGCCCGCGGGTTGGCGGTTATCTGGCCGCGGTGCATTTCGAGGAGGGCATGACGGTGGCCAAGGGCGACCGGCTGTTCTCCATCGATGATCGCGAGTACCGCGCCGCAGTGGCCAGCGCCCGCGCCGATCTCGCCCGCGCCGAGGCCCGGGTGGCGCTTGCCGAAACCGAGCTGGCGCGCAGCCGGACCCTGGTCGAGGCGCGCGCTGTCTCCCAGGGCGAACTGGAATCCCGCGAAGCCGAGCGCAAGCAGGCTGGGGCCGATGTGCTGGCCGCGCGCGCCCGCGTGCAGCAGGCCGAACTCACCCTCGGCTTCGCTGACATCCGCGCGCCGATCGACGGCCGGGTGGGCGCGGCCCTGGTCAAGCCGGGCAATCTGGTCGCTCCCGACCAGACCCTGCTGACCACCCTGGTGTCGCTGGACCCGGTGTATGTGAGCTTCGAGGGCGATGAGCACGCCTACCTGCGCTACCAGCAGATGATCCGCGCCGGCGACTGGACCAGCCCCCGCGAGTCGCAGGTGCCGGTCGAGGTCGGCCTGTCCAGCGAGGACGGCTTCCCGCACCGCGGGCAGGTCGTGTTCATCGACAACGCGCTGAATCCGGCCACCGGCACCATCCTGGCGCGGGCCAGCCTGGCCAATCCGGACGGCGTGTTCACCCCGGGGCTGTTCGCCCGCGTGCGCCTGCTTGGCGCCACCCGCGACAACGCCCTGCTGATTCACGAGCAGGCACTGATCACCGATCAGGACCGCCGCTATGTATATGTCATCGGCGAAGGCAATGCGACCGAGCGTCGTGACCTGCAGCTGGGCCCGATGGTCGACGGGCTGCGCGTGGTTGAACAGGGACTTTCCGCGAACGACCAGGTGGTGGTCAACGGCACCCGCAAGATCTTCTATCCGGGACAGCCGGTGCAACCGGTGGTGGTGCCGATGAGCGAGCCCAACCAGGCGCCGCCGGCAGCCCCTGCCCAGCCGTCCGCCGAAGGCTGATCGATCATGGCCCACGCGGATATTTCCAAGGTCTTCATCGACCGCCCCATCCTTGCCTCGGTGCTGTCGATCATGGTTCTGGTCGCCGGCCTGCTGGCGATCCCCAACCTGCCGATCAGCGAATACCCGGACGTGGTGCCGCCCTCGGTGCAGGTGACCGCGACCTATCCCGGCGCCAACCCGACCACCATCGCCGAGACCGTGGCCGCGCCGCTGGAGGAAGCGATCAACGGCGTCGAGGGCATGATCTACATGAAGTCCACCTCCGGGTCGGACGGCGTGATGCTGCTGACCGTCACCTTCCAGGGCGGCACCGATATCGACCTCGCCGCGGTGCAGGTGCAGAACCGCGTGGCCCAGGCTCTACCGCGGCTGCCCGAGCAGGTCCGCGCGCTGGGCGTGACCACGGCCAAGTCCTCGCCCAACCTGACCATGGTGGTGCATCTGTCCTCGCCCAACGGGCGCTATGACGGCCTGTACCTGTCCAACTACGCCAACCTGCGGGTGCGTGACGAGCTGGCCCGGCTGGAAGGCGTCGGCCAGGCGCTGGCCTTTGGCGCCGGCAACTATGCGATGCGGGTGTGGATCGATCCCGAGCAGGCCGCTTCGCGCGGCCTGACCGCGGGTGACATCGTCGGCGCCATCCGCGAGCAGAACGTACAGGTCTCGGCCGGCAGCATCGGTGGCCCGCCGAGCGACGACGGCACGGTGCTGCAGCTGGCGGTGAATGCCCAGGGACGGCTGGATTCGCCCGAGGCCTTCGGCGAGATCGTGCTCAAGACCGAGAACGGCGCGCTGACCCGGCTCCGCGATGTCGCCCGCATCGAACTCGGCGCCAACTCCTATGCGCTGCGTTCCCTGCTCAACAACGAGGACGCCGCGGCGATCGTGATCTTCGAGGCGCCCGGCGCCAACTCGATCGCCCTGTCCGACGCGGTCCGCGCCAAGATGGCCGAGCTGGAAACCAGCTTCCCGGCCGATGTCGAGTGGTCGGTGGTGTACGACCCGACCGTCTTCGTGCGCGAGTCGATCAGCGCGGTGATCATGACCTTGCTCGAAGCCATCGCCCTGGTGGTGATCGTGGTGGTGGTCTTCCTGCAGACCTGGCGCGCCTCGCTGATCCCGCTGCTGGCGGTGCCGGTGTCGATTATCGGCACCTTTGCGGTGCTCTGGATGCTCGGTTTCTCGATCAATGTGCTGACCTTGTTTGGCCTGGTGCTGGCGATCGGCATCGTGGTGGATGACGCCATCGTCGTGGTCGAGAACGTCGAGCGGCACATCGAGGAAGGCATGAAACCGTTGGCGGCGGCGCACAAGGCGATGGAAGAGGTCTCCGGGCCGATCGTCGCGATCTCCCTGGTGCTGGCCGCGGTGTTCGTGCCGATGGCCTTCATCCCCGGGGTGACTGGCCAGTTCTATCAGCAGTTCGCGGTGACCATCGCGGTCTCGGTGCTGATCTCGGCGTTCAACTCGCTGACCCTGTCGCCGGCGCTGGCCGCGGTCCTGCTGCAGCCGCACGGGGCGAAGAAGGACGCCCTCGGGCGCGGCATCGAGCGCCTGTTCGGCGGCTTCTTCGTGCGCTTCAACCGGGTGTTCAAACGCGGTTCGGACCGCTATTCCGGCGGCATCGGCCGGACCATCGGCCGCGCCCCGCGCATGCTGCTGATCTACGGCCTGCTGATCGCGGTCACCGTGATCGGCTTCCGCGCCGTGCCCGGAGGCTTCATCCCGACCCAGGACAAGCAGTACCTGTTCGCCATCGCCCAGCTGCCGGAAGGCGCGACCATCGACCGCACCGAGGAAGTGATGCGCAAGATGGGCGACATCGCGCTTGCTACGCCGGGCGTGGCGAGCGCGGTGCAGTTCCCCGGGCTCAACGCCATCCACTTCGTCAACACGCCGAACATCGGCACCATGTTCGTCGGCATCACCCCGCAGGGCGAGCGCGACATCGAGGCCGCCGATATCGCGATGCAATTGAACATACAGTTCAGCCAGATCCAGGAAGGCCTGGCCTTCGCCCTGATGCCGCCGCCGGTGCTCGGCCTGGGCAACGCGACCGGCATCGAGATGTACGTCCAGGATCGCGCCGGCGTCGGCTATGGCGAGCTGAACGAGCAGACCCAGGCCCTGGTCGGCGCGCTGCGCGGCGCGCCGGGGTTCGATCCGACCGGCACCTTCAGCTCCTACCAGCCCAACGTGCCCCAGCTGGATGCCCACGTCGACCGCACCAAGGCCAAGCAGCAGGGCCTGTCGCTGACCGCGATCTTCGAGACCCTGCAGGTGTACCTCGGCTCGGCCTACGTCAACGACTTCAACCTGTTCGGCCGCACCTACTCGGTGTATGCCCAGGCCGACGCGGCGTTCCGTCGCGATGCCGCCGACATCGGCAATCTGCGGGTGCGCAATGAACGCGGTGAGATGGTGCCGCTGGGCAGCGTGGTCGAGGTCACGCCAAGCTTCGGCCCGGACCCGGTAATCCGCTACAACGCCTACCCAGCGGCCGACGTCGCCGCGGGGATCAATCCGGCCGTGCTGTCCTCCAGCCAGGCGTTGGGCCAGGTACAGGCGCTGGCCGGCCAGGTCCTGCAGCGCGGGATGGGCCTTGAATGGACCAACCTCACCTATCAGCAGGTCAACCAGGGCAGCACCGCCCTGCTGGTGTTCCCGCTCTGCGTGCTGCTCGTCTATCTGGTGCTGGCCGCGCTGTACGAGAGCTGGTCGCTGCCGCTGGCGGTGATCCTGATCGTGCCGCTGTGCCTGCTCTCGGCGATCGGCGGGATCTGGCTGATCAACGCCGTCCACGGCCTGTCGCTGGCGCTGTTCCCACCCACCGGTCCACCGACCTTCCTCGACAACAACATCTTCACCCAGATCGGCCTGGTGGTGCTGATGGGCCTGGCCTGCAAAAACGCCATCCTGATCGTCGAGTTCGCCCGCGACCTGGAAGAGCAGGGCCGCGGCATCGTCGATGCGGCGATCGAGGCCTGTCGCCTGCGCCTGCGGCCGATCCTGATGACCAGCTTCGCCTTCTGCGCGGGCGTCATCCCGCTGATCATCGCCTCTGGCGCCGGCGCCGAGGTGCGCTACGTGATGGGCGTGACGGTGTTCTGCGGCATGCTCGGGGTGACCTTCTTCGGACTGTTCTTCACCCCGGTGTTCTACGTCGCCATCCGCAAGTGGGTGGTGGCGCGCGAAGAGCGCCGGGCGGCGAACAACGCGGAGGTCGGCCATGGATAAGTTGCACATAACCCCGGGCCGCCTGCTGACACGCGGCGCCCTGCTCGGCGTGGCGCTGGCGCTGACCGCCTGCACCGTCGGGCCGGACTACGTGCGCCCTGAAGCGCCCCTGCCCGAGCGCTTCGACCAGGCCGAGGCCGGCGCCAGCGCGCCGCCCGCACTGCTCTGGACCAGCCTGGGTGATCCGACCCTGAACACGCTGATCCAGCGCGCGCTCGATGCCAACACCAGCGTCGCCCAGGCGGCGGCGCGGCTGGATGAGACCCGCGCCCTGTCCGGGCTGACCGTGTACAGCCTGTTTCCAACGGTGACCGCCAGCGCCGGCGCCGAGCGCAACCAGCCGAGCGGCCGCGATCCGTTCATCCCGCCGGATGCCGCCGCCCGCACCGACACTTATCGCGCCGGTTTCGATGCGGCCTGGGAGATCGACCTGTTCGGCAATCTGCGCAACCAGTCGAACGCGATCTATCAGCGTGTCGATGCCGATGCCGCGGCGCTTGCCGATGTCCAGCTGAGCATCGTCGCCGAGGTCGCACAGACCTACTTCGCCCTGCGCGGCGCCCGCCAGCAGCTGGCCTTGCGCCAGGGCCAGCTGGACAACCAGGCCGGCAATGTCGACCTGCTGAGCCGGCTGCTGGACGCCGGACGCGGCAACCGGCTGGACCTCAGCCGGGCCGAGTCTCAGCGTCGCCGGGTCGCAGCGCAGGTTCCGCAGGCCGAGGCTGAACTGGTGCGCCAGGAACAGCGTCTCGCGGTGCTGACCGCCTGGCCAATCGACACCCTGCGCGAACAGCTCGGCCAGTCCAGCCAGCTGCCTGCCCTGCCAGCCCTGCAGACCGTCGGCAACCCGGCCGACTGGCTGCAGCGGCGTCCGGACATTCGCGCCGCCGAGCGGCGGTTTGCCGCGGCGTATTCCGACATCGGCTTCGAGACCGCACAGTACTTCCCGATCCTGACCCTGCTCGGCGACTTTGGCTGGACCGCCACCTCGTTCGGCAATCTGGGCAGCGCCGGCGCCGAGCGCTGGAGCTTCGGCCCCTCGCTGTCCTGGCGCTTCCTCGACTTCGGCCGGGTGAAACAGCAGGTGAAGGCGGCCGAAGCGCGCGCTGCCGGTGCCGAGGCGGCCTGGCGCGAAACCGTGTTGCGCGCGCTTGAAGCGACCGAGAACGCGCTGGCCACCCTGCGCGCGGCGAATCGAATCGGCGTCGAGATCGAGGCCGCACGCCAAGCCGCCGCCGAGGCGGCCAGCCTTGCCCGGCTGCGCTTCGACAACGGCGCCAGCAGCTACCTGGACGTGCTCGACGCCGAGCGCAGCCTGCTCGATCTCGAGGTCGACGCCCTGCAGTCGCGGATTGAGCAGGCGACCGCGCTGGCCGCGGTGTACAAGGCCCTGGCCGGCGACTTCGCCGAGGCCGCTGTCGATCAGGCCACCAACGCAGCGGTCGAGCCCGAAGCAAACACACCACCGACCCACTGAGTCCGGAGACCACCGATGTCGCTATCCATTTACGAAACCACCGTCGTCACCTTCCGCCGCATGCTCTCGGGCCTTGATCGCGAGCTGGAACAGGCGGCCAGCAATGCTTCCTCGCGGGGTTTCGAAGCCGACCGGCTGCTTGGCGCACGGCTGGCGCCGGACATGTTCGATCTGACCCGACAGATCCAGATCGCCTGCGACCTGGCCAAAGGCGCCGGCGCGCGCCTGGCCGGCGTCGAGATTCCCAAGCACGCCGATGAAGAGTCGACCCTGGCCCAGCTGCGCGAGCGCATCGCCCGCGTATTGGCCTTCCTCGATGGCCTGCCGCGGCAGGCCATCGACGGCGCCGCCGAGCGCGAGATCGTGCTCTCCGTGCAGGGCCGCGAGCTGCGCTTCTCCGGTGCCGACTATGTCAACCAGTGGTCGCTGCCCAACTTCTACTTCCACCGTACCATGGCCTACGCCCTGCTCCGCCAGCAGGGCGTGCCGCTCGGCAAGCGCGAGTTTCTGTCGCTGGGCTAGGGTGTTTGAAAGGCGGATTCGGGGCGCAAATTTGCCGTTCGCGCAGCGAACTCAACGCCTGCTTCTTGAGCGGTTGCCGTGTGG
>CAYGMG010000169.1:0-7844 GCA_964350895.1 uncultured Lysobacter sp.
GGCGTAGAGACAATGCCCGCAGGGGCGAGCACAGGGACGAGCGCGGTTCCCTTGTGGGGGCGCCTTTGGGCGCGACCGCAGCGCCGCGGGTTCACAACAGACCGTGGCCAGAGCAGGACGCCGCGGTCGCGGATACGATCCGCTCCCACAGAAAGCCGGCGCAATGGGTGGGCCTCGACGAAGGGCAAATATGCGCCCCTACTGGCTCCCCATCAGCCGCGCTGGTTTCGAAATGGGCCTGAAACGGGAGGTCACTCTCAGCGGCGGGCCTTGCGCTTGGCCGGGACAGCGTCCTGCTTTGTGGCCCGGCGTGGCGATGGCGGGGTGAGCAGGTCGGCCGGCAGGGCGCGAATGATCGCGGCGAGCTTGCCGAGGAAGTCATCCATGGCCGAGCTGCGCCGCCAGACCATGCCGATCTGACGGCTCGGCGGCCGACCGCGGAAGGGCAGCAGCCGGATGGCTGGCGACACCGGAACAGGAGGTTTCACTGCGAGCACCGGCAGCAGGGTGATCCCGACCTCGGCCGCCACCATCTGGCGCAGGGTTTCCAGGCTGGTCGCGCGGAATTCGGATTTCTCCTCGGCGCCGGCGAGGTGGCAGACGTCCAGCGCCTGATCACGAAGGCAGTGGCCCTCTTCGAGCAAAAGCAGGCTTTCCTTGGAGATGTCGGCAAGCGAGAGCTCACTGCTGGCGGCCAGTCGATGCTGCTCGGGTACGGCGAGGACGAAGGGCTCTTCGAACAGGGCCTCGATGTGAAGCTGGTCGTCGTGCACGGGCAGGGCCAGCAGGGCCGCGTCCAGGCGTCCTTCGCGAAGCATGCGCAGGATGGCTTCGGTCTTTTCCTCGACCAGCAACAGTTCGAGCCGCGGAAAGCGCTTGCGGATCTGCGGGACGACATGAGGCAGCAGGTAGGGGCCGAGGGTCGGAAACAGTCCAAGACGTACCGCGCCGGCCTCCGGGTCGGTGGCCCGGCGTGCGGCTTCGCGCAGCTGTTCAACGTCGGAGAGGATGCGCCGCGCGCGATCGGCGATGTCGCGGCCGGCCGGGGTCAGCATGACCCGGCGAGGTGCGCGCTCGATCAGGGACACGCCCAGCTCCTCCTCCAGCTTCTTCAGCTGGGTGGACAGGGTCGGCTGGCTGACGAAGCAGGCTTCGGCGGCGCGGCCGAAGTGCTTGTGGCTGGCGAGTGCTACCAGGTAGCGAAGATCGCGGATATTCATGGCGAGGGCCGATGATCGGTTTCAGCTATCGAAAGCATAGCAACAATTCATTTGATGGATGGCCTGGCCTGGCGCATCCTTCGCCCATCTTGCCGCGGGTTCACTCCCCCCGCCGCGGCAGGGTCAGCGAAAGCAGCGTCTTCCCCCAGCGCTGCCGACGTCAGGACGGCGAGGTACCCACTCCTGTCTCGCCGCCCGCCTTTTTGCGCTGCTTTACTGTCGATCCGCTCTCGCAGGGCCGCTCATGAGCACCGTCTGGCCCGACTTTCCGGCCCTGAAGGGTCTGACTCAGCGGCCTTGAAAAACCGGTTCGCGGCGCTCGCCGAATGCACGCACGGCTTCCTTGGCATCCTCGCTGCGCATTACCGAATCGAGCGCCGGGAACAGTGCGGCGATGCCTGCCTCCGGGCCATCGCGGCGGGCGGTGCGGGCAAGGCGCAGGCTGGCCTGCACGCCGAGCGGCGCGGCGCGGGCAATGCCTTCGGCAAGCTCGACCGCCTTGGCCAGCTGCTCACCCGGTGCGCAGACCCGCTGCACCAGGCCCCAGCGCTGCGCTTCCTCGGCACTGAATTCGCGGCCTGAAAGCAGAACGTCCATCGCATTGCCCCAGCCGATCTCCTGAAACAGACGAACCGTTGCACCGCCGCAGGCGAAGAAGCCGCGGCGCACTTCGAGCTGGCCGAAGCGGCAGTCGCTGGCGGCGACGCGCAGATCGGCAGCGAGCATCAGCTCGACCGCCACCGTGTAGCTGATCCCGCTGGCCGCCACCACCACCGGTTTCGACACCCTGCGCTGCTCGTCCAGTCCGAACGGCTCGATCGCGCCTTCCGGGAGCACCGGCATGCGGCCCTGGGCAAGCTCCGGCGCCCATTCGGTGAGATCCAGGCCGGCGGTGAAGTGCGCGCCGTGACCGAACAGCACGCCGCAGCGCAGGCCCGGATCGCGGTCCAGCTCGCCATATGCCAGGGCCAGCTGGCGATAGCTGTCGAGACCGAAAGCGTTGCGCTTGTCCGGACGATTAAAGCCCATTAGCAGCAGATGGCCCTGGCGTTCGACGCTGATTGCGGGGGAACTCATGGTCTGGGACTCCTGCCTGGTCGACTCAGAAATGCTCGGGCGCGATGTCCAGCGCGCTGCGGTCGACAGCCTGGACCAGCGTTGCCCAGTGGTTGATCTGCGGCAGCTCGGTGGCGAAGAAGAAGCGGCAGGTGGCCAGCTTGCCGGCGGCGAAGTCGCCGAGCGATGGCTCGTCCTCGGCGCGCCGACGCGCGGCCAGCGCCTGCCACAGCCACATCCAGGCGACGCTGACATGGCCGAGCAGCTGCATGTACCAATGCGCATTGGCGAGCACGGCGCGTACCTCGCCAGCGGCCATCGCCGCGCCAGCCGCTTTCGACGTCGCTCCGGCAAGGCGCACGGCCTCGCCGAGCTGCTTGGCGTAGTCGGCAAGTTCGGGATGCGCGCCCGCCTCGGCGCAGGTCGCGGCGATCCGCTTGAACAGGATGCTCAGACCAGCTCCGCCCTCCTGCATCGCCTTGCGGCCGAGCAGGTCGAGGGCCTGGATGCCATTGGTGCCCTCGTGGATCGGGTTGATCCGGTTGTCGCGGTAGTGCTGCTCTACCGGGTACTCGCGGGTATAGCCATAGCCGCCGAGGACCTGTACGGCCAGCTCGTTGGCTTTCAGGCAGTAGTCGGAGGACCAGGCCTTGACGATCGGGGTAAGCAGGTCGAGCAGCAGGGCCTGCTCGCGGCGCTCGGTCTCCGGGCCCTCATGGGTGTGATCGACCAGTGCGGCGGCATAGAAGCCGAGCGCCTGCGCGCCTTCGACATAGGCGCGCTGCTGCAGCAGCATCCGGCGCACATCGGCGTGCTCGATGATCGGCAGCATGGGCGCGGTCGGGTCGCGCTGGTCGGGGTGCCTGCCCTGGCGTCGCTCGCTGGCGTATTGCAGCGAGTACAGGTAGCCGGCGTAGCCCTGCTGCACGGCGCCCATCCCGACCCCGATGCGTTCCTCGTTCATCATGTGGAACATGTAGCCTAGGCCCTGGTGCGGCTCGCCTACCAGATAGCCCGCGCAGTCGTCCTGCTCGCCGAACTTGAGGAAGGTGTTGACGCTGCCGCGCTGGCCCATCTTGTGGTTAAGTCCGGCAAGGCGGACGTCGTTGCGCTCGCCGCGGCTGCCGTCCTCGTTGACCCGGTAGCGGGGCACGATGAACAGGCTGATGCCCTTCACCCCGGGCGGCGCGCCGGCGATCTTGGCCAGCACCAGATGGATGATGTTCTCGCCCAGCTCATGGTCGCCGGCGGAGATCCACATTTTCGAGCCGGTCAGTTTGTAGCTGCCGTCCGGCTGCGGCGTGGCCAGAGTCTTGATGTCGGCCAGGGATGACCCGGCCTGCGGCTCGGACAGACACATGGTGCCGTAGTAGCGGCCCTGAATGATCGGGCGCATGTACAGGCGCTTCTGCTCCTCGTTGCCATACACCGCCAGCAGGTTCGCCGCGGCGCGCGCCAGCAGCGGATAGGCAGGGGTACTGGCGTTGGCGGTGGCGAACAGCGCGTCGCAGGCCGAGGTGATCAGGAAGGGCATCTGCATGCCGCCATCCGCGGCGTCGGCGTAGATCGACATGAAGCCGGCCTCGTTGAAGGCGGCCAGCGCGTCCTCGATCTCGGGGATCAGCACCACTTTGCCGTCGACCATCTGCGGCTCGTTGAGGTCGGACTTGCGGTTGTGCGGCAGGAACTTCTGCTCGGCGATCTGCTGGGCGAGGTCGATAGTGGCGTCGAAGATCTCGCGGCTGTGCTCGGCAAAACGCGGGTAGCCGCACAGGCGGGACGCGTCGAGCATGTCGTGCAGGACCAGGTCCAGGTGGCGGCGATCGACCAGGGTGTTGTGGCTCATGGTGTACCTCGTGCGGCGCGGGCTGCCGACGACGCGCTGCGCGCGCGACCGGCAAGATCGGGAAAAGGATGAGTCATTTATCGAATATGACTCATCCGGAGTCAAGGCCGCGTGCCGTAAACTCCGGAAATGACTGATTCGGACCCCCGACCTGCGCGCAGGCCGGCCCGCCGCCGTGCTGCCGGCTCCGCGAAAGCGACCCCTGCCGACGCCTTGCGCCTTGCTCGCAAGCGTTGGCTGGCCGGTGAGCGGCTGGATATCGGCTTGCTGGCGCAGGAGCTGGGCGTGGCGCGCGCCACCGTGTTCCGCTGGGTTGGCAGCCGTGACCAGCTGCTCGCCGAAGTGCTCTGGTCGATGTGCGCGCCGACCATGCAGCGGGCGGCGGAAGCCACGGCCGGAGAGGGCGTTCCGCGGATCGCCGCGGTCTGCGAGACCGCGGTTCGGCACATGATGGCCTTCGAGCCGCTGCGCCGCTTCATCGCCGAGGATTCCGACCTGGCCCTGCGCCTGCTGACCTCCAAGGCGAGCCCGGTGCAGTCGCGGGCGATTGCCGCGGTGCGCGAGCTGCTTGAGGGCGAGCGCCGGCGCGGCAGCTGGAAGCCGCCGCTGGCCATCGACACGCTGGCCTACCTGATGGTCCGGCTCGGTGAGTCCTTCCTCTACGCCAACGTGCTCAGCGGCCAGCAGGTGGATGTCGGCGACACCGGCATCGCCGTCCAGCTGCTGCTTTCCGGCCGGGTCGAGCCGGCTCCGCTCAGCGCGTCGCGTGCTCCCGCACGAAGGCGATGAGGTCTTCGCGGGTCGGCGCCAGCAGCGCATAGCGCAACGAGCCGAGAATCCGCACATGGCCGACCCCGGGATAGGTGCGCAGCTCGGCCTTGCCGTCGATCGCATCGAAGCGCGCCTTCAGCCGGCGGCTGTTGAGGGTCCAGACCAGCAGATCGCTCTCACCGTGCAACAGAAGGAAGGGCGGCTCGTCGCCATCGACATGATTGACCGGCTGCGAGGCGGCCTGCTGTGCCGGGTCGGTGCCGAAGATGTCGATCAGGTCATCGGCGCGCAGCGGCAGGAAGTCGTACGGGCCGGCAATGCCGATAACGCCGGCAAGGTCGGCCGGGCGCAGCTGGTGCGCGGCGAGGTAGCGGGGATCGGTGCCGATCAGGGCGGCGATGTGCGCGCCCGCGGAGTGTCCAGCGACAAACAGGCTGTCGGCATTGCCGCCAAACCGCGCGGCGTTGTCGCGTGCCCAGGCCACCGCGGCGGCAGCGTCCTCGACGAAGGTCGGAAAGCGCACTTCCGGATACAGCCGGTAGTCGGCGACCACGGTGACGATGCCAGCCTCTGCCAGCTGCTCGCCAACGAAGGCGTAGTCGGCGCGCTCGCCGCCCTGCCAGCGTCCGCCGTAGAAGAACACCAGCACCGGGGCCTTGCCCGCACCGGCCACCGGATAGACGTCGAGGCCGATATCAGCGCCCGGCAGGAAGGACAGGCTGCGCGTTTGCTCGGGCGCCTCGCCGCGGTTGAGCACGGCGAAATAGGTCGACACGCAGCCGCCGAGCAGGGGCAGCAGCAGGACAAGGCCCGCGAGACGCGCGCGGCTTGCTAGTCTTCGCATCGGCAGGATCACCCAGGGCTGAGGACGGAGAAGTATGAGCGAGGCCGCAGGTACCCCGAATGCGCAGGGCCGCAGCTCCATGGCCATGGTGCCCGAGCGCAGCAGTTCCGACCACCTCCTGCGGCTGATACAGCAGCACCATGTCCAGCTTTCGACCATGGCCGATACCAAGGCCAGCATGATCATCACCGTGTCCTCGATCGTGCTGACCATCGCCCTCGGGCGCTTCAGCGACCCCGAGTTCCGTTTCGCCCTGATCGTGCTGTCGGTGTTCACCATGCTCGCACTGCTCTGCGCGATCCTCACCGTGCTGCCGAAGTTCCGAGGTGTGAAACGCCTGGAGGGAGAAATCCCGCCCGGCTTCAACCTGATGTTCTTCGGCCACTTCAGCGCACTGGGCCAGCAACGCTTCCTCGACGAGATGGCCGAGCGGATGATGCCCGGCCGGGCTTACCAGACCGTTCTCGAGGACGTCTACGGACTGGGCCTGTACCTGGCCCAGCACAAGTACCCCTGGCTGCGCCTTTCCTACCTGTTCTTCCTGGCTGGCTTCGTGCTTGCTTGTCTGGCCCAGGTGTACACGGTGCTGACCCAGCACTGAGCAGGCCCCGGCGCCGGGCACGCCTGCTTTGCAGAGCCGCAGGCCGCGCCGTCCCGCGAACGGCAGCGGCCCGCTGGAAGCCGGCCGCCACCTCCTCCACAACAAGGCGATTGCCTGATGAGAATCTTTTCCTGCGAGTACTGTGGTGCACGCGTCTACCTGGGCAGCGATGTCTGCGTGCATTGCCATGCCCAGCTTGGCTATGTGCCGGAGGAGCGGCGCATAGGCAGCTTCCTTGCCGACGAGGCAGGTGCCCTGCGCCGCGCGGTCGAGCGCGCCGAAGTCTGGCAGCGCTGCGAGCACTACCACTCGGTCACCGCCTGCAACTGGATGGTTCGCGCAGAGGATTCCCAGCGGCAGTGCCTGGCCTGCCGACTGACCGTCAGCATTCCAGACCAGAGCATCGCCGAGAACCAGAGCGCCTGGCGCGATCTGGAATCGGCCAAGCGCAGCTGGCTGGTAACCGTGCTGGATCTCGGGCTGCCGGTGCGCTCGCAGACCGAAGACCCGGATCAGGGTCTGGCCTTCCACTTCCTGCGCCAGATCGACGCGGCGCGCCCGGTGCTCACCGGCCACGACGCAGGTGACATCACCATCAATGCCATCGAGTCCGATCCGGTACAGCGCGAGCGCAGCAAGATCGCCCTGTTCGAGCCATACCGCACCTTGCTCGGACATTTCCGCCACGAATCCGGGCACTACTACTGGGATCTACTGATCCGCGACACGGAACACCTGGAGCCGTTCCGCGCGCTGTTCGGCGACGAGCGCGAGAGCTACCAGGACGCCCTGGCCAGGCACTACGAGAACGGTCCGGCGCCGGACTGGCAGTCCTCGCACGTCAGCGGCTACGCAACCATGCATCCGTGGGAGGACTGGGCCGAGACCTGGGCCCATTACCTGCACATGATCGACCTGCTGAGCACCGCGGCCGACTGGCAGCTCAGCGTGGGCGCGTTCCGCAGCGAACGGGTCTACGACCTGGCGCCGGATGACGCCGGCTTGTCGGAGGAGTTTCTCGACATCCTCAGTCGCTGGATGCCACTGACCCTGGTCGTCAACAGCCTCAACCGCAGCCTTGGCCACGCCGACGCCTACCCGTTCGCGCTCGCCTACGCGGCGCTGCGCAAGATCCAGTTCGTGCACGACGTGATCCGACCGCTGGTGCCCGCGGACGCCCGGCCGTGGGCGCCGGGCGGGCAGGCGGGTAGCCCGGCACAGGAAGGAACATAGAGGAGGGCTTGCCTCCGATTCGAAGCGGGCGCGTTGTAAAGGTAGATATGGGCGCATATTTGCCGTTCGCGCAGCGAACTCAACGCCTGCTTTTCGAGCGGTTTCCGCGTGGTGTCGCACAGCAAGATCAACATCAAGATCAAGGGCGTTTCGAACCGCCCTGCGGGCAGCCCGAGTCACTTTCTCTTGTTTCGGCAAGAGAAAGTAACCAAAGAGAAGCTGGACCTGTCCCCATCCAGCGGAGCTCAAGAAGTCGAGCGGGGTGCGGCGTTA
>CAYGMG010000170.1:0-7812 GCA_964350895.1 uncultured Lysobacter sp.
CGGCGGCCGATGCGCAGCCCGCGGCGCGCCGGATCGACACAGACTTCCATGCCGTACAGCCAGTCGCCCTCCGGATCATGCCGCGAGCCGTAGCCACCGCCGGTAATCGCGCGCCAGGTATGCGGCTTCAGCGCCACGTCGCCGGCGATGCGGAAGGTCGAGCAGTAGCCGACGATCTGCCCCTGATACTCGGCCACGAACTGGCCTTCGGGGAAATGCGAGAGCTGGCCGGTGACCATCTCGGGCAGATAGCAGAAGTCGCCGCCATAGACCCGGGCGGACAGCGCAACGATATGTTCAATATCGCGGGGCGTTGCCTGGCGAACCTTGAGCAGGGCGCGACGCCGGGGCGTATCGTTGTTGTTGTTCTCGCTCACTCTCGTGACTCCTTGTCCTCGTCGCGGGATTCCTGCGCCTCGCGTTCCTCCTCGGCCGCCTGCGCCGAGACCCCCTCGGCATCGGCGAGGGCGTCATTGCGCGACAGCTCCTCGCGAAGCGCGTTGGGCAGGGCGGGTGACGCCACCTGCGCCTTCTCCGGCTCTTCCTTGCGGCCGAACCAGCTGCGCACGTGCAGGTCGCGCTGCGGGAAGGGAATTTCCAGGTGGTGCCTTGCCAGTGCCGACTCCAGTGCCCAGTTGTAGGCCGCGCGCACCGCGCCCGGCCGCTTGACCGCCTCGGCGGTCAGCCAGACCACCAGCTCGAAGTCGAGGCTGCTCTCGCCAAAGCCGACCAGCCAGACCTGCGGCCCCCGCCGGCCTTCGCTTTCCAGGGTGAAGGGCACCTCGGCGGCGGCCTCGAGCGCGGCCTGCTTGACCCGCTCCTTGTCCGAGCCGTAGGCAACGCCGAACGGAACCTTGAGCCGGCGCGAGACATCGCGGTGGGTCCAGTTGACCACGCGCCCGGACACGAACTCGCTGTTCGGCACGATGATGTCGAGGTTGTCATTGGTGACGATCCGCGTGGCGCGGATCTGGATGTCGCGCACTTCGCCGTGGACGCCCGACTCCAGCTCGACGAAGTCGCCGACCTTGAGCGAGCGGTCGAACAGCAGGATCAGGCCGGAGACGAAGTTGTTGAAGATCGCCTGCAGACCGAAGCCGAGGCCGACGCCGATGGCGCCGGCAAACACCGCGAAGCGGCTTGCCGGCACGCCGATCATCTCCAGCGCGAGGATCGCGCCGACGATCAGCGCGGTGTAATGGACCACGCGGCCGACCGCGTAGACCGCGGCGCGTCGGTTGGCGTCGTTGCTGTGCGACTCGACCCGCCGCAGGCCGCGGCGCAGCAGGGAGGACACCAGCCAGGCGGCCAGCAGGGCCAGTGTCGCCAGGGTCAGCTTGCCCGGCGTCAGGGCGACTTCGCCCAGCTCCATCAACGGCAGGTCCCAGGCCCAGCGGACGTGCTCGCCAAGCCCTTCGCTGGCGCTGCCGGCGGCCTCGGCGGGCGCAGCGACCGGTGCGGTTGCCTGCCCCGCCACGGTCAGAGCAGGAGCCGACGCAGGTCGGTCAGCTGCTGGGCGAAGAAGCCGGTAAAGCGGGCCGCCGCGGCGCCGTCGATCACCCGGTGGTCATAGGACAGCGACAGCGGCAGCATCAGCCGCGGCGCGAACTCCTTGCCGTTCCACACCGGCTGGATCGAGGACTTCGACACCCCGAGGATGGCCACCTCGGGCGCGTTGATGATCGGGGTGAAGGCAGTGCCGCCGATGCCGCCCAGCGAGCTGATCGAAAAGCAGCCGCCGGACATGTCGGCCGGGACGAGCTTGCCGTCGCGCGCCTTCTTGCTGATCTCGCCAAGCTCGGCTGCCAGCTGCAGCAGGCCCTTCTTGTCGCAGTCGCGGATCACCGGAACGACCAGGCCGTTCGGCGTGTCGACCGCGATGCCGATGTGGAAGTACTTCTTGAGCACCAGGTTTTCGGCGCTCTCGTCGAGTGAGGCGTTGAAGCTCGGGAACTGCTTGAGCGAAGCCACCGCGGCCTTGATCAGGAACACCAGCGGGGTGAGCTTGGTCTCTTTGCTCTCCTCGCCCATCTTCTTGCGGAAGGCCTCCATCTCGGTGATGTCGGCCTGCTCGAACTGGGTGACGTGGGGGATCATCGCCCAGTTGCGGGCAAGGTTGGCGCCGGAGATCTTCTTGATCCGCGACAGCGCCTGGGTCTCGACTTCGCCGAACTTGCTGAAGTCGACCTTGGGCCAGGGCAGCAGGTTGAGCCCGCCGCCGCCGGCCGCTGAGGCCGCGCGCGCGCCCCCGCCCTGCATTACGCCCTTGACGAACTGCTGCACGTCCTCGCGGGTGATCCGGCCGCCGCGGGCGCTGCCCTTGACCTGGCCCAGGTCGACGCCCAGCTCGCGGGCGAACACGCGGACCACCGGGCTGGCATAGGGCACCTTGTCCGGGGCCACGCTCTCGGCGCCGAAGCTGACCGGCGGGCTGCGTGTCTCGGCGCCGCTCGACTTGTCGCTGGAAGCGGACTTGCCGCCGTCGTCCTTGGCCTTCTGGTCCTTGTCTTTGTCCGAAGCCTTGTCGGAGTCGGCATCCTGCTTCGACGCTTTGCTCCTGGAATCCTTGTCGCCGTCGTCCTGCTTGCCGGACTCGGCTTTCGATTCGCTGGACGCCGGCTTGTCCGATGGCTTGCCGGAGGACGACTTCGACCCGGACTCGGCAGCAGACTCGTCGGCCGGCTCGATCATCGCGACCACGCTGCCTTCCGACACGTTGTCGCCGACCTTGACCTTGAGTTCGCGCACCGTGCCGGAGAACGGCGCGGGCACTTCCATGGTGGCCTTGTCCGACTCCAGGGTCAGCAGGCCCTGATCGGCCTTCACCGAGTCGCCCACCGCGACCAGCAGCTCGATCACCGGAATGCCACTGAAATCCCCGATGTCCGGTACGCGCGCTTCCTTCAGTGCGGCCATTGCGCCCTCCCAAGGCGAGATCGTCGAAGCCCTATTGTGGCCGTTGCGGGCGCCACATCACCAGCAGCCATTCGTATGCACCCTGCGACGGCGCATCAGGTCACAGCCCGGGCAAGCGCTCGTCCTGATGTCCGGACACGGACGCCCGAAACCGGAACCGGACAGCCCGCAGACGGGCCTGGGGCAGTCCAAGCAATTGATTTCAAAGCTTTGCCGAGTATGGCACGGATGCTGCTTCAGTATCACTTGTAGACCGCGACACCGACCGGAGAGTCACCATGAACCGCTTCAACCGCCTGATCACCCTGCCGCTGGCCTTTGCCCTGTTTGCCACCGCGATGGTGGCGGCCGTCGGCGAACCCGTGCAGCGGCCGGACGGCGCGCCGCTCGATCCGCTGCCGGTCATCAGCGACGCCGAGCCGGCCCCGGCCCTGATGCCGGTCAGCGACGAATCCGAACCCGCCGAGCTTGACCAGGCTGCGGCCACCCGCGGCGCGCAGGCGGCGCGGCTACGCTGGGTGATCACCCTGCCGCACGCCCGCAACAGCTGCTGCCGGCGGCCGATCTGAGCGGCAAGCCTTAGCGGCCAGGTGGCCGCGCGTCGCAGGCTGGCACGCTGCAGCGGTCGCAACTCCGTCATGCCTTTGCCATCGGCTAGTCGATGCGTTCAACCGCATCACCAATCGCGATCTCGCCGCTGCCCTCGGCAACCAGATTGATCCCGAACAACACGCCGTCCGGACCCATCCGATAGTCTTTCAGCGCCTTGAGCGGCTGGCCATCGGCGCGCCGTTCGCCACGCTCGGGATCGACCGTGGTGAACACGCAGCGCACGCAGGGCTTGGTCTGCCGGAACACCACGCCGCCGATCCGCATTCGCTGCCAATCGTCTTCGGCATGCGCCCCGACGCCGTCGATCACGATATTCGGGCGCAGCGCCTCGGCCGGCGCCGGCGGGTCGATCCGCGCGTTAAGTGCCGCCAGTGCCGACTCGCCGAACAGCAGCCAGGGATAACCATCGGCAAAGCTCACCGGCTGGCCCTGACCGGCGCGCTCGGGATTGGCCCAGCGCTCGGCCGCGGCATCCATGTGCACCAGGCGCAGCGATGCACCCAGCCTCTCGCTGATCCAGGCAGATACGGCCGGGTCGGCAAGCGCGGCGTCGACGCTGGACTTCCACACCGTCACCGGGGCCCGTCCGTGCTCACCTGCGGGCGCTGCAACCTCCATCTGCTCAGCGCCCCACGCAAGCTGCAGTCCGCCCGCCATCGGCGTCGCACGCAGCCTGACCATCGCCGCGTACTTGCGGCCGGTGACGAAGCGCCCTTCCGCGTCGACCAGCATCCAGCGTCGATCATCACGCGGCCCGCGCGGACGCACGTCGACCCGCCCCACCGCCAGCGCGGCGCAGGACTTGATCGGATGGATAAAGAGCCGGGTGATGTGCATGCAGGGTCCGTTTCTTGCTGTGCGGAGCGCCCCGCCAGCATAGCGTCGCGCCGGTACCTGCTGCGTCCGCCGGCCGCTGCGGGCCTTGATCCCATCCAGCAGCCGCGCGGTAACCCAGTGGTAATGAGCCAAGGATACCGTTTGGCAAAAGTTGGTTGGGAATCCGATGACTCTGCGAATCGATCATCTAGGAGCGGCGACCTCCGGCACCGCGGAGCTCAGCGTGATCCTGTCGACCTACAACCAGCCGGCCTGGCTGCACAAGGCGCTGCTCGGCTATGCGCGCCAAAGCTTCCGCCATTTCGAGGTGGTGATCGCCGATGACGGGTCCGGCGATCAGACACGTTCGGTCATCCAGGACATCGCCCGTGACTTCCCGGTTCCGTTGCGCCACGTCTGGCATCCGGACAACGGCTTCCAGAAGTGCGAGATCCTCAATCGTGCGAGTGAAGCGGCGCTGGCCAACTATCTGGTCTTCTCCGACGGCGACTGCGTGCCGCGAGGGGATTTCCTCGCCGTGCACCATGCGCTGCGCGAGCCTGGGCGATTCCTCTCCGGCGGCTACGTCAAGCTGCCAATGGCCACCTCGGAAGCCATCGACCAGGCTGCCATCGAGCGCGGCGACTTCGCCCGCGCCGATTGGCTGCGCGCGCACGGCTGCAGCGGTCGCGACGTTTCGCGCAAGCTGAAGGTTCAGGGCCGCTGGGCCTGGCTCTGGGACCAGCTGAGCACGGCCCGTGCCAGCTGGAATGGCCATAACGCCTCTGGCTGGAAATCCGATCTGCTGAGGGTCAACGGCTTCGACACGCGGATGCAGTACGGCGGTCAGGACCGCGAGTTCGGCGAGCGCCTGGAGAATGCCGGCATCCGCGGCAAGCGCATCCGCTACCGCGCCATCTGCGTGCACCTTGATCACCCGCGTGGCTACGCCACCGAGCAGTCGATCCAGCGCAATCGCGCCATCCGCGCGCAAACCCGGCGGGATCGATCGACCTGGGCGGCGAACGGTCTCGTCGCTGCCGACGGGCAGACCGCGCCTGCCAACGTCGCTCCCGAGCTCGTCCGGCGCGCGGCCTGAAGGTGGCGTAGAGCCGCACCGCCGGCGCATCTGTGCCGGCTGCACAGCGACGCAGACTCGGTTCCCGCCTTCTCGCACTGTTGTCCGGGGCAAGTCCATACCCTCGAAACCTCGTCACCCCGCGCAGGTGGGGATGAGGTCGGAACGCTGCGGACCTTGCGGCTGGGGATCGAGTCGCCGCCGCTGCGCATCCCGCCCGCCATCCGTGACCATGCGGCCGAAGGCGGAAGCACCGCGCAGCTCTTCGGAAAGCAGCGCGCATTCTCGCGCTCGACAGCGCTCGGCGAGGCTCGGCGGATGGCCGCGCCACGGAGCAGGCGCCGCGGTGTCGACCGCATCGCCTGCGTTGGCGCTGAGGAACCGGCGCGCTCTTCCCCGCTTGCAGGGACATCGCCCGTCTCCGCCGGTCGGTCGCGCCTGCCCGGACCGGTCTGCAATCCCGACGTTGCGCTCCAGCTCAGGTGTCGACCTCGGCCAGTGCGCTGCGTCGCAGCAGGCGATGTTCGATCCAGTGCATCAGCAGGTCGGCCAGCGTCTTCAGCACGCCAAACAGCCATACGCCGGTGCCGCTGCCAAGGGTCACGCCGAGGATGATCATGACGTGCATCGGCACGACGCGCGCGTAGGGCAGGAACATCAAGGTGCCGATGTTCGGCCGGCCACCGATGTCGGCGGCCAGGTGTTCTCGATGCGAGGCAGCGTGGCTGTAGACAAAACCAA
The DNA here is from genome assembly GCA_964350895.1 of uncultured Lysobacter sp. Lineage (GTDB taxonomy): Bacteria > Pseudomonadota > Gammaproteobacteria > Xanthomonadales > Xanthomonadaceae > Pseudomarimonas. The sequence goes on from CAYGMG010000170.1 coordinate 6,164, forward strand.
GGCCAAGGGCGATCAGCAGCAGCGGATCCCAGGGGCCGAGGCTGCCCAGCGCGGACGGCTCCCCGCCGGCGATCTGCGTCACCGCGCCGCCGACGGTGAAGGTGCTGAGGAAAATCAGGTAAACGAAGTGGAACAGGCCGAAATGCAGGGCAAAGAACCACGCGGTGCTGCGGCGCGTGGCGGCGGTTTCCTCGACCCGCTGACCGTTGATCCGGAAGCCCTTGGTGCTGAAGCGCTTGAGCGCAAGAATCCGGCGGAACGAGAACCAGCCGATCACCACGCTCTGGATCCAGTAGGGCCATAGCATCAGCAGCAGGCCCCAGCCCTGCCAGCTGGCGACCAGCAGGGTGATGAGATTCGAGATCAGGATGCCAAGGGCGGCGCGATCATGGCGCATGGGACGGGCTGCCTAGGCTTCCAGTTCCACCCAGACCGGCGTGTGGTCGCTGGGACGCTCCCAGGTGCGCGGCTCGCGCTCGATGATCGAGGCGCTGCAGCCAGCGCGAAGCGCCTCGCTGATCAGCAGCAGGTCGATGCGCAGGCCGAGGTTGCGGCGGAACCCGGCTGCGCGGTAGTCCCACCAGCTGAATTGGCCGGCTTCGTCGTTGTGCAGGCGGAAGCTGTCGTGCAGGCCAAGATCCAGCAGCCGCTTCAGCGCGGCGCGCTCCGGCGTCGAGCAGAGGATCTTCTCGTGCCAGGCCTCGGGGTCATGCACGTCGCGGTCGTCCGGCGCGATATTGAAATCACCAACCACCACCAGCTTCGGATAGCGGACGATCTCCTCTGCCAGCCAGGCGTGCACGGCGTCCAGCCAGCGCAGCTTGTAGTCGTACTTCTCATCGCCCACAGCCTTGCCGTTCACCACATACAGATTCACCACACGAACATCGCCGAAGCTGGCGGCGATCACCCGCTTCTGCTCGTCCTCGAAGCCGGGGATGCCGACCTGCACGGCCTCCGCCGACTGCTTCGATACCAGGGCCACACCGTTGTAGGTCTTCTGCCCGGCAAACACGCTGCGGTAGCCCAGTTCGAGCAGGGCATCATCCGGGAACTTCGCGTCCTCCAGCTTGGTTTCCTGCAGCCCGACCACGTCCGGCTGCGCACTCTTCAGCCACTCCTGCAGATGCGGCAGGCGCACGTTGAGCGAGTTGACATTCCAGCTGGCGATTTTCATCGACGTCCCCTGTCCACGGTCGGTACTCATCAAGGGCACGAGTCTAGCTGCAGGTGCGTACTGGGCGCGAAGCGGACGTTCGCGTAGACCTCAGGTCTTGGACCCGCCGGATGGGCGCCCCAACGTTCGATACGGGCGCTCGGACGGTACGCCCGGTGCGCCCAAGGCGCACCCTATGGGTGTCCGGCTTGCGCAATTTTGCCGTTCTTCGAGGTTCATCAATTGCGTCGGCTTTCTGTGGGAGCGGATCGTATCCGCGACCGCGACGCCTCGATCTGGCCTCAGTCAGTGGCAAGCCTGTCGCGCTGCGGTCGCGGATACGATCCACTCCCACAACAACTCGCCGAATTGCCCTGCGAACGGCAGCTTTGCGCCCGAACGTCGCTACCGTGGCGTGCTGGCCCTGGCCTTCGGGGTCGCCCTATTGAACCGGCGGGAATTATCCATCACGCGGCGTACTTGACCTTAGGGT
>CAYGMG010000171.1:0-7722 GCA_964350895.1 uncultured Lysobacter sp.
CCTACTTCGAAGAACAACCGCCGCGAGCAATGCGAAAAGGCCTCATTCGCCGGCCAGGGCGAACGGCCGGTGTGCGCCCGAAGCACGCATCCGCGAAGATCCACTCCGGGTCGGCGGTAGCCGGTCAGCGTTTCGCTGGAAGTGGGCAGACGGCTTGCCAGTCGTGGTCAGATTGGCTGGCGAAGCTGGTCATTCAGGCTGGCAGAATCCGGCGGGTTCGCTGGCAATCTGCACCCGCATCAGGACGCATGGCGCGCGCCGTGGAACATAGCAGGGCGTTTGGTCCATGCCGTGGCCAGGGCGGGCGCGTGGTGCGCATTCGCCACAGCCCAATTGAGCGCCCTTGGGAGCGACCGAAGGGCGTCGAATCTTTCCCGGTTCGTGGTGTACGCGGGGCTTCGAGATCGCGCCGGCGGGGCTCCTGCATCCGAAACGATCCGTTTCGGGCGCGCGGAAAATATGGCTTCGCGGCCTTCCGCGAACTGCGAGGATCGCGAAGCTCAGCGGTCGCAGGCGAGTCGGGCCGCGCAAGAATCCGAACCGCTGTGGGCTCCAGGCGAGCTGCCGGAATTCGCTGCGTCGCCCGTTGAGTCGTGGGCAGCGGGACTGATCAATCGTCCCTCCTTGCAATCGGACTTATTCCAGGCTCTTGCTCTCGGCAACCGCTAGCACTTCGGGGCTGGCTGCGGTCTGCTTCTCGGAGCGGTGCAGCAGTGGGTGCAGAAAGACGCCGGCGACGACGATGGCGGCACCGGCGTAGAAGGTCCACTGGACCTCGTCATGTTCGCCGAAGAACAGTGCGGCCAGGGCGATGGCATAGATCGGTTCGAGGTTGACCGCGAGCTGGGCGGAGAACGCGCTGAGCTGGCGCAGGGCGACCAGGGACAGGGCGAAGGGCAGCAAGGTGCAGCCGAAGGCGAGCAGGAGCAGCCACATCCAGTCGCCTTCGGCGGGCAGGGTCCAGGGGGCGACGCCGGCCTGTTCCGGCAACAGGATGGCCAGCAGGGGGGCGAGGATGGTCAGCGCGATGGTGCCGGCGCCGAGTTCGATACTGGTGACCGCCAGTGGATCGGCATGTTCGACCAGCAGCTTGTTGAGGCTGCCGAAGATCGCGACCAGCAGGGCGGAAAGCACGCCGATCAGGACACCGTAGAGCATCGCATCGGGAATCCCGCCGACGACCAGAGCCACGCCGGGCAGCATGGCGACGCCGAGCAGCAGGTCACGCCAGGCGATGCCGCGGCGCTGCATCAGAGGTTCGACCACGGCCAGGAAGACCGGGCCGAGGGCGATGCAGGTCGCTGCGACCGAGGCATTGGCCAGCTTGATGGCGGCGTAGAAGGTGACCCAGTGCAGGGCGACCAGCACGCCGATTCCGGCGTAGGCAAGCAGCAGCCTGGGCGGCAGTGCGCGCAAGGCACGCAGCACCCTTGGCAGCAACAGCAGTGCCACGCTGACCAGCAGCATTCGCCACCAAACCAGGGGCAGGGCGGCGATGCTGATCAGTTTGCCGAGGATCGCGGTGAAGCCCCACAGCAGGACGCAGAAGTGGATCTGCAGGAAGGCGCGCTGGCGCGCGGTCAGGGTGCTCATACCTACCAGGGCAGCTCCTCGCCCTTGGCGTGCCAGAAGCGGCCGCTGCGCGAAGCGTCCAGCTCGTCAAGGCGCTGGGTCAGCGACTCGGCCGCCTCGCTGGCCTCGACATCGCCACGACCGCCGGTCATCTCGGTGCGGACAAAGCCAGGGTGCAGCAGGGCCAGATGGATGCCGCGAGGTGCGAGATCGATGGCCAAGCTGCGGCCGGCGGCATTGAGCGCTGCCTTGGACATGCGGTAGCCATACTGGCCGCCGGAACTATTGTCGCCCAGCGAGCCCATCCGGCTGGTCAGCAGGCCGATGCGCGCGCCCCTGGCCAGCTTGGGCAGCAGGGTCACCACGGCCTGCAGCGGGGCCAGGGAATTGGTCATCAGCTGTTCGACGACGCCGTCGAAGCCGTCCTGCTGCAGTTCCTCCAGCCCACCGGAGCTGAGAATCCCGGCGTTCACCACAAGTCGATCCAGCGGCTGCTCGGTCGCGTCGCGCAGGCGAGCCAGGGCCTGCGGATCACGCAGCTCGATCTGCTCGATGACCTTGGCGCCGCTGGCGTCCAGCTCGGCGCTGCGCTGCCTGCAGGTAGCGCTGACCTGATGTCCGCGTGAGAGGTGGCGCTTTACCAGCGCAAGGCCGATGCCACGGCTGGCTCCGATGATCAGGGTATTGCTCATCTCGACTCCCGGTTGGCGATAAGGGGGCCCATGATCGCCGATCGCGGGTGAATCTCCACCGTTTGCCGAGGGCTTTTGCCGCGGCGCTGCTACCAGCGGGCGCGAAAATCCAGCAGGTAGCGCTTGATGCGCTCGTCGCGGCCGTCGGCACGCTCGAAAAAACCCGAGAGCTGCACGCTCCAGGTCTCGTCAATGCCGTAGGCGATCCAGGGCATCACGCCTCGCGCTGCGCTGTGGAACCACCAGTCGTCTTCGTTGAAGGCGGCCGGTACGGCGTCGCGGCCGATCCGCTGGAAGGCACTGGCGAACTCCCACTGGCCGGGGATCAGAGCGCTGCCGTGGACGACCGAGAAGCGGGCGCCGCGGCTGTCGCGCTGGGCGCCCAGGTTGTCGACCAGATCAAGGCGCAGCTCCAGGCTCTTGTCGCCGATAAAGCGCCGCAGCACGCCTTGTACGTTGAGCAGTTCGAAGTCGCTGGCGAGCTGTCCACCGATGATCCGGTTGCTTCGCATCAGGCCGCTGCGGGTGGTGCCATCGAGATCGGCGTAGTGCCAGTAACTGGCATGCAGCTCACCGGCCAGGGCGCCGCCCTCGTTGAAGAACCAGGACAGCTGGGCCACCGAGAGGCGCGAATCGTCGGCGTACAGGTGATCGGGTGCGAAGTGGCCGAGCTGAGCGCTGAAGCGGTGGAAGTCGCCGATGGGCTGCTCAAGGGCGAGGGCAAGGCCTACCGGCCGCAGGTCGCGGTCCCAGGTAAGCGGGCTGCTGGTCAGCGGCAGGCTGCCCTTGCCAAGGCGCGCGCGCAGTGAGTCGCCGCGCCAGCCGAGCAGCAGCTCATCGATGCCGGCGCCGTCGGATTTCTCGTTGTCGAGGTTGCGCAAAGTGTCGCGGTTGTCGTCACTGCCCTGGCCGAGCTTGCCGAGCGCGCGCGCCTGCCAGATGCCGTCGTCGAACTCGACACCGAGGCGCAGGCGGCCGCGAATGCGCTCGATATCCTCGCGTTGGCCAAAGCCGCTGGTCGACTCCAGGCGCAGCGCGGCATCACCGCTCACCCGCCAGACGCTGGCAACCACCTGATCATCAAGTTCCGCCGAGGCGAGCAGCGGATCGATCGGCTGTTCGGCCAGCACCGCGCCGGACGCCGATAGCGCGATGACCATCCCGGCCAGCAACCCAGTCCGCCTGCCTGTTCGGCAGGGAGTGCGGCCGCGGAGTCCGCGCGGGCGCATCAGGCGCGCAACCCGGCCAGCGCGCGGCCGAGCTCGGTGGCCGACTGGAAGCGGTCTTCGCGGCGGCGCTCGATGCAGCGCAGGATCACCTGCTCCAGCGCCTCGGGAAGCTCCGGATTGAGCGAGCGGGGCGCCCGCGGCGGATGCTGCATCTGCGCCATGTAGATCTCCACCGTGGAGCTGCCCTCGAAGGGCAGGCCGCCGCAGAACATCTCGCATAGCAGTACGCCGCTGGCGAAGATATCGGCGCGGTGGTCGACGTCCTCGCCGGCCAGCTGCTCCGGCGCCGAGTAGGCCGGCGTGCCGACATACATGCCAGGTTCGGTCTGTCCCGGCGCGTTGCGACGGATCGGCCGGGCGATGCCGAAATCCATCAGCTTGGCATTGCCGCTGGCTTCCAGGATCAGGTTTTCCGGCTTGATGTCGCGATGCAGGACGCCGACCTCGTGCGCTGCCTCAAGGCCGGCGCAGAGCTGGCGCGCAATGCGCAGCGATGCCGAGTAGGGCACCCGCTCATGCTGGGAGAGCAGGTAGCGCAAGGTCATGCCGCGGACGTACTCCATGCTGATGAAGGGCTTGCCGTCGATTTCGCCGAAGTCGAAGGTGCGCAGCACGTTTGGATGGGTGATCCGCCGGGCGAGACGGATCTCGCTTTTCAGTCGTTCGAGCTGGTCTGCGTCGTGCAGAGCCTCGCGCTTGAGCATCTTCAGCGCGATGACGTCATCCAGTTCCAGGTCGCGGGCCTTGTAGACCACGCCCATGCCGCCGCTGCCAAGCACCGAGAGGATGCGGAAGCGTCCGCCGAGCCGGCTGCCCGCGAGCAGGTCGCGGCCGGCGGCGGCTGGCGCGACCACGGTGGACCGGCTGGCGGCTGCAGGCCTTGTGCTGAGTGCGGGAAGAGCGCCGAGACCGGCCACGCCGATAGCAAAGAACGGCTTGCCGCTGAGCCCGCCCTTGGCGACCTTGATCGGCAGACTGGGCATCTCGCTGCGCAGGCGTTCGCCCAGCGATTTGGACAGCAGCAGCCAGCCGGCTGCGCCTTCCTGACACAGCCGCTCCGCGGTGACCAGATCGCTGCCGAGCACCACGGCCGCCGCGCCGGATTCGAGCTGGCCGATCAGCCAGTCGCCGCCGGTCAGCGAAGCGCGCAGTCCTTTGCAGTCGGCGAGCGCGGTGCGCGCGGCGTGCAGGGCTGAGGTCAGGCCGTCGTGGGATTCGAACAGGATCAGACCGCGATTGCCCTGCAGCCCCAGCCAGCGGCCGCTGGTGTCCGCGGCGACCCCGGCGAAAGCGCCCTGTAGATCGGCGGCGAGCTGGCGCGCGGCAAGCGGCTCGGCGTCGGGTTGCAACACGCCGCGCAGGTCGAGGGCCAGCATCAGGCCCTTGTGCCAGCCGGCCGGCTGTTCGATGACGGCCTGCTCGGCCAGCGGCTCGTCGCCGGGCTCGGGCAGCAGGCGCGAGAGATGGGTGACATAGGATTCGATATCGCGCTCGCCGCGGAGGTCAGAGAGCAGGGTGTCGAAGGCCTGCGACAGCTCGGCCAGCTCATCCTTGCCCGACAGGCCGATGCGCCCCTGGTAGTTGCCCGACACCGCATCCTTGGCAGCGCGCGCCATGTCGCGCAGGGGTCGCAGGCTGGCCCTTGAGAGCAGCAGGGTCAGCGGAATGGCAATCAGCAGGGCGATCAGCCCGGCAAGCGCCACCGTATTGAGGATCGAGCGATAGCCGGCCTCGGCTTCGTCCAGCGAGGTGAGCTGCAGGGCCGAGCCGACGCCCGCGCCGCCCTCGACCGACAGCGGGCGCAGCTGGCCGACCCAGCGCGCGCCGGCCAGCTCCAGCTCGAAGCGCTCGAGGCGGCCAGTGGCGCGCGCCGCTTCGATCAGCGGATGCGCATCGCGGCCGAGCAGGGCGGCCAGATCGACCCGGATCGCGTCGTCGAGCGAGGCGGCGCCGATCACCAGTCGCTCTTCGGTTGGCAGCAGGAAGGCGATGTCGGCGTCGCTGACCGCGCGGATGCGCTCGCCCATGGCGTCGTCGATGCTGCGCGCGACGATCAGGAAGCCGACCAGATCCCCTGCCTGGTCGAGCGGCCAGACCGCTGCCTGATACAGCGAGGTGCCCATCCGCCAGTAGCCGCTGATCGGCGCGACCGGATCAACCGCCGAGGCCACGAAAGGGTCGCCGGCCAGCGACTCGTCCAGCGCCTCCGGCTGGTCGCTGCGCGCCAGCACGTTGCCGAGCGGATCGAGAACCATGCCAAGGTCAAAGCCGAAGGCCTGCTGGCGCTCGATCAGCAGGTCGTAGATCGACGCGGTTTCTGCGACCAGCGGCTCGATGGCGCCGGGAATCCCGCCCTGCGATTCGCTGATGTAGTTGACGAAGGCGGCATCGGCGGCGATCAGCTGAACCTTGAGTTCCACCTCGGCAAGGCGCTGCTCGGCAAACTCGGCCTGGACCGCGGCGCTAGCTTCCAGTGCGTGATCGACCGCGCGCTGGGCGATGTTCGCGCCCTGACGGATGCTGACCCAGACCGCGGCGCCGACGGCGAGCAGGAGCAGGCCGGCGACCAGCAGGAACATTCGCGTCGCCAGCGGCAGGCGGCGGGCCGGGGGAGTGTTCGCAGCTGGATTCATCGACAGGCTTCCATGGTGTGCTGGCGGTTCCTGTGCGCCCTTGCGCGCGCTGCCCGGTACCGCCTCAGTATCCGCCGCCGGAGCGGCCGTAGGGCTTGCCGAACTTGTTCATGTGCGGCGGAACCTTGCGCCGGGTCAGCTCAAGCTGGACCGCAATGGGGGCAACGATGGTGCCCGCCTCGACGCGCTGCTGCCAGGCGCTGGCGCGATCATGGAACACCACCAGGGTGCCCGGGCCCTCGGGAAGGTCGCGCAGTTCGAACCTGCCGTCGGCGCCCGGGCGGGTGAACCACGGCACGTCGAGGATCAGGATGTGCGCCGACATGGCGTGGTGCACGTTGCAGTACACCTTGACCAGACCAGGCCTGGTGAACACATGCGCGCTGCCCTCGCCAGCGCCGTATACGCCGGTGTCGAACTGGTTGCCCGGCGAGGTGGAGAAGGCGTTGTGCAGGATCGGGTCCTGGTTGGGGAAGCTGACCTCGGTGCCCGGGGTGATCGCCATCACCCGCGGGGAAAACTGCTTGCGCCGGGTATGCATGCTCTGCGCAGGCAGGGGCGCGGGCGCCTCGTGCGCGGCATCCGGGCGGAAATAGACCACCGCGTCGGCGGCTTCGCTGGCGCGCAGCGGCTTGCCGTTGGACAGCAGGCTGACCTGGCCGGTAAGGCTGGCAGCAACACACCAGCAGGGCAGCAGGAGGGTCATGGCCAGCAGCGCGCGGCCGGCCAGCCGGGTCATGGGGTATCGCCGTTGTCGACCACGGTGGGGCCGGAGTCGGCATCCATGGGCGAGGCCTCAGGCTCCGGCGTGTCGAGCAGCTTGGCCAGCTTGGAGAACAGCTCGGCGCGCGGGAAGGGCTTCTTCAGGAAGTCGTCGGCGCCGATCCGCTGGGCATAGAACTGCTCGGTGGCCTGCATGTTGCCGCTCATCATGATCACCGGGATGTCGCGGGTTTCCGGGTCGCGCTTGAGCGCCCTGAGCGCGGCAAAGCCATTCATTCCGGGCAGTACGATGTCGAGGAAGATGACCTCAGGCTGGTCGCTGCGCGCCAGCTGGATGCCGGTTTCCGCATCCAGTGCCGAGCCGACCTGATAGCCGCTCTGGCGCAGCATCTTGCCGAGCACGGCGATCACCGTGGTCGAGTCGTCGATGATCAGGGCCCGGGTGCCCTCCGGCGGCGGCGTGCGCGGTTTGCGCCGACGCTCGACGAAGCTCTCGGTACCACCGAACAGGCGCCTTAGAAGGCCCGGTCTTGCGCTGCTGGCCATGCGTCCCCCCAGTCACAGGACAACAGTGTCGCCCGCCGCGCCGGGCTTGGCAAAGGGCGGCTGGCAAGGGAGTAGACTGATCGCTGGCAAAACCGGGAGTTTGCGCATGGCCGTCACCCTTTGTCCGCTGGCCCTGGCCACCGGCTGTCGCCGCTGTCCGATCTTTACCGTCTGCCCGCTCAAGGGGGTGATCGGCGATCAGCACGGCGGCTCCGCTGCACCGGCCGAGCCCGAGGCTGGCCCGACTTCAGGACGCAAGCCGCGCGCCGCGGCCAAGCGCAAGCGCTGACCGGTCGAGGCGTGGCGGGCGGCTTGCGTCCTGAAGTC
>CAYGMG010000172.1:0-7671 GCA_964350895.1 uncultured Lysobacter sp.
GAAGGGTGCGGTGGCGGATCGGCGCTGGGGAAGGTGTCGTGGGCGGACGCTTACATTCGAGCGGAGTTCCGTTATCAATCGTGACCACATGTCGGTAGTAGCCCGCCGAGAAATCCACTTCGCCCGTCAGCACAGCTCCTTCAGTCACCGCCCACTCCGGATCTTCCTGAATCTGCTGATAGCTCCCGTCGTTCGGGTCTTGTCGAAGCACCCGGAACATGAGGCGATGTTCCTGGCTGGTGGCGAACCGCAGATACACTCCAAACCAGGGCTCGCATACGCCCTTGCTCCAAGGGATCTGCTGTCGCACCTCAACCAGTTCGTACCTGCCATTGATCGGCGCGATCAATCCTAGTTCGGCTCGTTCCGACTCCGCGAGCGCGTCGGAGAAGAAGGCGATCTGGAAGGTAAGCAGGAAAAGTACGGTAGACCGACGAATCATCGACGGGCGTCCTCGGCGCGGATGTAAGCGTCACCCGAGGACATCTGTCCCGCCCACCTGAGGACTGCTACGCCCCCGCCTTCCACCGATGCGGCAGCAACGTCTCGATGTCCCGGTCGAGCATGGTCGGCAGCCGGGTCAGCACATCCGTGAGCCAGGCGTGCTGATCATGGCCGTTGGCCTTCGCGGTCGCGAGCAGCGACATGATCGCCGCAGCGCGCTTGGCGGCGCTGTCTGATCCGGCGAACAGCCAGTTCTTCCGCCCCACGGCGATGGGGCGGATGGCGTTCTCGATCGGGTTGTTGTCGATTGGTCTTCGACCGTCCTCGAGGTATCGCGTCAGCGCGCTCCAGCGTTTGAGCGTGTAGTCGATAGCGCGAATCGTGCCGCTGTTGCCGAGGCTGCCGGCGCGGGTCTCGTCCAGCCAGCGCTTCATCGAGTCGAGCAGCGGGCGAGCCTTCTTCTGACGCAGGGCGTGGCGGGCTTCGGGCTTGAGGTCCTTGGCTTCCGCCTCGATGGCATACAGGGCGGCGATTCGGGTGAGCGCCTCCTTGGCGAGTTCGCTCTGGCTCGCCGCATGCTGCTCGTAGAACTTCCGGCGCGCATGCGCCCAGCAGCCCAGTTCGGTGATCTTGGGGAACAGCTTCTTGTAGCCGGAGAAATCATCGACCATCAGCGCACCCTGCCAGTCGCCGAGGAAGCGCTCGGCGTTCGAGCCGCTGCGGCTGCTGCAGGACTCGAATACGACGATAGGCCGCTCGCCGGTGCTGCGATAGGCGAACAGATAGCTGCGCTTGGTCTGGCCCTTTCCGGGATCGAGCACCTGAAGCGGGGTCTCGTCGGCGTGCAGGATGTCCTCGGTCAGCAGCTGCTTGCGCAGCGCATCGACCAGCGGCTGCAGGGCAAGGCCCACCCGACCGACCCACTCCGACAGCATGGCGCGTTTGAGCTCGATCCCCGAGCGCGCATAGCGTGGCTCCAGGCGGTACAGCGGCAGGTGATCGGTGAACTTGTTGACCACCACATCGGCCAACAGGCCCGGCGCGGCCATGCCGCGATCGATGATCGCCGCCGGCACCGGCGCAGCGGTGACCGTCTCGCAGGCGCGGCAGGCGTACTGCGGATAGACATCCGGCGGACAAAGAACTCGGCCGGCTTGATGTCGAGCTTCTCGCTGAACTGCTCGCCGATCAGCGACAGGTCGCCGCCGCAGTCCGAACAGGTGCAGGAGGCTGGTTCGTGGCGGGTTTCGATGCGTGGCAGATCCGGCGGCAGGGCGCGGCGCGGCGGGCTGGGACGGCGCTTGCCGGGCGGTGTGGCCTCGTCCTCGGCCTGCTCGACCTGGGCCAGCGCCTCGGCGATCTCGGTGTCGATGGCCTCGTCGAACAGCGCGCGCTGCTCGGGATCAAAACGCTCGGCCTTGGCGCCGAACTTGGCGCGTTGCAGGGCCTGGATATGCTGCTTGAGCGACTCGATCAGCTGGTCGCGGCGCAGGAGTGCCGTATCGCGCCGCTCGATGGATTTCGCCTGCTCCGCGAGCCGCGTATCACGTCGGCTGATCTCGTCGATCGCCCACTGCCGCAGGGCATCGATATCATCGGTGGGCGGCAGTGCGAGCATGGCGCAATCTTAACATGCTATATCGCTGTAGCGTGCAGTTTTGACAGACTCATCCGCTGCCAATCGAAGCCCGAACTGAGCCACTCGAATTGGCGCGCATCGAGCTGCCAGCAGGCGTCGCCGGTGCGCGGCCAGACGAAACGCCCATCATGCAATCGACGCACGCACAGCCACACCCCATGCACGTCGGCCAGCACGACCTTGATCCGGCTGCCGGCCCGATTGCGAAACACAAAGGCCGTCCCGGCGAACGGATCCTGGCCCAGCTGGTCGCGGATCTGCAGCAGCAACCGATCCACCCCGCAGCGCAGATCGATCGGCGCCGTGCACACGTACCAGCCGGTGGGGGTCAGCATCCCGCCGCCCGCAGCAGGCGGCCGAGCCAGGTTGGATCGATCGACGCTGGCACCGACAATCGAGCCGCGCCCACATGGAGCTGCAGGGCCGCGACGACCGCGGGCTCGGCGACCACCACCGGCACCAATGCCCTCGCGCTGCTCCCGACCAAGCGCCGTCGCCAGTAGTCGAAGCTGTGCGTGGGCAGACGATGCTGACGACAGTACGCCGCCCGGCTCAGCCCGCTATCCTCGAACCGGGCCAGGTGATCCCGCCAGAACGACTCCGAACGGTGCTTGCCCATCGAAACGCCTCCTCATGGAAAGCGCGCGAGGGTCAGGCATTCAGGATGGCCGCGGAAGGTGTCCTTGGGTGACGCTTACGCGCGGATTGGTGTTCTCATCGATGGTCTCGGCCGTGAACGTGAAGCATACACAGGTCTTAGCCTGCCGTTTGCGCTGACGTGGATAGAGCAAGCTCCCCTCCCCCCACCCTCACCACCCAAAGCCGCGTCATCGCCCGCGTCATCGCCACATACAGCAACCGCGCCTCGCTCACCGGATCCTCATCCGGCCTGGCCTGCCGCCCGAGCCCGGAGACGAATACGCTTTCGAACTCCAGCCCCTTGCTGGAGTGGGCGCTGACCAGTTTGACGCTGGGTGGGCCCTGGAACAGGGCCTTCTTGTCGCGGCTGGTGGTGGCGGAGCGCAGCAGGACGCCTGCGCGGCGCAGGGCTTTTTCGATGCGGGTGGCGGGAGGGTAGGCGCGCGAGATGAGGCCGTTCTGGTTGGGGTCGTGGCCGTTGGCGAGTGCGCGGCACACCCGACGGATTTGCCAGCGGCGGAATCGTCGGCACGGCGTTTATCCAAGGCGGCTGCCCGATCACCGCGGTCCATCCGGTGCGCTCTCCCAGCGACAGCTGATCAGATCCGCCATCCAGAACGCGGGCGTCGCGTTGCGATCAGGTGGGTGCAGAGGCGGCGGCCCCGGCGTTGTCGATCGGTAGCAGGATGCGAAGCCGGGTTCCTCGGGAGTGGCTGTCGATGGTCAGCGTCGCGCCGATGCGCGTCGCGCGGTGACGGAGGTTGGCCAGCCCCTTGCCCGGCAGGGCGTCCGCGGGGATGCCCGTCCCATCGTCTTCGACTTCCAGGCAGAGGGTGTCTGGGCCCGCGCAGCGCAGTGAGATGTTCAAACGGCGTGCGCTCGCGTGCTTGAGGCTGTTGGTGGCGGCCTCCTGAAGCATTCTGAGCACATGCAGCATCTGCTCGGCGGGCAGGTGGGCGGCGCCCGCTTCGGGTTCGATGTCCCATCCCAACTCGAGGCCCGCGTCGCGCAGCCGCGGCTCGAATCGTTCGCGAAAGCTGCCGAGCGTGATCCCCAGGCTTTCCTCAGCGTGGTCCAGCGAGACCACGATCAGGCGTAGGTCGTCGAGCGCCCGGGCGGCCTCCTTTTCGGCGGCGTCCGGTTCGAACGGGGCACTTCGCAGACGCATCAGCAAGGACACCAGATGCCCACCCAGCCCGTCATGCATGTCCCGCATCAGGCGCTGCCGTTCAGAAAGCACGGCGCGCTCTCGGACAAGCTGCTGTTCGCGCTCATGGGCCTGGTTGAGCGCCCGGGCCTGCTGGTCCAGACGCTGGTCCATCACCTGGTTCAGGGACTCCAGCAATGCGCGGGCACGCTGGCTTTGCCGCACCAGTACGGCGCAGCTGCCCAGCGCCAGCAACAGTCCGCAGACTGGCGCAGCGTAGAACGTCAGCGGCCAGTCCGGCAGGAGGGGCAAGCCAATGTCGTATCGGTCGTCGATGGCATCGACGAGGACCGCGGTCAGGCAGATCATGAACAGCGCGGCCTCATAGCGGGCCGAGCCGCCACGGCGCGCGGCATAGCGAACAAAACGCAGCAAGGCGACCCCGACCAGGAGCAAGCTCAGGATCGACTCCACGGGAAAGAGCCAATTGAAGACGCGCGCGTTATCGCCGGTGAGGCCGACCGCCACACAGACCAGCACGCTGCCCAGCGCACCGCCCAGATACCTTCTCCCCTGCCCCGCGCCCTGTCCGGTCCAGCGGGCCGCGAACCACGCGATGGCGATCAGAAACAGAAAAGTCACCTGATAGTGGGTCACCTGACGCCACGGCGGCGGGATGGCAGCGTCAAAGCCGAAGAAGCTCAGGTTGCGCAGACTCCATAGCGCCAACAGCAGCATCAGCGCACGCACCCGTGGCTGATCGATCCGGTTCCAGGGTGTCAGCGCACACAGCAGAAGCACGAACAGCATCACGCCGATGCCGGCGACCAACAGGTCGACGCTGATCAGCTGGGCCCAAGCATAGGCACTGAAGAGCCGATCGAAGTCGCCGACGAAGAACGCCGGAAGGATCTTGTTGCTGACGCCCAGCACCTCGAATTCCAGCGTGTTCGGACCCGCTTTGAGCTGCTGTTCGGGCAGATCGAACAGCATCGGATCGAATCCACCGAGGATGCTCCACGTGTCCAGCGCAGTCGGCGCGCTGATCGCGATACCGTTGAGCCGCACGGCTTCAACGCGGCGGCTGGTGGTGAGATAGAGCCCCCAGGGCGATTCGCCCCGGACATAGTCGAAACGATAGGTAAACACGGCCCGGCGCGCGCCACTGTCGTCGCGGAAGCGGTAGACCGGCGCCGGATGCAGCGGCACCTCGAGCGGGGCTGGGTCAAGTGTCGCCCCCTGGTCGTCCAGTCGCTGCAACGACAAGGACGGCGCGTAGCGAGCGCCTTCAGGCCGAACGGCGTACTCGCCAAGGCCAAGCAGGGACCAGAACACCGCCTGACTGAGCAGCAGGATCAGCCAGGCCGCCACGCTGCCCTGGCGCAGCCAGCCAGCGAGGCCCTGGTTGCGGTCAGCTTGCCGGGTCATCCAAGGCGATCAGCCGCTCGCGCAGCGCACGGCTGACTGCCTCGCCGCGCGAACTGACCTGAAGCTTCCGGTACAGGCCTTTGACGTAGTCGCCTACCGTGTGGATGGAGAGATCCAGACGCCGGGCCACGTCCTTGTAGCTCAGGCCCTGGGCCAGGGCTTCGAGCATCTGCAGCTCCCTCGGGGAAAGCAGCTCGACACCCGGTTCGGCCGCGCGCAGGGAGGACACGCCCTGGCGGAACCGGCGCAGCAGATGCCGCGCGATGCCGGGGCTGATCGGTGCTTCTCCGCGCATCAATGCGTTGAGGTCGTCCGCAAAGCGACTGTGCGATGCATCCTTGAGCAGATAGCCGTCGGCGCCGGCCTCCAGCGCGGTGATCACCGTCTGCTCGTCACCCAGCACCGACATCACCATGATCCTGGCTTCAAGATGGCGCGCACGACAGGCCCGGATGATGTCGATCCCGGAGTGGGTACCCAGATCGAGATCAGCGAGCAGCAGGTCGACAGGCCGATGCAGGGCCGCCATCGCTTCGTCAAAGCGGGTCGTCGCACAGACCAGCGCGAAGCCTTCCAAGGCGAGGATCTGCTGCGACAGGGCTCGCAGGGTCGCGAGGTCGTCCTCCACCAGCAGAACACGGGTGCTGCCGCTCACCGACCGGACTCCGATGCTTGGGACGGACGCCGTGACTCTAGCATCTGCGGATCCGGCCGCACGGCGTCGGCGCCACCGTCAGCAGCCACGGCGCGCTGAGCACGGAGCGCCCTACTCGAACCCGTCCCGATAGACCTCCGGGCGAAGGTGGATGTACACCGCCCCCTCCGATCCAAAGTTCGGTGCGCCCACGGCATAGCTGCCGTCTTCGGCGAACTCGACGCTGCTCCCGAAGGCGTCGAGCCCGGTGGACCGACTGCTCAGCGAGAAAGCGGCTGTCCATTGGCCGTCACCGCCTCGGCGCAGCACATAGGCCCGTCCGTCGCCGCCGCCCGAACCCGGTGCGCCCACCAGGATCTCCTCGCCCCGCACGGCTACCGATGCGCCGAACCGGGCATCGGCCTCGGCATCGGGATTGGCGACGAGATCCAGCAGCTGCCAGTTGCCGATCACCGGGACGCGCTCATAGATCAGCACGGCGCCGATCTCCGGTCCGGAAGCCTGGAGCCGCAGGCCAGGGGCGCCGGCCACCATCAGGGCGCCGTCGACGGCAAGGCTGTAGCCAAGCTGCGCCGGCTGCTCGGCGGGCAGCGGCAAGTTGTCCAGTCCGAAGCCGAAAGAAAGCGTCCATTGCGTGCCACTCGGCGGACGCGAGTATTGCCAGATCACGCCCGGATTGACCTCGCCGAAGATCGGAGCGAAGTACGGCGTTCCCACGAAGAGTCGGTCTTCGGTCATCGCCATGGCGTGCCCAAACGCCGCATCGGCCGGGCCTCCAGCCGGATCCATCAGGACCTGGTTCGTCGATACCCATTGGCCGGACAGCCGGCGAAACAGCTCCACGCTGCCGCTGTCGTTGTTGCTCCGCAGGGTGGCCGCGGCCAGGTAATCGCTGAAGCCCGCCACGCGGACCTCGCCACGTTGACCCGGCGTGCCAAGCACCTGCAGAGAGAGGCTCTGCGCCAGAGCGGTAGTGCCCCCCGCGCCCTGCAGGTCGTATACATGCAGTTCCGGCGGGCTGCTCTCGCCCACCATCAGCTGATCGCCAAAGCTGGCGAACGCGGCGCCGAACCGGTCACCGGTGCCAGGTGAAGGCGATAGCGTTGGAGCACCGCCCTGCAGCCAGCCGGGCCCTGTGTCCTGCCACCTCGCCACCGCGCCCCGGGCGCCGGCACCCGCGGCCGGTGCGCCGAAAGCGAGTCCGGAGTAGCCGGAGGCGTTCTGCAGACGGGTGATGTCCGTCCCCAGCTCTCCACGCTGGCCACTGCTTCCGGTGAGGCCAAAGCGCTCATTGATCACGGGCAGCGCACTGCTGGCTACGTCAGGCAGCGCAACCAGGGTAATGAGACCGACCACGGTCAGGTGACGGACACGTCGCAGCGGAGAGGGATAGGGCATGGGAGAGGCCTGCCGAGTGAAGACCGTGTCACCCTATCGCTGCGCAGCAGGCGACCCAATCCCCGAACATTGGGGGGTCCCCGCCACCGGGGGCCCGCTCGCCTAGCACAGACCGTTTCATCGAACGTGGTAGCCGGGGCACGCAGAAACGCTGCATCGGAGGCCGGGATCCGGGGGCAGCCGAATCCGGAGGCGCCGGCGGAGGGCGATTCGGCGTTCGCGAGGCCCCCGAGGCCGAATCACTGCAGCGCGTGTCCGAAACTGGGGTCAGAGTGCACTTTCCGCAGAGGCTGATCGAACAACCTCCCCTCCCCCCACCCC
>CAYGMG010000173.1:0-7652 GCA_964350895.1 uncultured Lysobacter sp.
AGGGCGCCTGGCCGGCCTCGACCTGCACGCCAGCCTCCAGGGCAGCGATCCAGCCCGGATCAAACGGCGCATCCAGGCGCACGTGATAGGTCTTGTCCGGACCGCGCTGCGGATCCAGCACCGCCGCCGCCCAGACCGGGTCATTGCTGAACAGCAGCAGGCCTTCGCTGGCCTTGTCCAGCCGCCCCACCGGCGCAAGCCAGGGCAGGTCGGCGCCCTCAAGGCAGCGATAGACGGTCTCGCGTCCGCGCTCATCGCTGCGCGTGGTGACCAGCCCTCGCGGTTTGTTCAGCATCAGGCACAGGCGCTCGGCAGCGGCCAGGGCCGCGTCGTCCAGCGCCACCCGGTCGCGCTCGGGGTCTACCGGATGCTCCGGATCACGGACCGTCCGTCCATTGACCTTGACCCTTCCCTCACGCACCAGAGCCTCACCCTGACGGCGCGAACACAGGCCTTGCTTGGACAATACGCGGGCCACGCCATAGCGGGGCCCCCTGCGCTGCGTGGGTGGCTTCTGCATCCGGCCAGCATGACGAAGGCGTAGTCGATTGGCTACGCTTGCGCGACCCCCGGGCCCCGGCGCGGGCCGCCCACCGCACAAGTCACCGTTGATCAATACCGAATGAGTTCAATTCCCGAGGAACATCAGGCGTGGTGGCGACGCACCGGCGTCGCGCTCAGACGCTGGATCGATACCAGTGCAGGCGAACCTGCTGGCGAGCTGTCCGACCGCATCGACTGGATCCGCGTGGTGCCCTTCGTCGCACTGCACCTGATGTGCCTTGGCGTGCTGTTCGTCGGCGTGTCGTGGATCGCGGTTGCCGTGGCCTGTGCGCTGTATGCGCTGCGCATGTTCGCTATCACCGGCTTCTATCACCGCTATTTCTCGCACAAGGCGTTCAAGACCTCACGGCCGATGCAGTTCCTGTTCGCCCTGATCGGCGCGACCAGCGTGCAGCGCGGGCCGCTGTGGTGGGCCTCGCACCACCGCAATCATCACCGGCACAGCGATACCGAGGTCGACTTCCATTCGCCGGTGACGCGCAGCATGTGGTGGAGCCACATGGGCTGGTTCCTGACCCCGCGCGGCTTTGCCACCGACCACAACAGCATCCGCGATCTGGTCCGCTTTCCGGAGCTGCGCTGGATCGACCGCTTCGACACCCTGATCCCGGTCGCCCTGGCTACCGGGCTGTTCTTCCTCGGCAGCTGGCTTGAGCGCGCCTACCCGCAGCTCGGCACCAGCGGGCCACAGATGCTGATCTGGGGTTTCTTTGTCTCGACCGTGGTCCTGTTCCACGCCACGGTGACCATCAATTCGCTGGCCCACCGCTTCGGCTCGCGGCGCTTCCCGACCCGTGACAACAGCCGCAACAACCTGTGGCTGGCCCTGCTCACTTTCGGCGAGGGCTGGCACAACAACCACCACCATTTCCCCGGCTCGGCGCGCCAGGGCTTTCGCTGGTGGGAGGTCGACATGACCTACTACGGCCTGCGCCTGATGAGCCTGTTCGGCCTGGTCTGGGATCTCAAGCCGGTGCCAACCCAGCTCAAGCGTCGCACCAGCCCATGAGCCTGCGCATCGCTGTCGTCGGTTCGGGCATCGCCGGCCTGGCCAGCGCCTACCTGCTCTCGCGGCATCACGCGGTGACCCTGTTCGAGGCCGACACTCGGCTGGGCGGCCATACCCATACCCACGATGTGTCCCTGCCCAGCGGTGACTACCGCGTGGACAGCGGCTTCATAGTCTGCAACCCGCAGAACTATCCGCTGCTGTTCGCCCTGTTCGATGAGCTGGGCGTTGCCACCCAGCCCACCACCATGAGTTTCGCCCTGCGCTCGGACCGCAGCGGCCTCGAGTACATCGCCTCCGATCTGGGCGGCATGTTCCTGCAGCGGCGACGCCTGTTCTCGCCACGCCACTGGCGCCTGCTACGCGACATCATGCGTTTCTACCGCGAGGCGCCTGCCCTTCTGCGGCTCAGCGGCGACGGCCCGGACCTTGGCGACTACCTGGTCGAGAACGCCTACTCCGAGGGTTTCCGCGACGAGCATCTGGTACCGATGGCCTCGGCGCTGTGGTCCTCACCCTCGGACCAGGTGCTGAAATTTCCGGCCAAGTACCTGGTCGCCTTCATGGCCAATCACCACATGCTGCAGGTCGACAACCGGCCGCAGTGGAAAGTGGTTGTCGGCGGATCTTCAAGCTATGTGGACGCGCTGCAGCAGCGCTGGGATCTCGACCTGCGCTTGGCAACGCCGGTACGCGGACTGCGCCGCGACGAGGCCGGCATCAGCCTGCGCCATGACGGCGGCAGCGAGCAGTTCGACCAGGTCGTGCTGGCCTGCCACAGCGACCAGGCCCTGGCCCTGCTTGACGATCCAAGCGACGCCGAACGCGAGGTCCTCGGGGCGATCGGCTACCAGCAGAACGAGACCATCCTGCACACCGATCCCTCGCAACTGCCGCGCGACCGCCGCGCCTGGGCGGCCTGGAATGCGCTGATTCCTGCCAAGCGCGAGGACGCCTGCACGGTCAGCTACTGCATGAACCATCTGCAGTCGATCGACGCGCCGGAACCGCTGGTGGTGACCCTCAACCGCAGCCACGCCATCGACCCGGAGCGGGTTCTGGGGCGGATGAACTACTCGCATCCGGTCTACACCCGGCACAGCGTGGCGGCGCAGAAGCGGCGCGACGAGATCAGCGGCCAGCGCGGTACCTGGTACTGCGGCGCCTACTGGGGCTGGGGTTTCCACGAGGACGGCATGCGCAGCGCGGTGGACGTGGTCCGCGCGCTGGGTGTCGAGTGGCCCGCGGGCAGCGCGCGACAACGGAACGCGGCTTGAGCGGCACGCTGGCCAGCGCGATCTACCGCGGCCAGGTGCAGCACCGCAGGCATGCGCCACATGCGCACGCCTTCCGCTATCCGCTGTTCATGCTCTACCTGGACCTCGATGAGTTGCCGGAACTGTTCAGCGGGCGCTGGCTGTGGTCGGTGAACCGGCGCAACCTCGCCGAGTTCCGCCGCAGCGACTACCTGGGTGATCCGCAGCGTCCGCTCAAGGATTGCGTCATCGACGAGGTCGAGCGCGCAACCGGCGAGCGCCCCGCCGGCCCGGTGCGCCTGCTCGCCCACCTGCGCTACTTCGGCCACTGCTTCAACCCGGTGAGCTTCTACTACTGTTTCGAGGCCGATGGCGAAACCCTGCACAGCATCGTCGCCGAGATCACCAACACGCCATGGAAGGAGCGCCACCGCTACGTGCTGCCGGTGCGTGACGCCGGCGACGCTGCACGCGGCTGGCACTGGGACTTCCGCAAGGCCTTCCACGTATCGCCCTTCCTGCCGCTCGAGCGCGACTACCGCTGGCGCTTCGGCGCGCCGGGCGACTCACTGCGGGTGCATATGGACTCACGCAGCAGCGACGGCAAGGACTTCGACGCCACGCTCAGTCTGCAGCGCGAGGCACTGACCGGCGCCGCACTGGCACGCTGCCTGTTGCGTCATCCGGCAATCACCCTCAGGGTGGTGTTTGCCATCCACTGGCAGGCGCTGTTGATCTGGTGCAAACGCAACCCGGTCTACGATCATCCGAGCAAACAACGAGGCGCATCGCCGTGAATGACTCCGTCGACACCACGCTGGAAGGAGCCGACCAGGCTCTGGAGGATGACAAATCCAGCCCCCCCATTGGCGGCCTAGACCGCTTTCTACGCCGGCGCCTGATCGAACAGCTTGGCGCGCTGCGCGATGCCGAGGTCCGGCTGGTCGACGCCGCCGGCGACCTGCGCCTGGGCCAGCCGGCCAAGGACCCGACCCAGACCCTGCGCTGCACGCTGCGCATCGACGACGCCGGTTTCTACCGGGCGCTTGCCGGCAATGGTTCGGTCGGCGCTGCCGAGGCCTATATGGACGGCCTGTGGCGCTGCGATGACCTGGTCGCCCTGGTCCGCATCCTGGTCCGCAACCGCGACCTGCTGGATGGCATGGAAAGCGGCACCGCGCGGCTCGGCGGCATGGCGATGCGCGCCTGGCATGCGCTGCGCCGCAATACCGTGGGCGGCAGCCAGCGCAATATCGCCGCCCACTACGATCTCGGAAACGACCTGTTCAAGCTGTTCCTCGACGAGTCGATGATGTATTCCTCGGCGATCTACGCCAGCGCCGACGAATCGCTGGAAGACGCCCAGTTCCGCAAGCTGGACCGCATCTGCCGCAAGCTGGAGCTGAACCCGCAGAGCCGTGTAGTCGAGATAGGCACCGGCTGGGGCGGCTTTGCCCTGC
Source organism: uncultured Lysobacter sp. (assembly GCA_964350895.1). Lineage (GTDB taxonomy): Bacteria > Pseudomonadota > Gammaproteobacteria > Xanthomonadales > Xanthomonadaceae > Pseudomarimonas. The sequence continues at coordinate 4,290 of CAYGMG010000173.1, forward strand.
ACGCGGCCAGGCACTTCGGCGCCCACGTCACCACCACCACGATTTCCCGCGAACAGCACGCGCTGGCCGAGCAGCGGGTGCAGCAGGCCGGCCTTGCCGACAAGGTCACCCTGCTGCTGCGCGACTACCGCGAGCTCGATGGCAGCTATGACCGGCTGGTCTCGATCGAGATGATCGAGGCGATCGGCCACCAGTATCTCGACACCTATTTCGCCAAGGTGGCCGCCCTGCTCAAGCCCGATGGGCTGGCCCTGATCCAGGCGATCACCATCGAGGACCACCGCTACCAGCAGGCGCTGAAGTCGGTCGACTTCATCAAGCGGCACATCTTTCCCGGCAGCTTCATCCCCTCGGTCAGCGCGATGCTCGGCGCGGCCGCGCGCACCGACCTGCGCCTGTACAACCTGGAGGACATCGGCCCCAGCTACGCGCTGACCCTGCGCGAATGGCGGCGCCGCTTCCTAGGCCAGCTAGACGCGGTGCGTGCCCAGGGCTATCCGGAGCGCTTCATCCGGATGTGGGAGTTCTACCTCGCCTACTGCGAGGGCGGCTTCATCGAACGCTCCATCGGCGACGTCCACCTGCTGCTCAGCCGGCCCGGCAACCGCCGCGGCGAGTGGCTGCCGGACCTCGCATGAAAAGCTGGCTGCCCAACCTCATCGGATTTCAGATCGTCTGGATGGCCTCGGTCGGCGGCGCCGCCAACGGCTGGTGGTGGGCCGGACCCTTGGCCCTGCTGGTCTTCGCCGGCTGGCAGCTGGCGGTCACCCGGAGCCGCCGCTCCGATCTGCGGCTGATCGCGTTCTGCGCCGCGCTCGGCGTTGCAGTCGATTCGCTCTGGGTGCAGGCCGGTTTCATGCGCTTTGATGTGCCGCTGCCCGACCCGCGGCTGGCGCCGGTGTGGATCGTCGCGATGTGGATCGGCTTCGGGCTGACCGTCAACCATTCGCTGAGCGGGCTGAAGTCGATGCCCTGGCTCGCCGCACTGCTTGGTCTTGCCGGCGGGCCTCTGGCCTACTGGGCCGCCGAGCGCGCCTGGGGCGCGGTGGAGATCGCCGACTCACCCTGGCCCTTTGTTGCGCTGGCGGTTTCCTGGGGCCTGATCACGCCCTTGCTGCTACGCCTGGGTGATCGCTGGATGACTACGCCAGCGCTCGCCGCCGGCGGCCGGGCATGAGCGGATTGCCGCTGGCGCCGCTGGGCTGGGTCCTGCTTGGCGCAGTCGTGCTGATGACGATCGGCTGGGAGGTGCAGCGGCGCACCCGCAACGCCGGACTGGTCGACGCGATCTGGGCGGCGGCCATGGGCGGCGCGGCGGTGTTCTACGCCTGGACCGGCATCGGCGGCGACCTGCCGCGGCTGCTGGTGGCGATGCTCGGCGGTCTGTGGGGCGCACGGCTCAGCCTGTTCCTGCTCTCGCGAATCCTCAGCGAGGAAGAGGACGGCCGCTATCGCTACCTGCGTCAGCACTGGAACGACAGCCAGGCGAAGTTCTTCGGCTTTTTCATGGCCCAGGCTCTGTTTACCGCGCTGTTCTCGGTGCCCTTTCTGGTGGCCAGCAGCAACCCGCGCGATGCGCTGGACGCCTGGATCATCCTCGGCGTGCTGATCTGGGCCGGCAGCCTCGCGGGCGAGAGCCTGGCAGATCGCCAGCTGGCACGCTTCCGTGCCAACCCAGCCAACAAGGGCCAGACCTGCCGCGCCGGACTGTGGCGCTACTCGCGACACCCGAACTACTTCTTCGAGTGGCTGCACTGGTTCGCCTGGGTGGCGATCAGCATTGGCTCGCCGTGGTGGTGGCTGTCCCTGCTCGGGCCGCTGCTGATGGGCGCGAGCCTGGTCTTCGTCACCGGCATTCCCTTCGCCGAGGCGCAGTCGCTGCGCTCGCGCGGCGAGGACTACCGCCGCTATCAGGAAGAGACATCGATGTTCTTCCCCTGGTTTCCCAAGCGCGACGATTCGTGATCCGGGCCGGGTGAAGCCCGCGAACCAACATCACGACCTACCAACCAAGAATCACGGACCCCAATGCTTATCGACCTTTGCGAACGCGGACTGATCCCCGACTCCCTCACCCGCCTCGGCATCCGCCGACTCTGCGCCCAACGCCTTCGCGAGGAATCTGCCAACGACACCGAAGCCGCCTGGTCGCGCTTTCGCGAGCTGCTCGACGAGCTGCGCAAGAGCCCCGTGGCAATCGAGACCGAAGCCGCCAACCAGCAGCACTACGAAGTGCCGGCGCGCTTTTTCGAGCTCTGTCTCGGCAAGCGCTACAAGTACTCCAGCTGCTACTACCCGCGCGGCAGCGAGAGCCTCGACGAGGGCGAAGAGGCGATGCTCGCGCTGTATGGCGAACGCGCCGAGCTGGCCGACGGCCAGCACATCCTGGAGCTCGGCTGCGGCTGGGGCTCGCTGACCCTGTGGATGGCCGAGCGCTACCCCAACTCGCGGATCACCGGCGTGTCGAATTCGAACAGCCAGCGCGAACACATCATGGCCACGGCCCGCGCCCGCGGACTCGGCAATGTCGAGATCCTGACCTGCGACGTCAACCAGCTGAAGCTTGACCAGCAGTTCGACCGCGCCGTGTCGATCGAGATGTTCGAGCACATGCGCAACTACGCCACCTTGCTGGAGCGGATCAGCAGCTGGCTGAAGCCCGGCGGCAAGCTGTTCGTGCACATCTTCTGCCACCGCGAGCTGATGTATCCCTTCGAGACCGAGGGCGAAGACAACTGGATGGGCCGCTATTTCTTTACCGGTGGCCTGATGCCGGCAGCGGACACCCTGCTGCACTTCCAGCATCACCTGAGCATCGAGCAACAGTGGCGGCTGTCGGGCAAACACTACGAGCGCACCGCCAACCAGTGGCTGGAGAACCAGGATCGCCATCGCGATGAAGTGCTGTCGGTGCTGGCCGGCGTCTATGGCCAGGATCAGGCAGCGCTATGGCACCAGCGCTGGCGGATGTTCTGGATGGCCTGCGCCGAGCTGTTCGGCTACCGCGATGGGAACGAGTGGCTGGTCGGCCACTACCGCTTCGTCAACAAGGCCTGATGTCTGGACCCGGGCACTGCCGTGCCCGCTGCCGAGCACGCCAGCTCACAAGTGAGTTGGGACAGCACACTTTCCACGTCGATGATTTCGTTGATCATCACCTCGACGCTGCTCAGTAGGTCGGACGCAAGCTCAAACATTTCCGACCTGTGCGCTTCGCGGTCCTCGTTATAGACCGCGATGGCCAGCTGGTGGAGACCACGACGCCTGGCTTGATGTGGGAGCGGATCGTATCCGCGACCGCGGAGCCCCGATCTGGCCGCAGTCAGTGGCAAGCCTGTAGCGCTGCGGTCGCGGATACGATCC
>CAYGMG010000174.1:0-7556 GCA_964350895.1 uncultured Lysobacter sp.
CGCCGCCGCGCTGCCGCAGTCAAGGCCGAGCAGCAGAATCATCCATGGCATCGTCAGATAACGCATGCGGCCTTTCTACACCGCATCGGGTCGTTGATGGGCTACAGACGGTCGAGCACGGCCAGGGTGGCTTTGGCCCGGTTCAGCGTGTAGAGGTGCAGGCTGGGGGCACCGCCGTCGATCAGCCGACGGCACAGCGCGGCGACCACGTCGGCACCAAAGGCGCGGATACCCGGCAGGTCATCGCCCAGGGCCTGCAGCCGGCGACTGATCCAGCGCGGGATCTCGGCGCCGCACATCTCCGAAAAGCGGCGCAGCTGGGAGTAGTTGGTGATCGGCATGATGCCGGGCACGATCGGTCCCTGGATGCCCAGCCCGCGAGCATCGTCGACGAAGCGGAAGTACGCATCGGCGTTGTAGAAGTACTGGGTGATCACCCCATTGGCCCCGGCAGCGACCTTGTCTGCCAGATGGCGCAGGTCGCTGCTTGCATCTTCGGCTTGCGGATGGATCTCGGGGTAACCGGCTACCTCGATATGGAAGTAGTCCCCAGTCTCATCGCGGATGAAGCGCACCAGGTCGCGGGCGTAGCGAAAGTCGCCGAATGTCGCCATGCCCGAGGGCAGGTCGCCACGCAGGGCGACGATGCGTCGGCAGCCGAGGTCGCGGTACAGATCAAGCAGATCGCGGATCTCACGCCGCGTGCCGCCCATGCAGGACAGGTGTGGCACCGCAGCCAGCCCGTGGTCCTCATGCAGGCGGCGCACCGTGTCCGGCGTGTAGCTCAGGGTCGAGCCACCCGCACCGAAAGTCACCGAGACATACTCGGGCTGGCGCTGTTTTAGCGCTGCAGCCGCGGCGTCGAGCTGGGCGCGTTGCTCATCGGTCTTGGGCGGGAAGAATTCGAAGCTGACGGTCGGCATGGGCGGGACTGGTGGCGGTCGGAGCCGACAATATATCGCTTTGTGCGGATGGAGCGATGAATTGCCGTCCGCACGTCAGCGGCCAAGGCCGGTGAGCCCCGGGTTTGCGCTCACCGTGATCTCCTGCATGGCGATGCCCACCGTCGGGACTTGGAAAACTACGATGACAGTCGTAGCCTTGGGCGAGGCCGTCACGGAGCGCAGCGTCATGCCATCAAGAATCCTGCTGATTGCTTTCCTGCTCGGCGCGTTCGCCGCGGCCAGCGCCTGCGAGCTGCGCCATCCCGTCTCGCAGCCGCGGCTCAAGCTGGCCGAGTCGGTGCAGAGCGAGGACTGGCTCAACCCTGGGGTCAGCGGATCCTGGTTCGATCCGGCGCGCAGCGGCGAGGGCATCATCCTGCAGGTGCTGCCGGATGGCCGCGCCTTTGCTGTGTGGTTCACCTTTCCCGCAGCCGGCGAGGCTGACGGCGCCGCCTGGTTGCTGGCTGCCGAAGGCGTGCGCGAGGCCAACACTTTGCGTTTCACTGATGTCCTGCAGCCGCGCGGCGCCCGCTTCGGTGAGGCCTTCGATCCCGCCGCGGTCGACTACGCGCACTGGGGCAGCCTGACCCTGAGCTTCGACGGCTGCGGCGCGATGACGGCCAGCTGGGAAGGGCCGCCAGCCTATGGCAGCGGCAGCCGGGCGATGCAGCGGCTGTCGGTGATCGACGAGATCGACTGCGCCGGCACTCGCCGGCTGACCGCCAGCGGCGCACGCGCCGCCGAGGGCCTGCGCGCGCGCAGCGGCGCCTGGTTCGTCGGTGAGCGGCCGGGCGAGGGCTGGCTGGTCGAGGATCTCGCCGACGGCCAGAGCCTGGTTTACTGGTTCACCTTCGATGAGCAGGGCCGGCAGACCTGGCTGGTCGGGCCGGGACGCCGCGATCAGGGCGGCATCGTGGTCGAGCAACTGCTGCAGGGCAGCGGTACCCGCTTCGGTGACGGCTTCGATGCTGGAGCGGTTGATCTTGCTCCCTGGGGATCGCTGAGCATTGATTTCAGCAGCTGCAGCGGCGGAACGCTGAGTTACGAGTCGAGCCTGCCGGGTTTCGGCAGCGGTACACGCAGCCTGCAACGGCTGACCCGGCTGGCCGGCGCACCCTGCGTCGATGCGCTGGCTTCCGCGCCGTCGGCTGGCAGCTGGCAGGAACGGCGGACCACGCCCACGCCGCCGCAGTCGGAACTCGCGGTCACCGCCGACCAGGGGTTGATCTATGCGTTGGGCGGCTTCGGTGCGCCGCGCGCCTTCCGTCGCTACGACCCGGCCAGCGACCAGTGGAGCGTCCTGCCCGACCTGCCGGCGGGGCGCGACCACCTCGCCGCGTTCGCCCTTGATGGCGCCATCTACATGAATGGCGGCGCCGCACTCGGCAGCGGCGAGCAGTCGGTCAGCGGGCACCGATTCCGTCTGGACAGCGGCCGCTGGGAGCCGGTGCCGGCCCTGGCATCGAGCTTTGGCAGCCATGCCGCGGCGCTGGCAGGGAGCGCCTACATCGGCGATGCCTCGGGGCGCCTGCAGCAGTTCGACCCGCGTGGTGACCGGGTGCGGACCATCCGCGCGCCCGATTTCACCCAGCGCGACCACTCCCAGGTGGTGGCTTTCCAGGATGAGATCTGGGTGATCGGCGGCCGCTCGCCGGAAACCACCTCGGTGCGCATCTACGACCCGATCAGCGAACAGTGGCGCGCCGGCCCTTCGATCCGCCACAAGCGCGGCGGCTTCGCAGCCGCGGCCAACGAGGACACCCTGGTCCTCACTGGCGGCGAAGTGCTGGATATCAGCAGCTACACCGAGCCGCGCAGCGAGTGGATCCGCGCCGGCGAGGACGCCTTCAGCAGCGCGCCGGACCTGCCGGTTTCGGTCCACGGCACCGCCGGCGCCATTGTCGATGGGCGCTTTTATGTGGTCAGCGGCGCAAGCACGGCCGGCACCATCGATGGCACCACCGGGCGGGTGTTCTCGCTGGATCTGCGCCAACCCTGAGTCGGTGAAGTAGGGCAGGCACGGGGCGCTCGGCCGTGCTGGCCGGCCGCTAGGCCTTCCGTGGGACCCGTCGAGCGCCACGGACCGCCAGGCGCATGAGCGCATAACGCCTGGTTGTTTCCGCTGCGCCGAGCCGGCCACCATGATCGTTGGCGTGTTCCTTCAGAGCAACGCCATGTCAGCCCTGCCGCGATTGCCCGAACTCCTGCCGGCGGAAAACGCCGAAGCGCTGTCGCGCGCGGTCGCCGGGCTGGATGCCCAGGCGCTGTGGTGGCTCTCCGGCTACGCCGCGGGCCTGGCCCATGCGCGCGCTGGCGGCGTCGCGGCGCTGCCTGCAACGCACGTGCCCACAGACGCGGAGCCGGCCACCGTCGAGCACGCCGAGAGCGCCACTACCCAGCGCCTGACCGTGGTCTACGGCAGCCAGACCGGCAACGCCAAGCGCGCGGCCGAGGCCTTGGTCGCGGAAGCCGAGGCCGCAGGGTTCGCGCCTCGGCTGTTTCGTGCCGACGCCTATCCGCTGCGCGAGCTCAAGGACGAGCGGCTGATGAGCTTCGTGTTCAGTACCCAGGGCGAGGGTGATCCCTCCGATGATGCGCTGGGCTTCTTCGAGTTCCTCGATGGCCGGCGTGCGCCGAGCCTGGCCCAGCTGAAGTACTCGGTGCTCGCGCTGGGCGATTCGAGCTACGCCAAGTTCTGCGAGATCGGTCGTCGCCTCGACGCCCGCATGTCGGCGCTAGGTGCGCAGCCGCTTTCCGCACGCGCCGAGGCCGATGTCGATATCGAAACAGTCGCCGCGCCCTGGCGGCAGAGCCTGATCGAGTCGCTGCGTGTCCAGCAGGCGGACGCGTCCAGCGGACCCAAGGCCACGGTGACCCCGCTGCGCCGCGCTGCGCTACCAAAGACCGGGCGCGACGCGCCGCATGCTGTCGAGCTGCTGGCCAACCAGCGGATCAGCGGTCGTGGCAGCGACAAGGACGTGCGTCACGTCGAGCTGGACATCGCCGAGGCGGGCATGGCCTACGAGCCCGGCGACGCGCTGGGCGTGTGGGCGGAGAATCCGCCCGGCCTGATCGACGCCGTGCTCGAGGCGACCGGCCTCGACGGCGACAGCTTTGTTGCGCACAAGGCGCAGTCGCTGCCGCTGTCCGAATGGCTGCGCGAGCGCCGCGAAGTCACCCGCAGCGCGCGCGGCATCCTGCTGCAGGTGGCCGAGCGAGCCGGCGACGCCGATCTGAGCGCCGCGGTGGCCGACCCCGAACGTGTGGCCAAGCTGCTGGGCGAGCTACCCCTGGTCGATGCGCTGCGTCGCTGGCCGGTGGTCTGGACCCCGGAAGTTCTGGTCGAGGCGCTGAAGCCGATGAGCCCGCGTCTGTATTCGATCGCCTCGTCGCGCGCCGAGGTCGGTGAGGAAGCACATCTGACCGTCGACGTGCTGCGCTACGCCGTGGCCAAGGGCATCCACGTTGGCGCCGCGTCCAGTCACATCGCACGTCAGCAGCCCGGCGCGCGGCTGCGCGCCTACATCGAGCCCAACGAGCGCTTCCGCCTGCCGGCCGACGGTCGTCGCGATCTGATCATGATCGGCGCCGGCACCGGTGTCGCACCGTACCGCGGATTTCTCCAGCAGCGGGTGGCCGAGGGCGCGGCCGGCCGCCACTGGCTGGTGTTCGGCGCGCAGCGCTTCGCCAGCGACTTCCTGTACCAGGCCGAATGGCTGAAGGCGCGCAAGGATGGCCGCTTGGCGCGAATCGACCTCGCCTTCTCCCGCGACCAGGCGCAGAAGATCTACGTGCAGCATCGACTGCGCGAGCAGGGCAGGGAGCTGCTGGCCTGGCTGCGCGGCGGCGCTCATCTCTACGTCTGCGGCGCGATCCAGATGGGCCGCGACGTGCATGCCGCACTGATCGATGTGTTCAGGACGCACGGCGGATTGTCCGCCGAGGATGCCGAGGCCGAACTGCGCACGCTGCAGCAGCAGGGTCGCTATTCGCGTGATGTGTACTGACCCTGCCGGCGCGTATTGGCCTCAGGTAACCGGTGATTCGTGATTCGCAACCACCACCACAACGGACTGGAAGCCCTGTGAGCACTCTGCCTGTCGAAGACATCAAGCTGGCCAGCCGGCACCTGCGCGGCACGCTCATCGAGAGCCTGGCCGATCAGGCCACCGGGGCGATCGCCGAGGCCGACCAGGTGCTGATCAAGTTCCACGGCAGCTACCAGCAGGACCATCGCGATCTGCGCGAGGAGCGTCGCCAGCAGAAGCTGGAGCCGGCCTACAGCTTCATGATCCGCACCCGCACGCCGGGCGGCGTGGTCAGCCCCGAGCAGTGGCTGGGGCTCGATGCCATAGCCACCCGTTTCGCCAATGGAACCCTGCGCATCACCACCCGCCAGGCCTTCCAGTTCCACGGCGTGGTCAAGGGCGAGCTGAAGCCGACCATGCAGGCGATCAATGCCGCCCTGATCGACACTCTGGCCGCCTGCGGCGACGTCAATCGAAATGTCATGGTCGGCGCCAATCCGCTGCAGTCCAGCGTTCACGCCGCGGTGTACGCCGACGCTGCGCGCCTGTCCGAGCATCTGCTGCCCAATACCCGCGCCTACTACGAGATCTGGCTGGACGAGGAGCAGATCGCCGGCGTCGAGGAAGAGCCGATCTACGGCGAGCGTTACCTGCCGCGCAAGTTCAAGATCGCCTTCGCCGTGCCGCCGATCAATGACGTCGATGTCCTGGCTCACGACCTCGGCTACATCGCCATCATCGAGAACGGCGAACTGGTCGGGTACAACATCAGCGTCGGCGGCGGCATGGGCGCCACCCACGGCGACCCGGAGACCTACCCGCTGCTGGCCCAGGTGGTCGGCTTCGTCACCCCGGATCAGGTGCTGACCGTGGGCGAAGCGGTGGTCACCGCCCAGCGCGACTTCGGCAATCGCGCGCTGCGCAAGCTAGCACGGCTGAAGTACACCATCGATGATCGTGGCATCGACTGGTTCCGCGGCGAGGTCGAAAAGCGCGCGGGCTTCAGCCTGCAGCCTGCGCGCGGCTACACCTTCGAACACAATGGCGACCGCTTCGGCTGGGTCGAGGGCGATGATGGCCTGGCCCATCTGACCCTGCAGATTCCCGCCGGGCGGATCGCCGACGTTGCTGATGCGAGCTATTTGCTCGGCCTGCGCGAGATTGCCAGGGTCCACCGCGGCGAGTTCCGCCTGACTCCGAATCAGAACGTGGTGGTGGCCGGCGTGCCGGCCGGCGAGCGACGCCGGATCGAGGCCCTGGTGACCCGCCACGGGCTTGACGGCTTCCGCCGCGGCAGCGCCCTGCGCCGGCTGGCGCTGGCCTGCGTGGCCTTGCCGACCTGCGGCCTTGCCATGGCCGAGGCCGAGCGCTATCTGCCGGAGTTCGTCGGCAAGCTCGAGGTGCTGCTGGCGCGCCATGATCTGCTCGAAGCGCCCATCTTGCTGCGTCTCTCAGGCTGCCCCAACGGCTGCTCGCGGCCCTACCTGGGCGAGATCGCCCTGGTCGGCAAGGCGGCGGGGCGCTACAACCTGATGCTGGCAGCCGATCACCGCGGACAGCGCTTGAACACCCTGTTCCGCGAGAACATCGACGAGTCCGCGATCCTCGCCGAGCTGGATCCCCTGCTTGGTCGCTACGCCACCGAGCGCAGCGCGGAGGAAGGCTTCGGCGACTTTCTGGTGCGCAGCGGCCTGGTGATCGCCAACCCGCGGCAGATTGCAACAAGCCTGGTGGCGGCATGAGCGCTACCGAGGACAACAGCCTGGACGCCCCGCGCGCGCTTTCCGAGCTGAATCGCTTTCTTGAGCGAAGCAGTGCCGACCAGCGCATCGAGTGGGCCCTGCGCGAGTGCCCGGGGCAGCACGTGTTGTCGAGCAGTTTCGGTGCTCAGGCCGCGGTCTCCCTGCACCTGCTTTCCAGTCACCAGCCCGGACTGCCGGTTGTGCTGGTCGATACCGGCTACCTGTTTCCGGAGACCTATGCCTTCGTCGACCAGCTGGTAGAGCGACTTTCGCTTAACCTGCATGTTGTGCGGCCAAGCCTGTCGCGGGCCTGGATGGAGGCCCGCCACGGTCGTCTCTGGGAGAAGGGCGTGGAGGGTATCGAGCGCTACAACCAGCTGCGCAAGGTCGAACCCATGCAGCGCGCGCTGCGCGAGCTGGGCGCCGGCACTTGGTTTTCCGGATTGCGCCGTCAGCAGTCGGAAAGCCGCGCCCGGACGCCGATCGCCGAGCAGCGCAATGGCCGCTGGAAGGTCCATCCGATCGCCGACTGGAGCGATCGCCAGGTCGGCGAGTACCTCGCCCGCCACCAGCTGCCCTACCACCCGCTCTGGGAGCAGGGCTATGTGTCCATCGGCGATGTGCACACCACTCAGCGCTGGGAGCCAGGCATGCGCGAGGAAGACACCCGCTTCTTCGGCCTCAAGCGCGAGTGCGGAATCCACCTCGACGTTTGATGCGGCGTCGATGCGCCGTCTGGAGCTGAAAGCAGGTCCGCTGCTGAAGGTGGGTGGCGGGTTGGGCGCAAAGTGTGCGTTCGCCCCGGCCGGCGAATGGGGCCTTTCTTGCAAGCAAGATCAACA
>CAYGMG010000175.1:0-7478 GCA_964350895.1 uncultured Lysobacter sp.
GTACGCCCGGTGCGCCCAAGGCGCACCCTATGGATGTCCGGTTTGCGCAATTTTGTCGTTCGTCGAGGTCCATCCATTGCGCCGGCTTTCTGTGGGAGCGGATCGTATCCGCGACCGCGGAGCCTCGGTCTGGCCGCAGTCGGTGGCAAGCCTGTAGCGCTGCGGTCGCGGATACGATCCGCTCCCACAATAGCTCGCCCGATTGCCCTGCGAACGTCTTGTTCGCGCCCGTTGCTGCCCATCGCAGAAGCTGCCACCAGACGCACGATCGGCTCTTGCCGTCGTGGCGATTCTCCCTTGGGGCGTGCCCCGGCAGATCACCGCGTCTGGGCGGAACGGCGCGGTCAAGCGACGAGCCGCGCTGACAGGAGGCACAGCGCTCGCGTCGTGACGGGGCTTGTCGTAGGGTGGCGGGTCTGCAACCAACTGCCTGGGAGGGTGACGATGCGCACGACGATGGGAAGCGGCCTGCTTGCCGCGCTGCTGCTGGGTTTGTCGGCGACGCTGCCGGCGCAGGATGTGGTTGATCTGGGCAAGGGTATGACCCTGCTTCCCGGCGGTCAGGTGGCCGGCGGGCAGAAGTCGGCCAACGCGGTATTGATCGAGGCGCCGCAGGGGCTGATCGTGTTCGACGCCGGCCGCGGTGGGGCGCAGACCGAGCGGATTCTGGAGCGCATCGAGGCTGCCCAGGCTGGCGCGCCGATCCTGGTCAACAGCCATTGGCATCTCGACCATGCCGGCGGCCTGGCGGCGATCCGCAAGGCACATCCTTCGGCCCTGCTGTTTGCCAATGACGCGGCGATCCGCAACGTCGGCGCGCCGATATTCGCCGCCTACCGCGAGCAGCTGGTGGCCGGGCTGAAGAACCCCGACGAGCCTGTGCCGGAAGACGCCGCGGCGCGCGCCGAGCTGAGCCTGATCGCCGGCAGCATCAGCTTCTATCCGACCAACAACGTACCGCGCTCGCGGGACGCCGAGCTGGCCGGGCGCAATGTTCATCTGGGCCTTGGCAGCGCGGTCAGCGGCGGCGATGTCTGGCTGCGCGAGGATGATGCCGGCGTGCTGCTGGCCGGTGACCTGGTCAGCCTGCCGGCGCCGAACTTCGAGACCGCCTGCGCGGAGATCTGGATCGATGACCTGAACGTGCTCTGGGCGCAGAAGTTCGATCGCCTGGTTCCCGGACACGGCCGGGTGATCGACAAGGACGAGTTCCGCGTCTGGCAGATGGCTTTCGAGGATCTGGTCAAGTGCGCCGGTAGCCGCAAGTCCGACGAGAGCTGCCGCGACGGCTGGATCAAGGACACCCGCAAGCTGCTCGGCGCGGAAGAACAGGCCGAGGCCAGCCGGATGCTGGATCGCGACATTCCAACTCTGCTGCGCAATGAAGAAGCGCAGGCCAAGGCCTGCGCCGGACGCTGAATCAGCGAGTGATCTGCTTCCCCGCCGTCCATCACGGACGACGGGGAGGATCCCGGATCAGAACCAGACCGAGAACTCGACACCGTAGACCCGCGGCTCGTTGACGAAGCCGGTCAGGTTGTTGAAATCGATGCCGCCCACTGCTTCCTCTTCGTCGAAGATGTTGCGGCCAAACAATGCCAGCTCATAGAGCCCGTAGTTCCACCGATAGCCCAGGCGCAGGCCGGCTTCGAGCAGCGGATCGCCGGTGAACTCGGCGGATTCGTAGAGAAAGAAGTTGACCTCGCTGCGGTAAGCCCAGTCGGTGAAGATGAAGAACTCGCCGTCATTGCCCACCGGGATCCCGTAGCGCGCGGTGAGGTTGTAGATCCACTCCGGCGCCTGGGGCAGCGGGTTGCCGTCGATCGAGACGGTGCCCGCGACCGGACCTGCCGGGTCGAGCACGGTGCAGCCGCCGCCGCAGGGCTGGATGGCGAGGTTGCGGTCCTTGATCTCGGTGTGGTTGTAGCTGGCGCCAAAGGTCATCAGCAGCTGGTCGGTGACATAGGCCTCGATGTCGAGCTCGGCCCCATAGCCTTCGGTTTCATCGGCGTTCACCAGGGTGTTGAAGTTGGCGCCGCCACCGACCGCGGTGAGCTGCTGGTCGTCGATGGTGTAGCTGTACAGCGCCGCATTGACCCGCGCCCGGCCCTCGAACAGGTCGGCCTTCATGCCTACCTCGTAGGACAGCACGGTTTCCGACTCGGCCACCGAGACCACATCGCCGAACAGCAGCCGGCCCTGGATGCTCGGCGCGCGGAAGCCGCGGGCGATGCGGCCGTAGAGGTTGACGTCCTCATTGAGGCGGAAGGTGCCGGCAAGATCCCAGCTGACATCTGAGTCGTCCGGGCTGACGCTGATCGGCCCGATCGGACCAACACCGAGGAAGGACAGCGGGGACAGCGTGCGCTCGGCAGTGAAGTCCTTCTCGTCCTGGGTATAGCGCAGGCCGGCACGCAAGGTGAAGTCATCGCTGAATTGGTAGTCGAGGGAGCCAAACGCGGCATAGGCGTCGTTCTCCTGGCGCTGGCGGGCATAGCCGTTGACCACGTCGCCGGCCAGGGTGTCGTAGTTGAAGCTGTCGATTCGCAGGTTCTCGGAGAACCAAAACAGGCCGGCCTGCCAGTTCAACGCTCCGCTGCTCGCCGATTCGAGGCGCAGCTCCTGGGTGAACTGGTGATGCGAGGGCAGGCCATCGGCGCTCTCCGCCGTGAACGGGATCAGTCCGGGACCGGAAGGCGGCGCGAACACGGCACCGAATCCGCCATCGATGTCGCCGCGACCAAAGAACTCAACCGTCTCATAGCCGGTGATCGAGTGCAGGGAAAAGCCATCGAAGTCCCAGCGCAGCTTGGCCAACGCGCCCAAGGTGTCGAGGTCCTGTCCGTTGGCACCATCGATGGCGATCCGTCGGCGATCGAAATCAGGCACCAGCTGATTGCTCCCGGGCACCAGGACGTTGGCGCGAAAGAGCCTGGCGGTGCCGTCGAGCTTGCGCGCGTGGACATTGAACAGGGCGTCGAAGCCATCCATGCCGACGTACTGGAACTGCCAGCGCGCCGCCTGCTCGTCGTAGCCTTCCAAGCGCCCGTCGGGACCGGGACCCAGGTTGTCCACCCAGTCGCTGCGGTTCTGGCTAAGGAAAGAGAAGCGGGTCCGCCAGGCCTCGCCGATCGGTCCACCGACAGCGCCTTCCAGGTTGACCGTGTCGAAGCGTCCATAGGAGAGCTGGCCGTAGCCGCCGAAGACCTCGTCCGGCAGCGCGGAGTTGAACTTGACCACGCCAGCCGGCGTGTTCCGACCGAACAGGGTGCCCTGCGGGCCACGCAGCAACTCGACCTGGTCCAGATCGAAAGCCGGGAAACCTTTCAGGATCGGGTTCTCCTGCACTACGTCGTCGTACACCAAGGAGACCGGCTGCGATGCGTTCAGGTCGAAATCGGTATTGCCAAGACCACGAACATAGAAGCGCGGGAAGCTGCGTCCGAAGCTGGACTCGATGTTCAGGCTGGGCAAGCGAGAGGCGAGGAAACGAATGTCCTCGCCGCCGGAGCCGGCGATATCCAGGCGATCAGCGCTGATCGCCGAGACCGCGATCGGCACGTCCTTGGCGTCCTCGACGCGACGGGTGGCGGTGACTTCGACCGAGTCGAGGACCGCGGCCAGGTCAGGGTCGGTCGGCTCACCGCGCTGCTGGGCAGCCAGCGGGGTGGCGAGGGCGAGCAGCACAGCCATGGACAGCACGGAACGCGGCGCAAGCGCAGCGCGGGAAGCGGGATGGTGGATCATCGGGACGGTTCCTTTGGGCATCGGGGCGGTGCCAGCGCGCGGCGTCCGTTGCGATCGTCCGCCCTCCCCCGCGCTGACGCCGCAACTATACCCCCGTCCGCGTGCACGGCCGCATGACAAGCGACCACGGGCCGCAGCCGCCCGGCGGTACCGCGCTTGGCGCACCGGCGGTGCGCCAAGCGGCCTCACGAACTCGATGGCTACTCGCTGCGCAAGGCAGCAATCGGGTCGAGGCGTGCCGCCTGGCGCGCCGGATAGACGCCGAAGGCCATGCCCACCGCGGTGCAGGAAAGCGCAGCCAGGGCCACCGGTAGGGGTGCCCAGGCAACCTGCCAGCCGGCGCCCCAGGCGATCAGGTAGGCGAGCACGCCGCCAAACAGCACTCCGGCCAGCGCGCCGAGCACGCAGATCACCGCCGCCTCGCGCAGGAACTGGGCGACGATGTCGCGCTGCCTTGCGCCCAGCGCACGCAGCAGGCCGATCTCGCGGCGCCGCTCGAGCACGTTGGCGAGCATGATGTTCATGATCCCGATGCCGCCGACCAGCAGCGACACCGCGGCAATCGCCGCCATCACCACGCGGAAGATCTGCTGGGTCTGCTGGTGCTGCTGGAACAGCTGGGCGGGGACGATCAGCTGGTAGTCCTCGACCCCGGCATGGCGCTGGTCGAGCACCGCGCCGAGCACCCGGGCGCCAGGCGCAATGTGCTCGGGCGCGGCGACCCGCAGCAGGAAGCGGTCGATCTCGTCTTCCAGCGGCTGGAAGCGCAGCCGCGCACGCGCGCTCTTCAGCGGCACAAATATCCGGTTGCTCTCAAGACCAAGCTGGACGCCCTCGAACTCGGCCTTGGAGAAGTCGCGATCCTCGAGCACGCCGACCACCTGCAGCCAGGCGTGGTTGAGCTTGATCGCCTGGCCGATCGCATCGCCATCGGGGAACAGGCTGGCCGCGGCCTGGTGGCCAAGCACCGCGACCGCGGCCAGGCCGTCCTCGTCGGCCTGGTCGAACAAGCGGCCCTGTCCGGCGCGCAACGCGGACAGGGCGAAGAAGTCCGGGGTCACCGCGCTGGCCTTGGCGTCGCTGCGTCGGCTGCCGGAGAGCACCTCATGGACGCGGATGTCCTTCTCCGCGGCCACGACATCGGCTTCCGGCACCACCGCCAGCGCCGCCCGCGCATCGGCCAGGGACAGGCCCAGCGAGCGCTGTCGGCGCTCGCGCAGGGCGTCCTGGTCGGCCGCCAGCGACTGCACGATCAAGTTGTTAAGACCCAGGCCTTCGACCAGGCGCAGCGCCTCGCGCCGACTGCCTTCGCCGACCGCCAGCATGGCGACGATGGCGCCGACTCCGAAGACCAGTCCGAGCAGGGTCAGGCCGGTGCGCAGCTTGCGCCGGGAGAGCTCCTCGAAAGCTTCCCGCCATTCGGCCGTCAGCACGCCACTCATGCTGCGTCTCCGCGCTGCGGCTGCGGCGTGAGCAGGACCCGGTCTCCCGCGGCCAAGCCTTCCAGCACCTCGGAGCGCGCCGGTCCGCGGGCTCCCAGCTTCACCTCACGCCGTTCCACCGAATCGCCGGCCAGGACCTCGACGTAGCGGGTCGCGCCATCGGCTATCAGCGCCACGTTGGGCACGCTCAGCGCGGCCTCGGCCTCGCGCAGGAAGATCATCCCGCTGAACGCCTGGCCCGGCACCCAGCCGCGTTCGCGGGCAAGCTCGGCCGGCACGCTGGCCTTCATGGCGATGTACTTGACCGGGTTGCCGCGGCCGCCGCGCTGCTGCGGCGCCGAAGCGACCCAGTTCAGCTCGGAGCGCAGCGCCTGGTCGGGACGGCCGGCCGGAAACAGCTCGACCGCCTGGCCCACCTCCAGCCCCTGGGCGACCAGCTGCGGCAGGACCAGCTCAACCTCCAGCGCGCTGGGATCAGGCAGGGAGGCGAACTCGTTGCCGGCCCACAGCGAGGCGCCCAGCTTGGGTTTCTCGTTGCTCCAGTCGGTGCTCAGTACCAGCACGCCATCGTTCGGCGCGACCAGCTCGAGCGCATCGAGGTCGCGGCGCCGGCGGTCGGCGTTGACGTCGAAGGTCGCGCGCTGCGAGTCGAGCACGGCCAGTTCGGCGCGACCGCGCTCGCTGGCCTGGTCGCGCTTCCACTCCAGAACGCCCTGTTTGGTATCGAGAAAGCGGCGGTCCTGGATCGCATCGAGGATCTCGTTGCGGGCAAACATCTCGAGGTCGGCATCGGCGTAACGGGTGGCTATGGCCAGATCGGTGGCGACCTGGGCGAGGTCGACATCGACGCGGCCCTGCATGCTGTCCAGCTCCAGCTCCTTGCTGGTCTTGGCCAGCGCGTTGCGCTGCAGGTCGAGCAGGGCCTTGGACAGCTCCAGTTCGCCCTGGCTGGCCCCGAAGCGGGCGACTACCTCGCCGGCCTTGACCCGGCTGCCATCGGGCTTCATCCAGATCAGCTGGCGCCGCGACCACTGCTCGCCGGGCACGGTCAGCGGAGTCGCCTTGGCCGACTTCAGCTCGCCCTCGGCCTCGATGCTGAGCCGCAGTGGCGCTGCCTGCAGCAGCTCGAAGGGCGGCGTGGTCTCGGTCTGCTCGGCGCAGCCGCCCAGCAGCATCACCAGCAGCAGGCAGCCTGTGGACCTGATCATGTGCCGCCCTCCTGAACCTGCAGTTCGACCCGGACCGCCTGCCCCGGCTTGAGCCTTGCCAGTTCGCCATCCAGGCTGACCAGCAGGTCGATCACCGGCACCGGCTGCAGCCGCGAGCGCGAGCGCACGGTCTGGCCGATCCGGCTGAGCGTACCGGCAAGGCTGAGCCCGCTGCCCTCCACCAGCACTTTCACCGGCTGGCCCTCGCGGACCTTGAGGAAGTCCACCTCGGGCAGCTGGGCGCTGACCGCAAGGGTCGCAGGATCGGGAATCTCGGCCACGGTCTGACCGCGCCAGACCTGCGAGCCGACGTCGAACTTCTCGCCGTTCCAGCTGCCGCGGTGGACCAGCAGACCATCACGCGGCGCCTTCAGCTGCAGTGCGGCAAGCCCGTTGCTGGCGTCGTCGACCTCGCGGCGCAGCTGGATGATCTCGGCGTCGAGCACGGCGCGCTCCTGGCGGCGCTGCTCGGCGGCCAGCTGCTCGCGGCGCTCGGCGATGGCCAGCAGCCGCAGGCTTTGCTCGCGCTCGATGACCAGCTTGCGGTACTCGACGCCGCGCAGCAGGTCCTCGGGCTGGCTGGCCTTGCGCTGCGACTTGTCGCGATTGGCCCGAGCCTGCTCGGTGGCGATCTTCTCGTCGCGCGCCTTGGCCGCGTGTTCCAGCGCCAGCTTCTCGCTCTGGCTGAGCTTTTCCTTCAGCGCGGACTGCTTGGCGGCAAGGGTGTTCTGCAGCTGGTTGCCGTCGAAGCCGAGCACCGGCTGGCCCTGCTTGACCGGGCTACCGTCCGGCGCAAGGAAAGTGATGTTGTAGTTCCACAGGCCCTCGATCGGCGGCGGCGCCAGCGAGGCGCTGCGCTGGGCGATGATCTCGCCCTCAAGGCGCAGCGGCTCGGCCGCCGAGAGCAGTCCGGGGAGCAGCAGCGAGAGCAGCAACAGGGGCTTCATGCTTCATTGTCCACGGCTTCTATGCGCACGCTCATGCCGGGCAGGGCGCGGGCGGGCGGGGCATCGAGCAGATGGATGTGGATCTCGAAGTAGCGGCCGTCGCCCCACTGCGCGCGCGCTTCCGGCGCGCCGCT
>CAYGMG010000176.1:0-7415 GCA_964350895.1 uncultured Lysobacter sp.
CGCGAGCTGCGCTACTCGGTGGAGCGCAACTGCCTGCGCCTTGCCTACCAGCCGCAGGTCAAGCTGGACAGCGGGGAGCTGTTCGGGGTCGAGGCCCTGGTCCGCTGGCAGCGCACCGCGCAGGAGCTGGTCCCGCCGCTGTCCTTCATCCCTGCGGCGGAGGACTCCGGGCACATTCTGGCCATCGGTGAGTGGGTGCTGCGCGAGGCATGCCGGCAGCAGCAGCGCTGGCAACAGCAGACCGGCCGCGAACTGCGCATGGCGGTCAACGTGTCGATGCGCCAGCTCAAGGACCCGGATTTCGTCGCCATGCTCGGCGGCGTGCTGCAGGAGACTTCGATCGACCCGCGAATGCTCGAGATCGAGGTCACCGAAAGCCTGATGATGGACGACAGCCACGGGCTTGCCGCGGTCCTGCGCCAGGTGCGCAGCAAGGGCGTGGCGGTGGCGATCGATGACTTCGGCACCGGCTACTCCTCGCTCAGCCACTTGCAGCGGCTGCCGATCGACCGGCTGAAGATTGATCGCGCCTTCGTCACCGGGCTGACCGGGCGGCCGGAGGACCAGGTTATCGCCGCCCTGATCATCAACATGGGGCACCTGCTGCATCTGCGGGTGATCGCCGAGGGCGTGGAAACCGCCGTGCAGCGCGACCAGCTGCTGCAGATGGGCTGCGACGACGCCCAGGGCTATCTGTTCGGCAAGCCCATGGCTGCCGAGGAGCTGGCCAGCCGTCTGCTCCTGTAACAATCCCGCGGGCCCTGCCGGCCTGCACGCAAGCGGTGCATGTTGCACCGCAATATTCCCCGAAAAGGGTTTGCAAATCGCCCAAGCCGCGGCCACCATCCTCGCACCGGTCCCCGATCCGGCATAGGCAGCTGATCAAGAGCGCCGCGGCGAGCAACCCAAAACGCCCGCCACAGGCACGTCCAACGCTTCAAGGCAGCACGACTCAAGGGGGTTCACATGCGTCGCACCATCCTGTTCCTTGCCCTGGCCGGCTTCGGCGGCTCCGCCGTGGCGGGTTCGGCTTCGGCCACCTTCACCTTTGCATCCGACTACCTGTTCGACGGCATCAGCCAGACCCAGGGCAGTGACAACGGTGATTTCAATCCCGCCTTCCAGGCCAGCTTCGACTACGGCGCGGACAATGGCTTCTACGCCGGCGTCTGGGGCTCGAACGTCGATTTCGGCGACGGCGATCCCGCCGACATCGAGATCGATTACTACTTCGGCTTCGCCCAAGAGTACGACAGCGGCTGGGCCTGGGACGTGGGCGCGCTGTACTACAGCTACACCGGCGCACCGTCCAGCTACGACTACGGCGAGATCATGGGTGCCTTGACCTTTCCCACCGGCACCACGGCCAAGCTGTTCATCGGCGACGACGATGACGTGTTCGGCGGCAGCTTCAACCGCTTCAAGCTGCTGCACTCGTTTGCCCTGGGCGAGACCTGGTCGCTCGACCTTGAAGGCACCCGGGTCAGTTACTCGGACAGCGAGCTGGAGGACTACACCCACGGCCAGATCGGCGTCTCCCGCGAGGTCGGTTCGTTCGGTCTGTACATCGGCTACTCCGACACCAGCCTCGACGATGCGCCCAACGCCGACGGTCGCCTGCTGCTGACCCTTTCGACCAGCATCGACGTATTCTGATCGCGCTCCTGCCGGACGCCCGCTGGGCGACTGGCCACGCACGCCCGGGCCGGCTGGTCCGGGCGTTGTCGTTTGCGCGACCGGCGGTCTGGCGATGCGGCTGACGGCATGCTCCACTGATCAGGCGCTGGCAGGATGAAAGGAGCCTGGGTGGGCCGAAAGGCGGTCAAGTCGGAGACGCGATGGAAGTTCGGTCGGCAGCTTGGCTCGCCGCTTGCGTCCCTGCGCGGCGCCTGGTCGCGGCGCTTCGAGCCGCCGGGCTTCTGTCGCGGGCCGATCGTGTTCACCACCCTGGTCGCAGCGGAACTGGTTGTAGTGATCCTCTGGCTGGCACCGGGCGGCGCCGGCAGCGCCGAGGGGTTTTTCGCTGCCAGCGCGCTCGCCATGTGGCTGGCCCTGCTGAATGCGGTGCTGCTGTGCAAGGCGCGCCCCTGGCTTGCCCGCCTTCCCCTGCCGGCCGGCGCCCTGGTCGCCTGGCTGCTGCCGGTGCTGGCCGCCCTGCTGGCCGGCTGGACGGTGGTGAAACTCGGTGATGTGCTGGTTGGCCCGCGCAGCGGCGATCCACACCTGGATGGCGAATTCATCCTCCGCGTGGCCGCGATCAGCGCGGTGCTGAGCGCTTTCCTGCTGCGCTATTTCCATGTTCAGGACCTGTGGCTGCGCAATGAGCGCGCCCAGGCGCGGGCCGCGGTCGACGCCCTGCAGGCGCGGATCCGGCCGCACTTCCTGTTCAACAGCATGAACAGCATCGCCAGTCTGGTGCGTCACGATCCGGAAACCGCCGAGCGCGCGGTCGAGGACCTCGCCGACCTGTTTCGCGCCGCGCTGGGTGCCGGCGACGGCATGTGCTTGCTGACCGAGGAGCTGGCCCTGTGTCGCCAGTATCTGGGCATCGAGAAGCTGCGTCTGGCCGGGCGGCTGGAAGTCCATTGGGAAGTCGACGAAGCGCTGGCCGGTATGGTTCGGGTGCCGCGACTGAGCATCCAGCCGCTGGTCGAGAACGCGATCCATCACGGCGTTGCGCGCCTGCCGCGCGGCGGACGCATCGCGATCAGCCTGCAGCGCCGCGCCGAGGGCGCG
Organism: uncultured Lysobacter sp.; assembly: GCA_964350895.1. Classification (GTDB taxonomy): domain Bacteria; phylum Pseudomonadota; class Gammaproteobacteria; order Xanthomonadales; family Xanthomonadaceae; genus Pseudomarimonas. The sequence continues at coordinate 2,737 of CAYGMG010000176.1, forward strand.
GAGATCGAGGTGCTGAATCCCGCTCCGGCGCCGCATCTGGGCGCCTCGCGCGGCAACCAGCATGCCTTGTCGAGCATCGCCCAGCGGCTGGATTTCCACTTCGGTGACGCGGCGAGGATGACCCGCGGTTACCAGGACGGCTACTATCGGTGTTCCGTCCGACTGCCGATACAGGAGCCGGCTGACGATGCGCATCCTGATCGTTGACGACGAACCACTGGCACGCCAGCGCCTGCGCGACCTGCTTGAGCAGATCGATGGCAGCGAACTTGTAGCCGAGGCCGAGAACGGTCGCGACGGCTGTGAGCAGGCGGCTGCGCTGCGCCCGGACGTGGTCCTGCTGGATATCGCGATGCCGCTGATGGACGGGCTCGAAGCGGCTCGCCATCTGAGCGAGATCAATCATCCGCCAGCGGTCATCTTCTGCACCGCCTACGACGAACATGCCCTGGCTGCCTTCGATGCCGGGGCCATCGACTACCTGCTCAAGCCGGTGCGCGGCGAGCGCCTGCGCGAGGCCCTTGGACGTGCGCGCAGGCTCGGACCGCCGGGCCTCGCAGCGCTTGACGCTGCCGGTGGCGAGCCGCGCCAGCGCACCCACCTGTGCGCCCGCCTGCGCGGCAGCATGCGGCTGATTCCGGTGGAGGAAATCCGCTACCTGCAGGCGGACGAGAAGTACGTGGTGATCCATCACGCCCACGGCGAGGACCTGATCGAGGACTCGCTCAAGGCCTTGGAGTCGGAGTTCGGCGAGCGCTTCCTGCGCATCCATCGCAATTGCCTGGTGGCAGCGGAGGAGATCATGGAGCTGCGCCGCGGCGCCGACGGCCACACCCGCGCGCGCCTGCGCAATGTTTCCGACCTGCTGGATGTCTCGCGCCGATGCCTGCCGGGCCTGCGCCGAAAAGTCCTTGAACTGTGATCCCGATTACGTGAAATCCCTACGCATCGCCACGCGCAAGAGCGCGCTGGCACTTTGGCAGACTGAACATGTCGCTGCGCTGCTGCGCAGCGCCCATCCGGGGTTGGAGGTCAGCCTGGTGCCGCTGTCCACCCGCGGCGACGAGGTGCTCGACCGCTCGCTGGCGGCGATCGGCGGCAAGGGCCTGTTCCTGAAGGAGCTTGAGCTTGCCATGCTGCGCGACGAAGCGGACTGCGCGGTGCATTCGCTCAAGGACGTGCCGATGGAGCTCGATGGCCCGTTCGCCCTGCCGGCCATCCTCACTCGCGCCGATCCGTTCGACGCCTTCGTCAGCAACCATCACGCCAGCCTCGACGCGCTGCCCCGCGGCGCCCGGGTAGGCACCTCTTCGCTGCGTCGCCAGGCGCAGCTGCGCGCACGACGGCCCGATCTGCTTCTGAGCGACCTGCGCGGCAACGTCAACACCCGGCTGGCCAAGCTCGACGGCGGCGAATACGACGCCATCGTGCTCGCCTGCGCCGGGCTGATCCGACTCGGCTTCGATGCCCGGATCCGCGAGCGCCTGGCCGCGCCCGACTGGCTGCCGGCACCGGCCCAGGGCGCCATCGCCATCGAGGCTCGCGATGCGGACCCGGCGGTGCATGCGCTGTTCAAAGCCCTCGAAGACCTGCCCACCCGGCAGTGCGTCAGCGCCGAGCGCGCAATGAACCGCCACCTGCACGGCAGCTGCCATGTCCCGGTCGGCGCCTATGCCACGCTCGATGGGCAGGGCGGCATGCAGCTGGCCGGTCTGGTCGGCGATTCAGGAAGCGGCGAGCTGATCCAGGCCACGGCGCGATCGACCGACGGCGAAGCGCCCGAGCGGCTGGGCCAGCGGGTCGCCGAAATGCTCCTCGAACAAGGTGCGCGACGCCTGCTCGGGCAGGCTTGATCGGTCAGCCCGCAGCGCCGGCGCCGGATCAATCAGGGCACAAAGCTGCCGTTCGCCGAGGCCCATCGATGGAGCCGGCTTTCTGTGGGAGCGGATCGTATCCGCGACCGCGGAGCCTCGATCTGATCGCAGTCAGTGGCAAGCCTGTAGCGCTGCGGTCGCGGATACGATCCGCTCCCACAACAGCTCGCCGGATTGCCCTGCGAACGTCTTGTTTGCGCCCATTCCAGCCCCCAACCGCCCGACGCGCGGCCAGGCGCGCCGGGGCGATCGGTGGCTGCGCGTTGGTGCGGCTCAGCGGAAGGTGTAAACCAGGTTCACCGTGGTCAGGGTGTCGGTCTTGTCGACGCCCTGGCCGACCTCGCTGTTGTTGCGCACCTGCAAGCCGGCCTTCAGCGCCAGTTTGCTGTTCATCGCGACCTTGATGCCGAGGTCGTTCTGGATGAAGGTGTTGTCCGAGCCGCTTTCGACCAGCAACAGGTTGCCCAGCGAGGTGTTATCGGTCAGCTGGTGCGAGAAGTCGACCTGGGCGCGCAGGATCGCGCCGGATTCGGTTTGTCCGGTGTCGCTGCTCTTCGCGCGGCGGTAGCCGGGGCCTGCTTCCAGGCTGAGCTGGGTCGACTCGCTCTTGATCACGCTGTAGCCGTAGCCGAGCGAGAACGTGGTCTGGTGCTCGAAGGGCGCGAAGTCGTCGTTCTCGTAGCGCAGCGCGCCAATCCAGTAAGCGCGCTCGTTCATCTTCAGTGCGCTGGAGGCGCCGGCCTCATAGCGGTTGGCGTTCAGGCGGAAATCGGTTTCCGGTACGCCATCGCCGTCGAAGTCACCGGTTGCCTCGCCCTTGGCGCGCAGCGCGGCCAGGCTGAACTGGTGCTTCCACTGATCGTCCTCGTTCTTGAAGCTGAGCTTGGTGTTGAGGTTTTCCGACTTCGAGTTGCCGCTCGACACGGCGAGGCCGAGCTCGCCGGTTCCGGTCCAGCCGTCCTGGTTTTCATCTTCTGCGGCGACGGCCGGAAAAGAGAGCGCGCAGGCGAGCGCGGCAGCGCTGGCGATAAGGGTACGGGTCATGTGGGGACACTCCATGGCAGTAAAAATCGGGCGCCATGGTAACGGGAGTGCCCGGAAACCGCCGGTGAACGGCGGCGCGAGTGGCTCAGCTGCGGCTCAGAACGGGAACAGCCGCGGGATCAGGAACACCGCCAGTCCCCAGAACACCAGATTGAGCGGCAGGCCGACGCGGATGAAGTCGGCAAAGCGGTAGCCGCCGACGCTGTAGACCATGGTGTTGGTCTGGTAGCCGACCGGCGTGGCGAAGCTGGTCGAGGCGGCGAAGGCGACCGCGACCAGGAAGGGCGTTGGGCTGACTCCGAGCGCCTGGGCGGTGGCGAAGGCGATCGGCGCCAGCAGGACGGCGGCCGCGTTGTTGCTCATCGCCTCGGTCAGGGTTGCGGTCAGCAGGTAGATCATTGCCAGCGCAAGCAGCGGGCTGCCGTCGCCGATCAGGGCAAGCGCGCTGTCGACCAGCAAACCCGCGGCGCCCGAGGTCTGCAGGGCGATGCCCAGCGGCAGGACGCCGGCAAGCAGGATGATCACCCGCCAGTCGATTGCCTCGTAGGCCTCCTCGGGTTCAAGGCAGCCGAGCAGGACCACCGCCAGGCAGCCGATGATCGCCGAGGTGACGATCGGCAGCCAGCCGGCTGCGGCGACGCCGACCACCGCGGCCATGGTGCCGATGGCCAGCCAGGCCTTGCGCCGCTGCGCGGCGTCGTCCTCGCGCGAGCTCAGCACGATGAAATTGCGGTTGCGCCGCAGGTGCGGCATTTCGTCCGAGCGGGCCAGCATCAGCAGCACGTCACCGACATTGAGCCGGGCGTCGCGCAGGGTGTTGCGCAGCACTTCGCCGCGCCGGTGGATGGCCAGCACGGTGGCGTTGTAGTGCCACTGGAAGTCCAGCTCGGCGAGGGTATGGCCGACGAAGCGCGAGCCCGGCGAGATCATCGCCTCGGTCAGCACCTGGTCGGGGGCGTCGAACTGCGAGTCACGCAGCTTGAACTTCGGCTCCAGCACCAGCTTGGTTTCATCGCGCATGTCGGTGAGCTTCTGCCAGTCACCGCGGACCAGCAGGATGTCGTTGGCCTGCAGCTTCTGCGCGCGTGGCGCCCAGACCTCCTCGTCGCCGCGCAGCAGCTCCAGCACGTAGACGCCATAGCGCTCACCCAGCTTGGCCTCAGCCACCGACTGGCCGACCAGCGGCGAGTCCTCCAGCACGCGCAGCTCGGTCATGTACTTGCCCAGCTCGTAGTTCTCGCTGAGTTCGGCCTGGCGGTTGGAGGGCAGCAGGTGGCGGCCGACCAGAAGCAGGTAAACAAAACCGACCGCCATGGTGGAAAGGCCCAGCAGGCCGAAATCGAACAGGCCGAAGCCCGGATGACCAAGATCGCGGGCGATCGAGTCGACCAGCAGGTTGGTCGAGGTGCCGATCAGGGTGCAGACGCCGCCCATCTGGGCGGCATAGGACATCGGGATCAGCACCTTGGAGGCGGAGAACTTGTTGCGCGCAGCGCTCGCCAGCACCAGCGGCAGGAACACCGCCATCGCCGCGGTGTTGTTGACGAAGGCGGACATGGCGCCAAGGCAGACCATCACCACCAGGGTGAATCGCCCGGGGGTCTTGAATCTGGAGAACAGGTGGGCGATGGCGCGCAGTGCCCCGGTCCGTGACAGCGCCGCGCTGAGCACGAACATCGCCGCTACGGTGATGGTCGCCTGGCTGGCGAAGCCGGACAGCGCTTCTTGCGGGTTGACCAGGCCAAGAACCAGCAGGGCAGC
>CAYGMG010000177.1:0-7350 GCA_964350895.1 uncultured Lysobacter sp.
TCGACGGCGCAGACCGAGCGAATTCTGCGATGTACTTCCGGAACAGGACACTAGTGTCCTGTCCCGGCATCGCAACCGGACCGATCACACCGCCTTGGAGAACTGTGCCGGCGCCTGCTCGGTGAGATAGCGGTCGAAGCACATCGCCACGTTGCGCAGCAGCATGCGTCCGCGCGCCGAGGTGCTGATGCGCTCCGGGCAGCAGCTGACCAGTCCGTCCTCGACCATCGGCTGCAGCTTGCTCAGTGCATCTTCGAAGTAGCGCTGGAAGCGGATGCCGAATTCGGCCTCGATGCGCCGGGTGTCGATTTCGCCCTGGCACATCAGCTGCTGGATCAGGCTGGCACGCAGGCAGTCGTCGCGGTCCATGCGCAGGCCGCGCCAGGTTGGCAGGCGGCCTTCCTCGAGCGCTATGGTCCAGCTCGGAAGGTCGCGGTGGTTCTGCGCGAAGCTGTCGCCGACATGGCTGATCGCGCTTACGCCCATGCCGATCAGGTCGCAGTCGCCGTGCGTGGTGTAGCCCATGAAGTTGCGCTGCAGGGCGCCCTGTCGCTGGGCCTTGGCCAGCGGGTCGTCGGGCAGGGCGAAATGGTCCATGCCGATGTACTGGTAGCCGGCCGCGTTGAGCTTGTCGATGGCAAGGCCGAGCAACAGCAGGCGGGTTTCCGGGTCGGGCAGTTCGTCGGCATTGATTTGCCGCTGCGGACGGAACAGCTGCGGCAGGTGGGCGTAGCCGTAGACGGCGATGCGGCTCGGACGCTGGCCGATCACCCGGTCGAGGGTGGTCGCGAAGGTGTCCGGACGCTGCTTGGGCAGGCCATAGATCAGGTCCACGTTCAGCGAGCTCATGCCGGCCTCGCGGCAGGCAGCCAGCACCGCTTCGGTCTGCTCGACGCTCTGGATCCGGTTGACCGCCTTCTGCACCTCGGGGTCGAAGTCCTGCACGCCGAGGCTGGCGCGGTTGAAGCCCATCTCGACCAGGGCGGGGATCTCATCCGGGCTGATCGCCCGCGGGTCCAGCTCGATCGAGTAGTCGCGGTCGCTGGACTGGCCGAGCTGGAAATGGCTGGCCATGCTGTCGATCACCCCGGCCAGCTGGCTGGGGCTGAGGAAGTTGGGCGTGCCGCCGCCGAAGTGCAGCTGGATCACCGGCCGGTCACGATCGATCAGGGCCCCGGTGCGGGCGATCTCCTGCTTGAGCAGCTCGACATACTGCTCGCCGCGTGCCTTGTCGCGGGTAATGATCTTGTTGCAGCCGCAATAGAAGCAGGGACTGGTGCAGAACGGCACGTGCACGTACAGCGATACCCGCCGCGGGATCGGGTCGTCATTGCTGTCGCGCAGGGTCTGCTTCCACTCCTGCTCGCCGTAGCCGCCATGGAAATGCGGCGCGGTCGGGTAGGACGTGTAGCGCGGGCCTGGCCGGTCGTAGCGGCGCAGGAGCTCGGCATCGAAGGTCGGCGTACTGAACATGGGACGCAGTCTGCTGCGGGGTCGGACCGTGCGCCTTGACCGAGGTCAATTCGGCGCACTGGTCGCGGCAGACCGTTTGAATCGCGTTCGGCAAGACCGGACAATGCGCGCCTTCTTCCAGCAACGGGTTCTCCATGGCCATTCTGCGCATGAGCGACATCGACCTGTCCGGACAGCGCGTGCTGATCCGCCAGGATCTCAACGTGCCGATCAAGGACGGCGAGGTAAGTTCCGAACAGCGCATCCTGGCTTCGCTACCGACTTTGCGCAGCGCGCTTGCGCAGGGCGCGGCGGTGATGGTGATGTCGCATCTGGGTCGGCCCAAGGAGGGTAGCTGGAGCGCGGAGGACTCGCTGGCGCCGGTAGCCCGGCGGCTCGGTGAACTGCTGGGTGTTGAGGTCCCGCTGCGTCGCGACTGGGTCGACGGTGTCGAGGTCGCTCCGGGCCAGCTGGTCCTGCTGGAGAACTGCCGGATGAATGTCGGCGAGGGCAAGGATGATCCGGCGCTGGCGGCGAAGTACGCGGCGCTGTGCGATGTGTTCGTCATGGACGCCTTCGGCACCGCGCACCGTGCCCAGGCCTCCACGCATGGCGTGATCCGCGCCGCCAGGCGAGCCTGCGGTGGCCCGCTGCTGATGGCCGAGCTGGACGCCCTGGCCAAGGCGCTGGAGCAGCCGGCCCGTCCGCTGTTGGCGATCGTCGCTGGCTCCAAGGTGTCGACCAAGCTGGAGTTGCTCGGCAACCTGGTCGGCAGCGTCGATCAGCTGATCGTCGGCGGCGGCATCGCCAACACCTTTCTTGCCGCCTGCGGGCATCCGGTCGGGCGCTCGCTGTGTGAGCACGATCTGATCGACACCGCGAGGCAGATCATGGCGCAGGCCAAGGCGCGCGGCGCGTCGATTCCGCTGCCGCTCGACGTCGTGGTCGCGGCGGAGTTCAAGGCCGACGCGCCGGCCACGGTCAAGGGCATCGACGAGGTCGCCGAGGGCGACATGATCCTCGACATCGGCCCGCGCACTGCCGCGCACTACGCCGAGCTGATCGGCAAGGCCGGCAGCGTGATCTGGAACGGGCCGGTGGGGGTGTTCGAGTTCGATGCCTTCGGTGCCGGCACCGAGGCGGTGGCGCGGGCGATTGCCGCGTCACCGGCGTTCTCGATCGCCGGTGGCGGCGACACCCTGGCTGCAGTAGACAAGTACGGCATCGCCGACTCGATCAGCTACATCTCGACCGGCGGCGGTGCCTTCCTTGAGTTCTGTGAAGGCAAGCAGCTTCCGGCAGTCGCCGCGCTCGCCGAGCGCGGCGACTGAGCGCGGGCGGGACAGTTGCCCCGCCCTGAACTCATACTTCCAGCGAAGGCGGGGCCGGTGGTTCTGTGCCGCCGTCCTGCGCTGGGTCCTCGCCGAACACTTCGCGGCTGGCCAGGAAGGTCGCTGCACAGATCACCGGCACGACGACCACGGTGATTGCCAGATGGCCGAGCAGGGGCACCCAGCCGAGCAGCAGGCTGGCCAGCATCACCGTCAGCAGCAGGATGAAGACGAACACCAGCAGCGCTGCCCAGTTGGCAAGGCAGGCTTGCAGGCTGTCCTTCATTGCGGTGATCGGCTCGATGCCGTCAAGCATCACCCGCGGGGTGGCGAAGAACACCAGGGCGTAGGCGGTGATGCCGACCGCGATGGCAAGCAGGGCAAAGACCAGCCCGCCGGCGCCGAGCGAGACGCCGGCCAGGGTTTCGGCGTCGGCCGCGGCGGAGACGCCGGCGGCGAGCAGGGCGCTGCCCAGGAAGACCACGCCGAGGACGATGACGATCAGCCCCGCGGCGATGCCGGGCAGGCACAGGGTCAGCATCGGGCCGGCCTTGCCGGGCTGCTGAAAGGCGGCGAACAGCTGCGGGAAATCAGCCTTGCGTCCGGCCGCCTGCTCGCGCGCGGCGAGCATGATGCCGCCGTAAAGGGCCGGTCCTGCGATGGCCATGCCCAAGGTGCCAATCAGGGGCACCATCAGGATTGCGCCGATCACCAGGCCCATCAGGGCGAACGGCGTCGGGTTCTTGAGCAGCAGCTGCGCGCCTTCGGTCAGCCAGGCAATGCCCTGGCCTGCGTCAACTCGTCGGATGTTCATGGCGTCTCCCGGATGTACCTTAGATGTGATCCACACTTCGCTGACGGACCAAGCCGGCAGCCGTGACCTGCCGCGCCGGATTGCCTGCCGATGCGAGGAAGCGCGCATTGTGCCGCACTATCCACGACGGCATCGCGGCAAGCTGGATCCGATGTCGACGCCGAAAGCACTTTGCCGGAGGAGCCATTTCCATGGATAGCGCGTTCAGCCCGGAGCGGATCGGTCACCGCCTGCGCAGTGACTTTGCACTGGCGTCGGTGGCCTCCTTGTCGGTGACCGCCTCGATTGCCATCCTGCCTTTTGCGGCCTATCGACTGGCGCGCGGGCAATGGCTGATCGCAGCGGTCGACATCGTTGTGGTGGCCTGCTTCGTGCTGCCGCTGTTCCACGCCATTGCCACCGGGCGCAACCGACTGGCCTTCAACGTGATCCTGGTCGGCGGCAGCCTCGGCTGTGTTGCCGTGGCGCATCTCGGCGGGCTGGCCGGAAACTTCTGGGTGTTCCCGTTCATGATCGCGCTGTTCGCCCTGCTGCCGCTTCGCGCGGCCCTGGCGACCGGCTGGACGCTGGCCCTGCTGCTGCTGTGGCTGGGCAACGGCCTGCTCAGCGTGGTCGATCAGCTGAGCTTCGCGGTGACCGCGTTCCTGGTCTGCGGGCTGGCCGGCATCACTGCGCATCAGGTCAACAAACAGCGCAAGGCGCTTGAGATCGCTGCCGCCACCGATGCGCTGACCGGTGTCGGCAACCGCCGTCGGATGGACGCCGAACTCGATCAGGCCGCGGCGCTCGCCTGTCGCGGCGGGACGCCGCCGGCCCTGCTGGTGCTTGATCTGGACCACTTCAAGCAGGTCAACGATGCCTGCGGCCACGACGCCGGGGATCGCGTCCTGGTCGCCTTCGCGCACATCGTGCAGCAGGCCCTGCGCCAGACCGACCGCCTTTACCGGATGGGCGGAGAGGAGTTTCTGGTCCTGCTGCCCGTGGTCGAGTCCTCGGGCATCGCCGTGGTGGCGGAGAAGCTGCGGACCAGGGTGGCCAGGCAGCTGCGCTCGCCGCTGGGGCCGGTGACCGTTTCGATCGGCGGGGCGCTGTATCAGCGCGGCGAGTCGGTGACCAGCTGGCTGGCTCGGGCGGATGCTGCGGTGTATGCGGCCAAGTCGGCAGGCCGGGATGGCTACCGGCTGGCGCCGGATCCGCCGCCGGGCAGCGTGCCGGCAGGCCGCAGCGTGCCGGCAGGCCGCTGAAACCCGCTCAGCGGGCGCGTGCGTAGCGGATGAAGCGGCGCAGTACCTGCCGGGCCAAGGGTGCCGCGCGCACCGCGCGCTCCATCGCCAGCGGATCCCGGTCTTCGTTGCGCAGCGCCTGCTCGCGGGCGCGGATGTAGCCGCGCATGTGCTCGGCGGAGAATTCCGGGTGGAACTGCAGGCCCCAGGTGCTGGCGCCGACGCGGAACGCGCCATGCGGCTCGTGCGCGCTGCGCGCCAGCAGCTGCGCCCCAGGCGGCGGCTTGATAACGCTTTGCAGGTGCGACATCTGCGCGCGGAAGCGCTCGGACAGGGCGCCGAACAGCGGGTCGTCGCTGGCGGCATCAAGCCGCTGCATCTCGACCGTACCCATCTCGCGGCCGTCCGGGTGGTAGTCGACTTCGCCGCCGAGCGCATGCGCGATCAGCTGGTGGCCGTAACAGATGCCCAGCAGTGGAACGCCCTGTTCATGCGCTTCGCGCAGCCAGCTCGCGCTGCGCTCGCTCCAGTCGCGGCGTTCGCTGACCATCGCCGATGAGCCCGACACCATCACCCCGGCCCAGCCCTCGGTACTGGGCAGCGGATCGCCCTCGTCGACCTGGCAGCAGGCAGCTTCGCTGGCACCAAGGCCTGCGGCGACGCGGATCCAGTGGCCGAAGTCGCGATGGCGGCGCAGCGATTCGACCGGGCTGCCGGTGGCGATGATCAGGAAAGGGGTCTTCATTCGTGGGTCGGCAGCACGGTCAGGACTTCGGCGATGGTAGTCAGCCCGGCGGCGACCTTCTCGGCGCCGGCCAGGCGCAGCGGGCGCATGCCTTCTTCGACCGCGGCGCGGGTGAACGAGGCCAGTTCCATCTCGGCGCGGATCATCCCGCGCAGCGCCGGGGACAGCGACAGTAATTCATACAGGCCGACTCGGCCGCGGAAGCCGGTGCGCCGGCACTCCAGGCAGCCCACCGGGCCCATCGGCGTGGCCCCGGCCGGCACCGACATCAGCCGTCCGGCCAGGTGCCGCCATTCGTCCGGGTCCAGCTCGGCCGGCGCCTTGCATTGGCTGCACAGGGTGCGCGCCAGGCGCTGGGCCAAGACGCCGTTCAGGGTGCTGGCGATCAGGTAGTGCGGGGCACCCAGGTCAAGCAGACGGGTGATCGCCGCGGGGGCGTCGTTGGTGTGCAGGGTGGACAGCACCAGATGTCCGGTCAGCGCCGCCTGGATCGCCATCTGCGCGGTTTCCAGGTCGCGGATCTCGCCGATCATGATGATGTCGGGATCCTGGCGCAGCAGGGTGCGCACGCCGGCGGCGAAGCTCAGGTCGATGTTCGACTGCACCTGCATCTGGTTGAACTCGGGCGCGATCATCTCGATCGGGTCCTCGATCGTGCAGACGTTGACGTCGGGCGTGGCCAGCCGCTGCAACGTGGAGTAGAGCGTGGTGGTCTTGCCCGAGCCGGTCGGGCCGGTGACCAGGACGATGCCGTGCGCGCGCTGGGTGAGTTCGTCCCAGGTCTCGGCTTCGAGGTGGTTGAAGCCGAGCTGCTCCAGGGGTTTGAGGGCGGTGTCCGGATCGAAGATGCGCAGTACGCATTTCTCGCCGAAGGCGGTGGGCATGGTCGACAGGCGCATCTCGACCTCGCGCCCGCCCGGCGAGCGGGTCTTGATCCGGCCGTCCTGCGGTCGCCGGCGCTCGGCCAGATCCATCCGCCCGAGCACCTTGATCCGCGCCACCGCAGCGGTCATCACCGGAGTCGGCAGCTCGAAAACCTTGTGCAGCACGCCGTCGATGCGGAAGCGCACCTTGCTGGTCTCGCGACGCGGCTCCAGGTGGATGTCCGAGGCGCGCTGCTCGTAGGCGAACTGCATCAGCCAGTCGACGATGTGGACGATGTGTTGGTCATCGGCGCCGACCTCGCCGCTGCTGCCCAGCTCGACCAGCTGCTCGAAGTTGGGCAGGCCGGGACCTTCCCCGCCCTTGGCATCGCGCGCGCCCTTGACCGAGCGGGTGACGCCGAAGAACTCCATGGTGTAGCGCGACAGATCCAGCGGGTTGGCAACCTTGAGGTTGATCTCCCGGCGCAGCAGCTTGCGCAGGTCGGGCAGCCAGTCAAGGGCCAGCGGCTCGGCGGTGGCGATGCTGACCTCGCCGGCGTCCAGCGCGACCGGCAGGATGCGGTGGCGCTGGGCGTAGGCCAGGGAAATCAGCTCGGAAACCTTGCCGACCTCGATCCTGGTCGGGTCGATACGCAGGTAGGGCAGCGCGCAGCGCGCCGCCAGCCACTCGGTCAGCGGCTCCATGTCCAGTGCCACCGGCGCCTCGCTGCTGCCCTGGTCGGCGCGCGGCAGTTTGAGGTCAGCGAGCAGGACCAGCGGGTGCAGGTCGCGGCTGCGCGCATCATTGGCTGCGTTGCGCGCGCGCTGCGCGGTCGCCGCGCTGAGCAGACCATCGGCGACCAGAGCCTGCAGCACCGGCGTCAGCTGCAGCCGGCCCTGGGGCAGGCCGGTGACGCGGGTG
>CAYGMG010000178.1:0-7329 GCA_964350895.1 uncultured Lysobacter sp.
TCACGAAGCCTGGCTTGATGTGGGAGCGGATCGTATCCGCGACCGCGGAGCTTCGCTCCAGCCGCAGTCAGTGGCAAGCCTGTAGCGCTGCGGTCGCGGATACGATCCGCTCCCACAACAGCTCGCCGACCTGATCCGCGAACAGCAAAATTCCGCCCCGAAGCACGCATCGGCGAAGACTCACTCCGGGTCGGTAGCTGCCGGCCGAAAGGGAGGCGCTGCCGCGCCCAGTGGCCTGTGCCCTGAAGTTTTCCTTCTGGCCTCGGTCTCTCAGGCCAGCCGGTACTCGGCGTGTGCTTCGTAGCGCGGGCCACGGGGGGAGTCGCTGCGGTGCATCGCCGCGACCGTGGTGAAACAGACGGTACAGTCCGCCTGGACCGGTTCCTGCAGGGCGGGCAACGGGCGCGGTGAGCGCAGCAGGGTGATGTGGGGGGCGTACGGGCGCTGCTCGGGCTGGATGCCGTTCTCAACGGCCCAGGCCTCGATGGTCGCCACCCACCGGCTGACTCGTGGATCCTCGGCAAAGCGCGCGACGACGATCCTCGGGCGGATCGAAGGCCACTGCTCGATACCGGTGCAGCGCAGGGCGAGCGCCGGCTCGTCCTCTGTCAGGCGCAGGCTGGCCAGCGCCGATCCCAGACGCTCGGCAGAAAGGTCGCCGAGAAAGCGCAGGGTCAGATGCAGGTCGTCGACGAGCACCCAGCCGTCATCGCGTTCCGGCCAGATGTCGCGCAGCCGGCCCTGCAGCTGGGCCAATGCGTTGCGGCCGGCCCGATCGGGGACGGCCGCAACGAAGCCTCGCGGCAGTCGGCGAATGCGCAGCGTCGTGCGCCCTAGAAGCTGCGGTCGCCGGACAGGATGTCGCCCAGACCGCCGAGCACCGAGCCCTCACCGCGGCGCTGGCCACCGCCCTGCGGCGCGGCGGCGAAGATGCGACCGGCCATGCGCGAGAAGGGCAGGCTTTGCAGCCAGACGTGGCCGGGGCCGGTCAAGGTCGCAAGGAACACGCCCTCGCCGCCGAACAGCATGGACTTCACGCCGCCAACCGGCTTGACGTCCATGTCCACGGTCTGGGTGTAGGCGACCACGCAGCCGGTGTCGACATCGATCCGCTCACCGGCCGCCAGCTCGCGCTCGACGATGGTGCCGCCGGCGTGGACGAAGACCAGGCCGTCGCCTTCCATCTTCTGCATGATGAAGCCCTCGCCGCCGAACAGCGCGGTCATCACCTTCTTCTGGAAGTGGATGCCGATCGATACCCCGCGCGCGGCGCACAGGAAGCTGTCCTTCTGGGCGATGATCCGGCCACCGTAGTTGGTCAGCGACAGGGGAATGATGGTGCCCGGATAGGGCGCGGCAAAGGCAACCTTGGCCTTGCCGCTCTGTCCGGCGTGGCTGAACATCGTGGTGAACAGGCTCTCGCCAGTGATCACCCGCTTGCCGGCGCCGACCAGCTTGTCGAAGAAGCTGCCGCCCTGGCCCGAGTGCGAGCCGTCGCCGAACACGGTCTCCATCTGCACCACGGAATCCTTGTACATCATCGCCCCGGCCTCGGCGACCGCGCTCTCGCCCGGGTCAAGCTCGACCTCGACGAACTGCATGTCCTCGCCATAGATCCGGTAGTCGATGATGTCGGCGCTGCGCTGGCTGGTCGGCGGCGGCGCGGCAACCATGGATTGCCCGGACGCACCCGACAGCTCGGCGCAGCGGCCGATCGGCAGCCATTCGGCAAAGCCGGCCCGCCAGCAGTGTCCGTTGGGATTGCTGCTGGCCATCTGCTGGGCGGTGGCGTGATCGAAGGGACCGGTCTGCTGACCGTTGTAGCTGAGATACCACTGGCTCATCGGTGAATCATCCTGTTCAGTCGTGGTCGAAGTGGTTGCCGGCAGCCGCTGCCAGCTGCGTAGTCAAGACGCCGGAATCCGCTCCGGCGTGACGTCCGCGGAGTTTCAGGCGCCGAGGCGTCGATGGTCGCATCCGGCCAGGCCCGCGCTTGGGCAACTCTCGACGCAAACATTGCGCGTCGGCAGGTCGATGCTGATCGGCGCGCCACGCCTTCACGGACCGGCTTGCCGGATACTACGCGGGAAGCCCAAGCTGCCGATGCAGCTCGCTGCGCGCGGCGGCCTCGATGCCCAGCCGGTTGGCGAGGTCATCCATCCAGGCGCGCTCCTGCGGGGTATCCAGCTCGATGGCCAGCAGGGCCGCGGCGTAGACCTCGCTGGACAGCGAACGCGGGGTCTGCGCGACCAGCTCGGCGATGTCCACCGGCGCATTCAGCTCGGCACGCAGGAACTGCAGGGTCTCGGCGTCGTCGCCCAGGGCATTGGCGCGATCAAGGATGCCGGCGCGCTCCTCGGCGTCGATCAGGCCGTCAGCCGCGGCCGCGGAAATCATCGAACGGATCAGCAGAACCGCCTGCTGGCGGCGCACATCCAGCATCGGCGCAGCGCGCGTCGGCTCGCTGGCGTCGCTGGACGCAGCGGCGGGAAACGCCGGTGGCGGAGGCGGCGGAGGCGGCGGCATCGCGGCGGAGGCAGGCGCCATCACCGGAGTTCCCGAGGCCACGGGCGCGGCCACGCCGGCTGCGCTCTTCTGCTGGCTGCTGTAGTGCTCCCAAGCCGCCATCGCCACGCCCAGCAGGCCAATGCCGACCTGCGCCTTGCCGACACCGCTGCCGCCCATCAGGCCGCCCAGGCCACCCTTGCCCCGGCGCTTCGCGCTCTTGCCACCCAGCGCGCCACCCAGGGCGCCGGACATCATCTGTCCCAGCAGTCGTTCCGGATCAAACATGCTTGCCTACTCCTGATCTATGTTCTGGGTGCCGCGCGCGGCATCACCCCGGATTCTCGCCGATGACGCGCTGCTTTGCAGGCGCGCCTGCCCACGCTTGTTGCTGGCGCAAGGCGTTGGCATGATGCGCCGCGGCCTCGGCGCCGGCCGTGAACGCCAGCGTGACGGCTGGCCGCCGCCCGGCGCTGGCCGCATCACCCTGCAATCCGGCGCATTCTGGCGCGCATGGCGCCGCCTTTGCTTTCCCCACAAGGACCCGACATGGCCGACTCCCAAGGCGTATCCCACCTGCCGCGCGGTCCACTCGGAGTTTGGCGGGCTACCCTGTGGTCGCTAAAGGGACTGCGCGCGGCCTGGGCGGTGGAGTCCTCTTTCCGTCTTGAGGTCTACCTGTTTGTCATCCTTGCGCCGGTCGCGCTGTACTTCGGCGCCAGCCCGATCGAGAAGGCCTGGCTGCTCGGCAGCCTGCTGCTGGTGCTCAGCGCCGAACTGCTCAACTCATCGATCGAGGCCCTGATCGAGCGCTACGGCGCTGAGCACCACGAACTCGCCGGGCGCGCCAAGGACATGGGCTCGGCAGCGGTCTTCGTGCTGATGATGAACGTGCTGCTCAGCTGGTCCCTGCTGCTCGGCCCGAGCGTGCTCGACTGGATTCAGCACGGCTGAGTCGGCGCAGCAGGACAAGAGCCTCCCCGCGCCCCACGACCCCGTCCGCGCGGGACCTCGTGACTCGTAAGGCTGCGATGATTCCTGTGCCTGGGAAGAGCTGGGAAGGGCCCTTTCCGAGGCTTTGCGCGATCCGCCGGTCTGACCCGCAACGGACCTGATCCCGGCGCGTGACGCTACGCGCCGGGGGGCATCGCCGCGAGGCGCGATTCGAGTGCGACCGGGCTGTCGAAGCGCGGCAGGCAGCGGGTGCCCTCGCACCAATAGACGCGTCCGCCGCGCAACCAGCGCTTGTCCTCCAGCGCTTCCGGCAGCAGGCCGGCCTCGGCCGGCAGGCGCAGCACGCGATGGCCGCAGGCCGCGGCCCTCTTGAGCACATCGTTCCATCGCGCATGCTCGTTGACATCACCGAGCCGGGCGATCAGCAGTGGTGTCGGAGCGAGCTGTTCGCGCAGCGCAAAGAGCATGGCGGCCGCGCCTTCGGGCTGGGCCTGCAACAGCGGCCAGGCGGCGCGCAGGCAGCGCTCGGCGGCCTGCAGGTAGCGCGGCTCGGCGAGCAGGGTGCCGAGCCGGAGCAGGGCCTGCGCGGCCATGCCGTTGCCCGCCGGACTGGCCTCGTCGAGAAAGGGTTTTTCGCGCCGGGGCAGCTGCTCTGCGTCGTGGTCGGTAAACCAGAATCCGCCGAACTCCGGGTCCTCGAAGCCGGCGAGCATGCGCTCGCAGATCGCCTCGGCCCACTCCAGCCACTCGCTGCGGAAGCGGCATTCGATGAGGTCGAGCAGGCCGCACAGCAGGGCTGCGTGGTCGTCGAGAAAAGCCGGCTGGACCGGCTCACCCGCATAGGCCGCAGCGTAGAGACGACCATCGCGCCACAGCAGGCGCTGCAGGTCGGCGGCCAACTGCTCGGCCTGGGCTGCCCAGTCCTCGCGCTCCAGCAGTCTGGCCGCACGCGACAGAGCGGAGAGCATCAGGCCATTGGCGACGGCAAGGCAGGCGTCGTCGCGCTCTGGCGCGGCGCGACGGGCACGCGCCAGCTTGAGCCGGCGCAGCAGCTGCTTGCGTTGCTCGCGCAGCGGCTCCAGCGGCAGTCCCTGCTCCGTGGCCAGCTCGGCGAGCGGGCGGGCAATGCGCAAATGCCAGTGACCCTCGCCGGCATTGGCAGGATGGTCGAGGCCGAAGTGGGCCGGCGCCCACTGCGCTTCGGCATCGCTCAGCGCCGCCCGCAGGGTATCCGCCTGCCACAGGTAGAAGCCGCCCTCGCGCCCTCCACTGTCGGCATCCAGCGCTGCCGCGTAGCCGCCGTCGCTGCGCGGCATCTCCTCGCGCAGCCAGGAGGCAATGCCGGTCGCCGCGCGGCGCGCCTCGACATCGCCGTCCGCGGCCAGCTGCGCGTACAGGGGGAGCAGCTGTGCGTTGTCGATCAGCAGCTTTTCGAAATGCGGCAGCGCCCAGGCCTCATCGACGCAGTAGCGGAAGAAGCCACCGCCGACCTGATCCTGCAGCCCGCCGGCTGCCATGCTCGTCAAGCTCAGACGTGCGTGCGCAGCCAGCTCGGCATCCCCGGCGGCAAGCGCCAGCGCGTACTCGCTGCAGCGCGGGAACTTCGGCGCGCCGGTGGCGCCACCGTGCTCGCCATCTGCGGCCGCCAGCCAGCGCGAGGCCGCCTCGCGCAGGGGGCCGTCGTGCATGACGCCGGTCTCCGGTGCTTCCAGGCCGTGCCGGCGAAACAGCTTGTCCAGGGAGCGAGCCTGCTCGGCACGCTCATCCGGTCGCTCGACATACCAGCGCGCCAGCCCGCTTAGCACATCGGCAAACCCCGGCAGGCCGTGGCTGCGGCGCGGCGGGAAATAGGTGCCGATGAAGAACGGCAGCAGATCATCCGGATCGAGAAAAGCGGTCAGTGGCCAGCCGCCGGCGCGCCGCTGCAGGGCCAGATGGGCGAGCTGATAGGTGCGGTCGATATCCGGCCGCTGGTCGCGATCGACCTTGATCGCGATGAACTGCTGGTTGACCAGCTCGGCGATCTGCGGGTCGGCAAAGCTTTCCCGCGCCATCACGTGGCACCAGTGGCAGGCCGCATAGCCGACCGAAAGCAGGATCGGGCGCTTCAAGCTGCGCGCGGTGGTCAGCGCGTCCTCCGACCAGGGCCACCAATCGATCGGATCGTCGGCATGCTGGCGCAGGGCAAGGCTGGGTGCTGCGGCAAGACGGTTGGGCATGGTTGCCTCCCTGTTCCGAGTGTAGGCGCATTCAGTGGCGGCTACACTGCCGGGCTGCCGAACCCAGGAACACGACCATGAGCGACATCGAATACCCGACCCTGCTGCTCCGCCGCGGCGAAGACCGCCGACTGCGCGCCGGCCACCTGTGGGTGTTCAGCAATGAGGTCGATGTCGCGCGCACGCCGCTCGGCAACTTCCAGCCGGGCGAGCCGATCATGATTGCCGACCACGGCGGTCGGGTGCTCGGCAGTGGCTATGTCAATCCGAACTCTCTGATCTGCGCGCGCCTGGTCGACCGGCACGGCGCGCCGCTTGATCGCTCACTGATCACCCACCGCCTCAATATCGCCCTGTCCTTGCGCCAGCGCAGCCACGCCACGCCGCACTATCGACTGGTGTTCGGCGAGAGCGACGGCCTGCCCGGGCTGACCGTAGACCGTTTCGGCGACGTACTGGTCTGTCAGGCGACCACGGCCGGCATGGAAGCCCAGCGCGAGGAGGTCGATGCGGCGCTGATCAAGGTGCTCTCCCCGGCAGCGATCGTGTGGAAGAACGACAGCAGCGCGCGCAAGCTCGAAGGGCTGGAAGACGCCGTGTTCGCCAGCCACGGCGAGCTGCCTGAGCGGCTGGAAGTGATCGAGGGAGAGGCCCGCTTCGAGGTCGCCACCCGCGGTGGACAGAAGACCGGCTGGTTCTTCGACCAGCGCGACAACCGCGACCGCCTGATGCCCTGGATGGCCGGCCAGCGCGTGCTCGACCTGTTCAGCTACGTCGGCGGCTGGGGCGTGCGCGCGGCGCTAGCCGGGGCGAGCGATGTCACCTGTGTCGATGCCTCGGCCGATGCCTGTTCCCTTGTCGAACACAATGCTTCACTGAACGGCGTCGCCGACAAGGTGCGCGCGGCCAAGGTCGATGCCTTCGACTTCCTGCGCAATGCCCGCGCCGAGCGCCAGCACTGGGACGTGGTGATCCTCGACCCGCCGGCCTTCGTCAAGCGCAAGAAGGACTTCAAGGAAGGCGCCCTGGCCTATCGGCGGATCAACGAAGCGGCGATGCAGGTGCTGTCCCGCGACGGCCTGCTGGTCACCGCCTCGTGCAGCTACCACATGCCGCGCAGCGCCCTGCTCGAGGCCGTGCAGTCCGGCGCCCGGCATCTGGATCGGCAGGTTCAGGCACTGGCGCCACTGCAGCAGGGCGTCGACCACCCCATTCACGCGGCGATTCCCGAAACCGACTACCTCAAGGGCTTCCTGTGCCGGGTGCTTCCGTCCTGAACGGCGGACGGGGCCCGCAATGGATCATGATCCGTCCGCGCTGGGCGCGCTGCGAGTCGCGAGCGCAACGCAAAGCCGGACTCGTCGGCCTGCTGCGGATCGAGCACACCGGCGCGTTGCGGGCCGCGCTGGCCAACCTCGGACCTAGGGTCCTGTCCCGCAAGTACATCGCAGAATTCGCTCGGTCTGCGCCGCCGATGCTGCGTTGCTCGTCGTCGCCATAGCGCTGCTATGCCTCCTTCTCGCGCCTTGCCTCGACCACGCATCCGCGTCGCGACTTCAACAACCTACTTCCGGGACAGGACTCTAGTGTCCTGTTCCGGAAGTACATCGCAGAATTCGCTCGGTCTGCGCCGCCGATGCTGCGTTGCTCG
>CAYGMG010000179.1:0-7295 GCA_964350895.1 uncultured Lysobacter sp.
AGGACGGTTCGAAACGCTGTTGATCTTGATTCTGCATTTGCTCCGAAAAGAAGGGCGCCGCGAGCGATGCGAAGACAGCGTATTGAGTTCGCTGCGCGAACGGCAAATATGCGCCCAGAGTCGCCTCTCAACCATGGAGCGGCCTGCCCGCCACCGCAGTGCTGCAGGTCGGCCTCGGGCCGCGATCCATGCAAAGCTCTGCAGTCGCCGGAAAGACCGCTCCGGCACTTGCTCCGAGTCGCCGCGGCCGGGCTCAGTCGGGCGTGGCACTGACCTGAGGCGCGTTGGCAGGCGGCGGACGCGCGCTGCGCAGGGTGCCCATCAACCAGTCGCCCAGCGGGTAGCTGATGTTGAAGTTGGCGTGCGCCATCAGCCGCGGGTCGTGGTGGGTCTGGTGCAGCCACTTCAGCCGGCGGACCAGGGCGATGCGGGCGAGGGGATGCGCGTCCGGCAGGTGATAGGCGGTGTGCAAGAACTCGTAGTTAAGATAGTAGGCAAGGGCGGTGGCGAGGAACAGCCAGGCGACATTGCTGCCAAACAAGGCGTCCAGCGCCCACCAGGCGGGGATGCCGAATCCGCCGAAGAAGAACAGCACCAGGGACGGTGGGAAGAGCACGGCGCGCAGGTCGCGCAGGCTGTCGAAGGGCATGGCCTGGTCGGTGAAGAAGCGGTGGTGCTGGCCCGCGTGGCGGCGGTAGATCAGCCCAAGGCCCGGGTAGGGCCGGTGCATCGGCCAGCGGTGGCCGACGTACTCGACCAGGTTGGCATAGAGGAAGGCTGCCGGCACGGCCAGCAGTTCCACCGAGCGTAGGTTCTCGACCAGCAGCAGGCAGATGGCCAGGGCGACAAGCCCGCCGCCGAAGGTGAACAGCAGATGCAGGCGCGGTCGATAGCCGGGCGGGATTTCCTCGCTCCGGTAGCGCTGCCGGTAGTCATCGACCCTGGCAGCGTTCACGCGTCACCCTTGTTGGTCTGCCGGCGCGACGCCTCGTAGAGTGCGATGAAGTCCTCGACCTGGGTGGCGGCGATCAGCGGCCCGATCAGGTCCTCGGGTGGCGGCGTCTGGTCGGTAAAGCGCAGGCAGCACTTGCCCATGTCGAGCTTCAGTCCGCGCGACGCGTAGGCCTTGCGCAGCGCTTGCTCGGCCTCGGAATCGGCATACACGCTCATGACGTAGAGGGCGTTGTGGCGCTTCTGCGCGGCCAGCGCGATGTAGCCGAGCGGCTGGCGGTTGTAGGTCTTCGGATAGCGGGAAAGTGGAACCACCCAGCCGATCATGCCGAAGGCCATGCACTCCTCGTAGCCTTCGGGAAGATGCCGGTTGACCATTTCGCGAACCGCGCCCATCACCTCACGGCGGGCGGGCGGCAGCTCGGCCAGGTAGTCGGTGACGCTGTGCGCTGTGCTCTGGACCATCTGCCTTTCCCGCTCCTTGCAACCCGGTCATTGAAGCGCAGAACTCAGGCCGAGGCGAGCTGCGCCGGCGCAGGGTCGAACTCGGCCATCAGGGTCGCTGCCTTGCTTGCCTGGTCGACGATCCGGCGCAGCGCGCTGAGCCGGTCGAGGATGCGCACCAGGGAGGCCGCGCCGATCTGGCCCAGGCTGCCAAGTCGCAGCAGGCCGGCTTTGGCGTGCTGGTAGTCGTTCTCGAAGGCGTCGGCGAGGCCCTCGCTGACCTCGGCAGCGACTGGCTGTCCGCTGCCTTGTTCGATGGCGGCGAACAGGCGATCGGCGGCCTGCCGCGGCGCGGCCAGCAGGCTGACCACGTTGGCCTCATGCTCGGCCTCGGGCGGTAGTCCGGCCAGCTCCTGCGCGCGAAGGGCCATGCCGCGGTAGTACTGGGCGATGCGCACGGCGCGTGGCAGGGCAGCCTCCAGGTTCGCCACGCCGGCCGCGGGAATGCCGGGGACGAACTCGATGATCGCTGCGCCAAGGCGTTCCACGCAGTCGAGCTCGCGTGCGATGGTGGCCGCTTGTCCGCCCTCGCTGCTGAGCGCGGCGCGGGCCATCCGCTCGGCCAGCGTCCCCATTCGGCGCAACTCAAGGTAGAGGGCGTCCACCGCCAGCCGCGGGGTTTCCAGCACGTGACGGTCAAGGTGCTGTGGTCGTGCCTCATCGGCCGCCTCCGCCGCGCCGAAGTGGCGCTCCAGCCGCGCAACCAAAGCTGGCAGCAAGGGCCAGATTGCGGCGATGCCAAGCAGGTTGACCAAGGTGTGCAGAACGGCCAGCACGGTGGCTGGCGCATCGCCATCGCTGATTGATGAAACGATCTGTTCCGAGAGGGCAAGCAGCCAGGGAAGGGTCAGCAGTGCCAGCGCGCCGGCGAGCAGGTTGAACAGCACGTGCGCCGCGGCGCTGCGTTTGGCCGCTGCGGTGGCGCCAATGGTGGCAAACACCGCGGTGGAAGTGGTGCCGATATTTGCCCCGACCACCACGGCACCGGCCGCCGACAGCGGCAGGATGCCCTGCGCGGCGGCGGTCAGGGCGACAGCCAGCGCTGCGCTCGAGCTTTGCATCAGCAGGGTCAGAACGATGCCAATACCGGCGAACAGGGCGATGCCCAGCGGGCCGCTGCCGTCCAGTCCGGCGAGGTCGACGCCGTCACCCAGCCCGCCGAACGCGCCCTTGAGCGCATCCAGGCCCAGAAAGAACACACCAAAGCCGACCAAGGCCTGGCCCAGCGCGGACCGCCGCCCGCCTGCGCCCAGCCACAGCGCCATCCCTGCCGCGATTGCCGGCATCGCCAGCTGCTGCAGATCCAGCGAGAAACCGACCAGAGCAACGATCCACGAGGTCAGGGTGGTGCCCAGATTGGCGCCGAGAATCAGGCCAACGGCTTGCCCCAGACTGAGCAGCCCGGCGTTGACGAAGCCGATGGTGGCGAAGATCACCGCGCTGCTCGACTGCACCAGGGCAGTCACCAGGGTGCCCGAGGCCAGTGCCCGCAGCCGGCTGCCGGTTGCCGCGACCAGCAGCCCGCGCAGCGCCGGACCGGCGGCGATCTTCAGCCCGTCGCTCATCAGCCGCATGCCGAGCAGGAACAGCCCGATACCGCCAAGAAAACCGATAAGCCCCGCGATTCCCATTGCTGTCTTCATTGCTACCCGATCCGCACAGCGCTCAGTCTGCTTGTTCTGCCTGCAAGCTCAGCGGAGCCCGGCTCAGGGCGCTCAGCACCTGATGCTCGCTGCGCTGCTCCCAAGAGTCGAAAATCAGCATCTCGGCGGGTCGCCATAGGGCCACCCAGGCCAGGATCAGCAAGCCCTCGGCGAGTATCTCGCCGCCGGTACCGCCCCACTCGCTGACCAGGGCACGCAGCAGCAGCGCGCCGCCCAGCACCGCGACGCCGAAAAGCATCGCGACGCGGGCGATCCTGGCACGCCGACGATGCCGACGAAGCGCCTGGGCGTGGGCCAGGGCGAAGTGCCGATGCAGTCCCGCACCTATCTGCTCCAGATCGCCGGCAAGTGCTGCCGGACCATGCAGACGCAGGGTGAAGGCAGCGCGCGAGGGCAGTTCGCCAACGCACTCGATCAGATAGGCCTCGGCATTGCGATCAAGGGCCTTGTCGCGGAACGGCGAGGGGTCCAGCGATTCGAAAAGCTGTCCGGGGTGATGCAGGCGGATATCAATCCAATGCATGGCGACGGCGCTCCTTTGCAAGACCAGACTCATAGGGCGCCCGGCTAGGCGATACGCGCCGCCTCGGTGATAGGCAGTATCTATGGATTCGGTGCATACAATTCATTTTCCTTCGAGGTGCGCAGGGGTCTAAGCTGCTTCACGTAGCGCTGATGAACAGCACTCGCAGTGTGCCCGGCTTTCCCGGCCAGTCTTGTCCGGGAAACTGCTGCAAAAGCTGCTGCGCCAAGGGCGAAAGCCCCAGACAACCGGAGGGAGCACGCATGTCGAACGAAATATCCAACGAAGCCAAGTGTCCGTTTTCGGGCGGTGCGACGACTCGCATCACCAAGGGGCCGAGCAATGCCACCTGGTGGCCGGAACAGCTGAACCTCAACATCCTGCGCCAGCATTCCACCCTGTCAGATCCGATGGGCAAGGATTTCGACTACGCCGAGGCGTTCAAGCAGCTGGACCTGGATGCGGTGATCAAGGACCTGCACGCCCTGATGACCGACTCGCAGGACTGGTGGCCGGCCGACTACGGTCACTATGGCCCGTTCTTCATCCGCATGGCCTGGCACGCGGCAGGCACCTACCGCGTCGGTGACGGTCGCGGCGGCGCCGGATCCGGCGCGCAGCGCTTTGCGCCGGAGAACAGCTGGCCGGACAACGGCAATCTGGACAAGGCGCGTCGCCTGCTGTGGCCGATCAAGCAGAAGTACGGCAACAACCTGTCCTGGGCCGACCTGTTCGTGCTCACCGGCAATGTCGCCCTGGAGTCGATGGGCTTCAAGACCTTCGGTTTCGCCGGCGGTCGCGCCGACATCTGGGAGCCGGAAGGCGACATCTACTGGGGTCCGGAGACCGAGTGGCTGGGCGACAAGCGCTACACCGGCGACCGCGAGCTGGAGAGCCCGCTGGCTGCGGTGCAGATGGGTCTCATCTACGTCAATCCGGAAGGCCCGAACGGCACCCCGGACCCGCTCGGCTCGGCACGCGACATCCGCGAGACCTTCGCCCGCATGGCGATGAACGACGAAGAGACGGTCGCCCTGACCGCGGGCGGTCACACCTTCGGCAAGGCGCACGGCGCTGGCGATGCGGCCCTGGTAGGGGTCGCGCCGGAAGGCGGCGACATCGAAGCGCAGGGCTTCGGCTGGCTGAGCACCCACGGTAGCGGCACGGGTGGCGACGCCATCACCAGCGGTATCGAAGGCGCCTGGACGCCGACGCCGATCAAGTGGGACAACAGCTACTTCGACACCCTGTTCGGCTACGAGTGGGAGCTGACCAAGAGCCCGGCCGGTGCCCACCAGTGGAAGCCCAAGGGCAGCAGCGGCGACGGCACCGTTCCCGACGCCCACGATTCGAGCAAGCGCCACGCGCCGATGATGACCACCGCCGACATGGCGATGCGCATGGACCCGGCTTACGAGAAGATCTCCCGCCGCTTCCATGCCAATCCGGCGGAGTTTGCCGACGCCTTCGCCCGCGCCTGGTTCAAGCTGACCCATCGCGACATGGGGCCCAAGGTCCGCTACCTCGGCAAGCTGGTGCCCAAGGAAGAGCTGATCTGGCAGGACCCGATCCCCGCGGTCGACCATCCGCTGATCGACGAGCAGGACATCGCCGTGCTCAAGGGCAAGCTGCTTGCCTGCGGTCTGACCACCCAACAGCTGGTTTCGACGGCATGGGCCTCTGCCTCGACCTTCCGCGGCAGCGACAAGCGTGGTGGCGCCAACGGTGCACGAATCCGGCTTGCACCGCAGAAGGATTGGGCGATCAACGAGCCGGTCCAGCTGGCCAAGGTGCTGGAGAAGCTGGAGACCGTGCGCAGCGAGTTCAACACCGGTGCTTCGGGCGGCAAGCAGGTGTCGTTGGCCGACCTGATCGTGCTTGGTGGCTCGGTGGCCATCGAGCACGCGGCCCAGCTGGCCGGTGCCAAGGTCACCGTGCCCTTCACCCCGGGTCGTGCCGACGCCAGCGCTGAGCAGACCGATGCCGACGCGTTCGCGCCGCTTGAGCCGAAAGCCGATGGCTTCCGCAACTATGTGCGCAAGGACCTTGCCTCGATGCAGGCTGAACTGCTGGTCGACAAGGCCCAGCTGCTCGGACTGACCGCCCCGGAGATGACCGTGCTGATCGGTGGACTGCGTTCGCTGGACGCCAACACCGCGGGCGCCAAGCATGGCGTGTTCACCGACAGGCCCGGCGAGCTCAGCAATGACTTCTTCGTCAACCTGCTCGACATGGGTACGCAGTGGAAGCGCTCCAAGGACGATCCCAATGTGCTTGAGGGCCGTGATCGCAAGAGCGGTGACGTGAAGTGGACGGCCACGGTCACCGACCTGGTGTTCGGCTCCAACTCCCAGCTGCGCGCGCTGTCCGAGGTCTATGCGCAGAGTGATGCCAAGCAGAAGTTCGCCGAGGACTTCGTGGCCGCCTGGGTCAAGGTCATGGATGCCGACCGCTTCGAGCTGAAGGCCTGATCCACGCTGCCTCGAGGCGGCACCCGCCGCCTCGGGCTTTTTTCAAGGCCGCTCCGGATCGGATCCGGGGCGGCTTTCGTTTGCGCAGCCGTTCCGGCCCAAGGGACTGAGCGCGAGTCGGACTGCCGGCGCGCTCATTCGATTTCGCGATGGAAGGCCAGCGTCTGCTCGCGGCCGCCCTCGCGCAGGTGGTCGGTCAGCCGCTCGGCGAGATACACCGAGCGATGCCGGCCGCCGCTGCAGCCGAAGGCGACCGTTACATAACTTCTGGATTCGTTCTCGAAGCGCGGCAGCCAGGTGTCGATGAACTGGGCGATCTGCTGGAAGTAGGCCTGCATGGTCGGCTCGGCATCGAAGTATTCGCGCACCGCGGCATCCTTGCCGGACAGCGGACGCAGCCGCGGATCCCAGTGCGGGTTCGGCAGGCAGCGCGCATCGAAGATGAAGTCGGCATCGCTGGGCACGCCATGTCGGAAGGCGAAAGATTCCACCAGCAATGAGGTGCCGCTTTGCTGGGCAAAGCCTAGCTCGGTGACGATCAGCCGGCGCAGCTGGTGGACGTTGAGGTCGCTGGAGTCGAACACCTGGTCGGCAATCGCCGCCAGCGGCTTGAGCAGGCGGCGCTCCAGCGCGATCGCCTCGGCCAGGCGCACGTCGCCGCGGCCCAGCGGATGCCGCCGCCGGGTGTCGGCGTAGCGCTTGATCAGCACCTCGTCGCGGGTGTCGAGGAAGACCAGCCGGTGTTGCAAGCCCGCCGCGCCCACTTCGGACAGCGCGCTCGGCAGATGCGAGAGATCCTCGGCGCGGTTGCGGACATCGATGCCCACCGCCAGCCGCGTCGGCGGATTCTCGTTGGCCATGATCGAACGCACGAAGTCCGGCAGCAGGTCGGAGGGCAGGTTGTCGACGCAGTAGCAGCCAAGGTCTTCCAGCGTGCGTAGGACCACCGACTTGCCCGAGCCGGACAGGCCGGAGACCACGATCAGCTGGGGGGTGGAGTGGGCGATCTCGGACATGGGCAGGGTGGTAAGGGGGGTGGAGGGATTCGAGGGTAATCCAGAAGGACGGATTTGGGCGCAAATTCGTCGTTCGCCGAGCGTTCGCGAATCCCCGTAGGGTGCGCCTTGCGCGCACCGGGCGTACCGTCCGAACGCCCGTATCGAACGTTGGGGCGCCCATCTG
>CAYGMG010000180.1:0-7205 GCA_964350895.1 uncultured Lysobacter sp.
CGGATACGATCCGCTCCCACAGAAAGCCGGCGCAATGGATGGGCATCGACGAACGACAAATTTGCGCCGAGGCTGTGTGAAAACCCGTTGCCGCTTTCGCCGATTGGCTGCTGCGCGAAAATTTGAGTGGTTTCTGTAGGTGCGCAGGCTCAGAATCGACGTAGGACTGCGTACGTCGGATCAAATCGCCGGCGCTGCGACCTACCGTCGAGTTTTCACACGGCCTCCGCCCGAAGCAGACATTGGCAAACCGCAGCCGCCCGTGGGAGCCAGCTTGCCCGCGACCGTGGCGCTGCGGATTGACCGCAGCCTGTGGCCAGAGCGGATTTACGCGGTCGCGCCCAAGGGCGCTCCAACAAACAAGCGTGCCGTTCGGTTCTGCGGCGAGCGGCCGGGTTGTGCCCGCACCGGACGCTACTGCCGGCGCTGCCGCGGCCTGCGCCCGCTCCAGCGGCGCAGGATCGAGCGCAGGGCCAATGGCTTGAGCGGCTTGTAGAGCACCTGACAGCCGTCGGCCTCGGCTTCGGCGCGAATCACTGGATCATGGTCGGCGGTAATCAGCGCGCAGGGCAGCTCTTGCAGGGGTGCCGGCAAGCCGCGCCGCAGGGCAAGCCCGGTCAGGTTGTCGTCCAGGTGGTAGTCGAGCAGAAGCACATCGGGCACCGGCAGGTCGGCGAGCGGCTCGCGCTGGCCGATCAGACGCACCGTGCAGCCCCAGCCTTCCAGCAGGGCGCGCATGCCGGCGGCGACCGAGGCATCGTTGTCGATCACCCAGACCGACAGCTCCAGCGTGGTCCGTGACTCGCCGGGCGGCTGCGGTGCCGTGCTGTCCTGGCGCGCGGCGGCACGCGTCAGGGTCAGGGAAAACACGCTGCCCTTGCCCGGCGTCGAGCGCAGGGCGACGCGGCTGCCGAGCAGCTGGGCGATGCGCTCGGCGATCGCAAGGCCAAGGCCGAGGCCACGGCCACCGCGATCCAGGCGATGGAACTCCTCGAAGATCACCTGCTGGTGCTCGGCGGCAATGCCCGGCCCCTGGTCCCAGACCTCGATGCGAAGGGCGCCGCGCTCGCGCCGCACGCCGAGCAGGATCCGCCCGCGCTCGGTGTAGCGCACCGCGTTGGCGAGAAAGTTCTGCAGCACCCGGCGCAGCAGCTGGGGATCGCCATGCACCCAGGCGCGGGTTGCGACATGGTCGAGGCGCAGGCCCTTCTCCGCGGCGAGCACGGCGAACTCGGCGAGCAGCGGATCGAGCACCTCCTGCAGGGCGAAGTCGACCGGCCGCGGGCGCATTGCGCCGGCGCCCAGCCGGGAGATATCCAGCAAGCCCGAGAGCAGCGACTCGGCCGAGGACAGCGCGCCGAGCAGGTGCTCCACATCGGCCTGCTCGGCGCGCCCTTCCACGCGCCGCGCGAGTGAGTGTCCGAACAGCCGCGCCGCGTTCAGCGGCTGGGCCAGGTCGTGGGTGATCGTGGCGAGCAGTCGGCTCTTGGCCAGGTTGGCCTGCTCGGCCTCGCTGCGCGCATGATCGAGATCGGCGGTGCGCTCCTCTACACGCTGTTCCAGCGATGCCGCAAACCGGGTCAGCTCGTCCTCGCTGCGACGGAAGGCGGTGACGTCGGTAAAGGTGGTCAGGAAGCCACCACCGGCCATCGGCGCACCGCGGATCTCGACGATGGTGCCATCGGGAAGGCGGCGCTCGGCCAGGTGCGGGGTCGCGGAGCGCAGGTGCGACAGGCGCTTCTCAAGGCCGGCATCGTCATCGCCATCGCCCAGGGTTAGCTGCGCATGGCGGATCAGATCGGCGATCGGCTGGCCGACCTGCAGCAAGGCATCGGGAAAGCCGAACAGTTCTGCGTAGCGGCGGTTCCAGGCGACCAGGCGCAGCTCGGCATCGACCACGCTGATGCCCTGGCTCATGTTTTCCAGCGCCGCCGCCAGCACCTGACGGGAGAAGCGCGCCGCCTGCGCTGCCTCGCCTACCAGGGATGCCACCTGTTCGATCTGCCGGTCGCTGCCCAGCCGCGCCGCGTCCAGCAGCAGGCGCGTCGAAGCGGCGCCGATTACGGCAGTCAGCTCATGGGCCACGCGGTCTTCGAGTTCGCCGACCGGCTGGCCGCTCTCGGCGAGCAGGCGGCGACTGCGCTCGCTGCCGAGGAAGCGCTGGGCAATCGGCTGCAGGGCCTCTGCGCCTAGCCGCGGCCCCATCGCCGCGCGCTCGCCGCCCGGGGCTATGCGCTGCACCACGACCATCACCAGCAGGTTCACCGCGAGGCTCGACCAGACCGCCAGCGAGAGCGGGTCCAGCCCGCCAAAGCGCAGCGCGGTCGGGGTTGGCGGGCCAAGCAGGGGCACAATCAGCACCCAGGCCCAGACCGTGAAACCGGCGATCAGCCCGGCGCCGATGGCGCGTGCCGACAGCCGCGGCCAGTACACGCCAAGGACCACCGCGGGGGCCAACTGGGCCAGCGCGGAGAAACTCTGTGCACCGATCTCGGCCAGCGAATCCAGCGAGCCCAGCGCACGCGAGTAGACATAGCCCAGGGCAAGCACCGCGGCAATGCCGAAGCGCCGGACCCGCGCCACATCGCCCAGCCAGCCGTGCACCGAGCCCTGTCGGCGCAGCAGCCAGGGCGTGACCCAGTGGTTGCCGATCATGATCGACAGCGAGAGGCTGGCCAGGATCACCATGCCGGTGGCCGCGGCAATGCCGCCAAGGAAGGCCAGCAGGGTGAGCGCGCGGGCGCCCTCGGCCAGCGGCAGGCCGAGCACGAACAGATCCGCCGGCAGGCCGACCGGCGATAAGCGCAGCTGACCCGCCGCGGCCAGCGGCCAGATCGGCAGGCTGATCAGCAGCAAGAACAGCGGGAACAGCCAGCGTGCGGTGCGCAGCTGATCACGGCCGCCGCACTCGACCACGCCGACATGGAACTGGTGCGGCAGGGTGAACATCGCGGTCAGGCCGAGGAAGGCCAGGGTGATGTAGGCGCTCAAGCGCGGCGTCTCGACCGGCTCGACGTCCGTCGCCCACTGCGCATGCAGGTCCAGCGGGCCGTCGTACAGGCTGAAGGCGACGAAGGCGCCCACCGCCAGCATAGCCAGCAGTTTGAACAGCGCCTCGAAAGCCATCGCCTGCAGCAGGCCGCGATTGGCCTCGCTGGCCGAGGTGCGCCGGGTGCCGAAGAGCATGGCGAAGGCGGCCATGATCAGGGCGACGTAGAAGGCGCTGTCCTGCCAGGCCGGTGGCTCGGCGCCGCCGGCGACCAGGGTCGAGTAGCTCATCGCCACCGCCTTCAGCTGCAGGGCGATGTAGGGCAGCATGCCGAGCACCACAAGGCCGGTGACCAGGGCAGCAAGGCCGCTCGACTGGCCAAAGCGCGAGGCGATGAAGTCGGCCACCGAGGTCGCGTTGGCGGCCTTGGAGTTGGCCAGCAGCCGGGTCAGGAAGGGCAGCCCGAACAGGTACAGCAGGATGGTGCCGAGGAAGGTCGGCGGCAGCCACCAGCCGTAGTTCACGCCCTGCGCCACGGTGCCGTAGAAAGTCCATGAGGTGCAGTAGATAGCCAGCGACAGCGAATAGATGATCGCCGCGCCGCGCCGCCCTGGCGCGTGCCGCTCACCCCACAGGGCGACCGCGAAAAGCAGGATCAGCCAGACGATGACCGCGGCGCCGACGCCACCAGCGCTCAGCATGGCGTTTGCGCGATAGAGCGCGGCTGACCCGGACGCAGCACGTGGATCAGCCGCGCAGCCAGGGCACGTGCCCGGTGGCGACGTGCTGGCGCGCCGACTCGACGTTGGCGTGCGAGTCGTCGAAGAAGATGTCGGCGCCGAAGGCCTGCAGGAATGGTCCCTTGTCCCGGCCTCCGAGGAACAACGCCTCGTCCAGGCGCACGCCCCAGTCGCGCAGGGTCAGGATCACCCGCTTGTGCGCCGGCGCCGAGCGCGCGGTGACCAGGGCGGTGCGCAGCGGCGAAGCCTCGGCCGGAAACGCCGCCTGGATCTTGTGCAGGGCGCTGAGCACGCCGCGGAACGGCCCGGCGGGCAGCGGCTCGGCAGCCTTCTCGCGCTCGTTGCGGGCGAACGCCTCCAGCCCCTGGTCCTGGGAGATGCGCTCGCTCTGGTTGCCGAAGATCACCGCGTCGCCATCGAAGGCGACCCGCAGCTGGGTCGGATGGGCGCTGTTGCTGCGCGAGGGCAGCAGGGTTGCAGCGGCAACCCCGGCCTCCAGCGCGTTGCCGACATCCTCCGGGTGCGCGGAGAGGAACAGCGCCGCGCCGAACGGGCGGATATACGGCCAGGGCGGCGCGCCATTGCTGAAGGCGGCGCGCACGATGCCAAGCCCATGGTGCTCGATCGAGTTGAAGATCCGCAGGCCGGTGTCCGAGGAGTTGCGCGAGATCAGGATCACCTCGATCGCCGGCACGCCCTCGCGGCCCAGCGCATTCAGCGCGAGCAGCTTCTTGACCAGAGGGAAGGCGATCCCCGGCGCCAGCACCTGGTCTTCCTGGCTGCGCTGGTACTCGGCATAGACCTCAAGACCCTCGCGCTCGAACAGCAGGTGCGAATCCTCGAGGTCGAACAGCGCCCGCGAGGAAATCGCGATGACGAAGGGGTCCGGCGCGGCGTCAGGCGGGCTCATGCGATGGCCAATGGGCGAACTGGACAGCGCGCAGCGTATCCGGTCGTCCGCTGCGCTGCTGCGAGGACGATGCCCATCGCCCTGCGCAGATCAGGGACGGTCGACTGCAGCGCCATCCGCGCCCCACGGCGCTGGCGGTGCGGCCACCGGCTGGCTGAGGTCGAACTCGACCCGGAACAGCCGCCCGCTGGGCCGCGACAGCTCGTAGACCATGCGCTGGCCGGGCTCGATCTCGATCGCCCAGGTGTTCTGCAGCGAAGCCATCAGGCCATTGGTCTTGAAGTTGGCGATCGACTCGGCGTCGACCGGGAAGGCCTGGCGCCCGGCGCTGCCCGGCGCGCTGGTATCGCCACCGTACTGGGTGACCGCATCCGGACTGCCATCCTCATGGCGATGGTCATGCTTGAGCCGCAGACCGTTCGCGGTGCGGGTCAGCACCCAGGTCCGTGAACGATCCTCGCCGACGTGGAAGGGAATTCTCAGCTCGTCGGGCCCGCACTGCCGCACATGCATGACCAGGGTCTTGCCCTCGAACGCATCCGGCTCGCTGGGCGGCGGCAGGTTGGCGATGATCTTCCCGGCAAAGGCCTGCCCGCAGTGCGAGCGCAGGCGATCAAGGAATGCGTCGACCGACGACGCGGCGGCCGGCGAAGCAGCTCCCGGTGTGGCAGCAGAAGGCAGCGGCGCCAGCGCGAGCAGGCCGGCAAGAGCGATCGAGATCAGTTGGTAGATTTTCATCGGCCAAGCTTACGTCGATCAGGGCGTGGCTGCGCGCGGCGCCGGCGGAATGGTCTAGGCTCGCGGTCGACGGCGGGGAGAACAGCGGATGGATTTCATGGGGTGGCTATGGGAGGCACTGCGCGCGGGCGTGCCGATGCTTGCCGTACTGCTAGGCGTGGTGCTGGCCCTGGCCGGCATCAACACCGTGCTGCGCCGGCGCTGGCGCAGCAAGCCCGAGCTGCAGTTCCGCTTCCAGCTGATCATGCTGGCCCTGACCCTGGCTGGCCTGATCGCCCTACTGGTCGCCCTGCCGGTAAGCGAAACCCTGCGCGGCCAGCTGCTCAGCCTGCTTGGCATCCTGCTCAGCGCGTCGATCGCCCTGGCCTCGACCACCTTCATCGGCAATGTCATGGCCGGGGTGATGCTGCGCCTGATCCAGAACGCGCGGCCGGGCGACTTCATCAGCGTCGGCGATCTGAGCGGGCGGATCACCGAGATGGACCTGCTGCACACCGAACTGCAAACCGAGGACCGCGACCTGGTCACCGTGCCCAACCTGCTGATGGTGACCCAGCCACTGCGCCGGGTCCGCGCCAGCGGCACCATCGTCTCCTGCGAGGTTTCGCTCGGCTACGACGTGCCGCGCAAGCGGATAGCCAGCCTGCTGGTCGAGGCCAGCGCCGCGGCGGGCCTTGAGGAGGGCTTCGTGCAGGTGCGCCAGCTCGGCGACTTTTCGGTGACCTACCGGGTGGCCGGCCTGCTCAGCGACACCACCCACCTGATCTCGACCCGTTCCAAGCTGCGCGAGGCGGTGCTCGACCACCTGCACGGCGCGGACATCGAGATCGTCTCGCCCAACTTCATGAACACCCGCGCCCTGGGCGAGAACCAGCGCACATTGCCGCAGGCCGAGGCCAGCCCGGCCGGCGTCGAAGACGCATCGAGCGGCGAGGCCGAAGCGGTCGCCTTCGACAAGGCCGACGAGGCGGCCTCGGTCGAGCAGCTGCGCAGCGCGCTCAAGGATCGCGAGGCTGCTCTTGAGGACGAAAAGGACAAGGGCCGCCGCGAGGCCGGCCGCGCCGAGCTGGACACCCTGGGCGAACGCATCGAACAGGCCGAGACGGCGCAGCGCGAAGCGGAGTCCTGAGCCGGCCGCCAGAGCACGGCGCGCATCAAGCCTTAGCTGGCGCCGCCCGATGCTGCCGGGGTGGCAGGCTTGGATTCGCTCTTTGCCGGCTTGGACTCGCTCTTCGCCGGCTCGGCCTTGCTCGACGCCGGCGCAGCAGAGTCGGTCTTGGCAGTGTCGGCCTTGCCGCCATCGGACTTGCCACCGTCACTGCCACCGGCATCACTCTTGGCGCCGCCATCGCCCTCACCGGCGAGGTTGCGCTTCTTGTCACCGTCCTTCTTGAAGTCGGTCTCGTACCAGCCGCTGCCGGACAGCCGGAAGGCCGGCGCGCTGATCTGCCGGCGCAGGCCCTCGGCCTGGCAGGCCGGGCAGACCGTCGGATCGGCATCCGACAGCTTCTGCAGGCGATCGAAGCGGTGGTTGCAGCTGGGGCATTCGAATCCGTAGATCGGCATCGGAAGTTCTCGCAGAGTCAGGGTGGCGGGGCGACCCGCAGGATGAAGCGCAAATGGGGCACTGGACCCGAAATTCAAGAGGCATCAGGGTTCCGGTGCGGGCAAAGATGAGGAGCTGAGTCGCAAGACCGCAGGCCAGCAGGGGACCTCGGCGAGGGTGGGGATTGGGCGCGAAGCTGCCGTTCGCAGGGCACGCCAGCGAGCTGTTGTGGGAGCGGATCGTATCCGCGACCGCGGAGCTTCGATCAAACCGCAGTCAGTG
>CAYGMG010000181.1:0-7165 GCA_964350895.1 uncultured Lysobacter sp.
CCTGATCGCCCTCCTGCCAGCGCAGCAGGCCGGTATCCACGAACACGCAGGTCAGCTGGTCGCCGATCGCCTTGTGCAGCAGGGCCGCGACCACGGAGGAGTCGACGCCACCGGACAGGCCGAGGATGACTTCGTCGAGGCCGACCGCATCACGGACCCGGGCGATCTGGTCGTCGATGATGTTGTCCGCGGTCCACAGCGCGTCGCAGCCGCTGATCTCGCGGACGAAGCGCTCGAGCAGGGCCTGGCCCTGCCTGGTGTGGGTGACTTCCGGGTGGAACTGCACGCCGTACCAGCGCTTGGCCTCGTTGGCGAAAGCGGCGACCGGGATGCGGTCGGTGGTGGCGGTGACCACGAAGTCGGGCGGCGCGCGGGTGACGTGATCGCCGTGGCTCATCCAGACATCCAGCCGCGCGCTGGCGCTGCCGGGGTGGTCGTTGAGGTCGCCGAGCAATCGATCCTTGGCAGCGATCCGGACTTCGGCATGGCCGAACTCGCGCTGGTCGGCGGCCTCGGTGGCGCCGCCGAGCTGGGCGGCCATGGTCTGCATGCCGTAGCAGATGCCGAGCACCGGCAGTCCGCTGTCGAACACTTCCTGCGGTGCCCGCGGGCAGCCGGCTTCGGTGGTCGACTCCGGCCCGCCAGAAAGGATGATCCCCTTTGGGCCAAAAGCGGCGATCTCGGCAGGGTCGTGATCCCAGGCCCAGATCTCGCAGTACACGCCAAGCTCCCGGACCCGGCGGGCAATCAGCTGGGTGTACTGCGCGCCAAAGTCGAGGATGAGGATCTTGTCGCTATGGATGTCGTGCATTGGAGCCCGTGATTGGTGATTCGTGATTGGTGATTCGAAAGATCGGAAGAGCGGCGGCTCGCGGTGATCTGCTTCAGCGAATAACGAATCACCAATCACGGCTCCATCAACTCATCCGATAGTTCGGCGGTTCCTTGGTGATCTGCACGTCATGCACATGTGACTCGCGCACGCCGGCATTGCTGACCCGGACAAATTCGGGGCGGGTGCGCATGCTGTCGATGTCGGCGCAGCCCACATAACCCATCGATGCGCGCAGGCCGCCGGCCAGCTGGTGGACGATGGCGCGCACCGGTCCGCGGTAAGGAACGCGGCCCTCGATGCCTTCCGGAACCAGTTTGTCAGCGTCGGAAGCATCCTGGAAGTAGCGGTCCTTGCTGCCCTGCTCCATCGCGCCGAGCGAGCCCATGCCACGGTAGCTCTTGTAGCTGCGGCCCTGGAACAGCTCGATCTCGCCCGGGGCTTCCTCGGTGCCGGCGAACAGGCCGCCGATCATCACCGTCGAGGCGCCGGCGGCGATGGCCTTGGCGATGTCGCCGGAGTAGCGGATGCCGCCATCGGCAATCAGCGGTATCTGCTCCTTGAGCGCCTCGGCGACCATGCCGATGGCGGTGATCTGCGGCACGCCGACGCCGGCGACGATGCGCGTGGTGCAGATCGAGCCTGGCCCAACACCGACCTTCACTGCGTCCGCGCCGGCATCCAGCAGGGCCAGCGCGGCATCGCCGGTGACGATATTGCCGCCGATCACCTGCACGCCGGGGAAATGCTTCTTTACCCAGCGCACGCGATCAAGCACGCCCTGCGAGTGGCCGTGCGCGGTGTCCACTACCACCACATCGACCCCGGCCTCGACCAGGGCGGCGATCCGCGCCTCGGTGTCGCCACCTACGCCGACTGCGGCGCCGACCCGCAGGCGCTCGTCGGAATCCTTGGCAGCGTCTGGATTGTCCTGCGCCTTCTGGATGTCCTTGACCGTGATCAGCCCGCGCAGATGGAAGGCCTCGTCGACCACCAGCACCTTCTCGATGCGGTGCTTGTGCATCAGCTGCAGGACCTCGTCGTGGCCGGCGCCTTCGCGCACGGTCACCAGGCGGTCCTTCTTGGTCATGATGTGGCGCACCGGATCATCCGGCTTCTTTTCGAAGCGCATGTCGCGGCTGGTAACGATACCGACCAGCTCGCCGCCTTCGACCACCGGCACGCCGGAGATGCGCCGCGCGCGGGTCAGCTTCATCACTTCGCCGATGGTGGTGTCCGGGCTGACGGTGAACGGGCTGCGGATGACTCCGGCCTCGAACATCTTGACCGTGCGCACTTCATTGGCCTGGCGCTCCACGCTCATGTTCTTGTGGACGATGCCGATGCCGCCGAACTGGGCCATGGCGATCGCCAGATTGGCCTCGGTGACGGTGTCCATCGCCGCCGAGACGATCGGCGTGTTGACCCTGATGTCGCGGGTCAGCCGGCTGGCCAGGGACACGTCCTTGGGCAGGATCTTCGAGTGCGCCGGCACCAGCGAGACATCATCGAAGGTCAGCGCTTCCGTCTTGATCCGCAACATGGACCGCTCCAGCCGAGAAAGCCGGGCATTATAGACGGGATTGGGGGTTCCGCACTGGCCCGGCGCTCGGGCGCGGGCTGTGAACAGGTCGGACTTCGCCACCCTGCCCTGCCGCCGCGCTGCGCTAGACTCCGGACGACTAACTAGTGTCCTGTCCCGGAAGTATGTTGTTGATGTCGCCACGCGGATGCGTCGTCGAGGCAAGGCGCGAGAAGGAGGCATAGCAGCGCTATGGCGACGACGAGCAACGCAGCATCGACGGCGCAGACCGAGCGAATTCTGCGATGTACTTCCGGGACAGGACACGAGCGGAGGGTTCCGATGACGGCATGGATGCTTGCCCTGTGCACACCTGCCATTCTCGCCGCGCTCTTTTTAAGCGCGGGCGCGCGGGCCACGGAAGCGCCGCCAGGCAAGCCACTGCTGCAGACCTGGCCGATGGCCGAATACCGTGGCCAGGTGCAGAATTGGGGCTTGGCCCAGGCCGACGATGGCCGAATGCTGGTCGGCAATGGCAGCGGGCTGCTGCGCTTCGACGGTGCGTCCTGGTCACTGCTGCCGATGCCGCAACAGGATCGCGTTCGCGTCCTGGAGGTCGACGAGGCAGGACGCGTCTGGGTCGGTTCACCCGACGAGTTCGGCTGGTTTGAAGCAGCGGCCGACGGCGGCTGGGAGTACCGATCGCTCAGCGCGTCCCTGCCCGAGTCGCAAAAACAGTTCGGCGAGACCCGGGCAATTGCCCGGATCGGCGATCGGACCTACTTTCAGGCATTGCGCCATCTTTTCGTTTGGGATGGCCGACAGCTTCAAGCCTACGAGACGCCCGACAAACTGTTCCGCCTCGCCCTGGTTCACCAGCAGCGCTGGTGGGTGCTGATCGGCGATCGGCTGCATGACTTCACCGAGTTTCCCGAAGCCGGCGATCTACCGGCAGCGCAGTCGGGCTATCAGCTGCCCAAGGGCCCTAGGATCACCTTCCTGCAGGGCTGGGATACCGAGCGCCTGCTGCTGGGCACGCTGGATGATGGCCTTTTCTGGCTGTCCGAATCGGCGACCGAGCCGGTCGCGGTGGCGGCAGATCTAGCCGGCAGCTGGCCCTTCACCGCAATGCCCCTGGCTGACGGCAGCTGGCTGCTCGGCACGCGCCATCGCGGCCTGTTCTGGTTCGACGCGCAAGGACATCTGGTAGAGCACCTGACGCGACGCACTGGTCTTCCTGCTGACACCATCGACGCCCTGGCGCTGGATCATCAGGGGGGATTGTGGCTGGCCCAGGCGGGCGCCATCAGTCGTCTGGATCTGCACGGACCGCGGGTGTATGACGCGGACTTCGGTCTGCAGCGCGCTGACACTCTGGCTACCCATCAGGGCGCACTCCTGGTCGGCGGCGCGCAGGGCGTCGGCGTGCTGGCTGCTGACGGCAGCGATGCCAGCCGCTGGCACTCTCTCGATGCGCCCTTGCTGGAAGTGTTCGGACTGCTGGACCAAGGCGATACGGTGCTGGTTTCGGGCTCGGAGGGCGTGCATGAGATGCGCTTCGATCTCGATAGCTACCGCACCGTGGCCAGCGAGAGACTGCTGCCCGACACCTATGGCTACAAGCTGATTCCGTCGCGGCTACACAGGGCGGTATACGCGGAACTGGAGTCGGGCCTAGGCGTTCTGTCCTGGGTCGACGGGAAATGGTCGACCTACAAGGTCGATGGCATCACCCGGCGCGTGCATACGGTGGTGGAGGGCCCTGCAGGGCAGGTCTGGGCCGGCACGACCGCTGGCGTGATCTATCGGCTTGCCTGGCAGAACGATCAGCTCGCGCTGAAGGCCACACTGGATGCCGATGATGGCGTGCCGCCCGGCTACGCCTGGGCATTCGCGCTGGCTGATCGGATTCTGTTCGGCACCAGCGAGGGGGCTTATCGACTGGCTGCCGATGGCTCTCGCATCGAGCCCGACCCGCAGTTTCAGAACGCCTACTTCGATCCACCTCGAAACGTCTACCGGATCCACCAGCCGGCGCCTGGCCGGCTGCTGGCCGGAGTCGGACCCGGCGGTGCGCTGTGGTCCGGCCAGCGGCAACCCGACGGTCAGGTGAGCTGGCAGGGGCGCTGGTTGGGACAGCTCGAACCCGGGCAGAACTGGTTTATCACCACGCAGGATGGGTTTACCTGGATCGGGCGCTACCCGGGTCTGTTCCGAGTCCGCGACCATGCACCCGACGAGCCAGCGCGCAGCAGGTTGAATCTGCTGCGGGTCGGCTATCCGGAGCACGGAGAGTGGCTGCGTGCGGGTCCGGATGCAGCCGGCGGGATCGAACCGCTTGCCCAGCGCACTGATTCGCTGCGCTTCGAGTACGCCCTGGCCAACTTCGAGCGTCCCGACCGGACCCAGTACCGGGTCCGGCTGGAAGGGCTGGAGCCGGAATGGTCGCGCTGGAGCGGAGAGACCCAGCGCGATTACACCAATCTGCCCGGCGGGCAGTACCGCCTGCATGTCGAGGCGCGCGACCTGCGTGGCGCGGTTGCTGCGGCAACACCCTATGCGTTCCGCGTGCTGCCGCCGGCTCATCTGGCGCCGCTGGCCCTTGTCGGCTATACCCTGCTCGCCCTCTCCTTGCTGGCACTGGCATCACGACTGGGCCAGCGCCACCGCGAACGACACTTGCAGACAGAGCGCGTACGGCTGGAGCACGTCGTCGCCGAGCGGACCGCCGAGGTGCGCAGTCAGGCGCGCGAGATCGGCCGGTTGAGCGCGGCCCGTGCGCGCTTCTTTGCCAATGTCTCGCACGAGCTGCGCACGCCTTTGACGCTCACCCGCGCACCGCTGCAGGAGCTGGCACGCGGCGCCTGCGGAGAGCTCGGCGCCGAGGCGAAACAGCATGTAGAGATGGCTCTGCGCAATGCCGAGGCGATGCAGTCGCTGATTGGCCAGGTGCTGGACATCGAGCGCCTGGCTGCCGGCCGCATGCAGCTGGCCCTGGCCGAGGTCAATCTCGCCGAGCGCCTTCGTGCTCAGGTCGAACGTTTTGCCCTGCAGGCGCGAAGACGCGACATAGCCCTTGTGCTCAACGGCGCCGACAGCTCCTTGCAGGCGGTCTGCGATGCGGCGCATCTCGACACCATTCTCTCCAACCTGCTTTCCAACGCGCTCAAGTTCACCCCGGCCGGGGGAACGGTCGAGGTCAGCCTGAAGCATCTCAAAGGTCACTTCGAAATCCGCGTGGCCGACAATGGCCCCGGCATCGCCGAAGTCGATCAGGCGCGCATCTTCGACCGCTTCGAACAGGGCGCACATGCCGATCCTGGGCAGCCAGGCACCGGCATCGGTCTTGCACTGGCTCGCGAGCTGGCGGAACTGCACCAAGGTGAAGTGCGCTTGCACAGCCGCCCTGGGGAGGGCGCCTGCTTTACGGTATCCATTCCCGACGATCTTCGGGTCAGCATCCTGCCCGGTGATCCCTCCGTGCCCTCGCCCGCTGCCGCAGTTCCGCAGAGTCACGTCGAGCCAGACACCGCTGCCGGAAGCGAGGAAGATCGGCCCTCGATCCTGCTTGTCGACGACAACGCCGAGCTGCGCGACTTCCTGCGCCTGCGCCTTGGGCGCAGCTATCGGATCATCGAAGCCGGAGATGGCGAGACCGGCCTGTTGCTGGCCCGCGAGCACATACCGGATCTGGTGGTTTGCGACGGCATGATGCCGCGCATGGACGGCTTGGCGATGACCGCCGCCATCAAGGGCGACCCCGAACTGGGCTTCGTGCCGGTGCTGATGCTCACTGCACGGACGGCCAAGGACGACATCGTGCGTGGGCTGCAGGCCGGCGCCGATGACTACCTGCCAAAACCCTTCGATACGGCCGAGCTGGCGGCACGGATCGCCGGCCTGATCGCCACCCGCCGACGGCTGCGGGAACAGCTCCAGCAGCGCCCGCGCGCGACCGGGGCGCCGGTGAGCAACACCGCGTCGGCCTTCCTGCGCAGCATCGATGCCCTGCTTGACGCGCAGCTCGCCGAGCCGACGTTTTCGGTGCGTGACTGGGCTGAGTTGATGCACATGGACCGCACCACCTTGTTCCGGCGACTGAAGGCCGAGGCTGGCTGTGCGCCGGAGGAGTACCTGCGCAGCCGCCGGCTGCAGAAGGCGGCCGAATTGCTCGCCGATCGGGCCGGCAATGTGGCCGAGGTGGCCGATGCTGTTGGCTTTGCCAGCGTGTCGCATTTCAGCCGGCGGTTCCGCGAGCGCTACGGCAAGAGCCCGTCCGCCTGGGCCCGCGAACCCGGCTGAGCGCGCGCTGCAACCAGCAGGCATGGATCTGCAACCTCCGCCCATTCAATGACTTGGAACTTGCATCGACACTGAAGCCTGATCCCGGCGGTGGAGCGTCAAGGCATGTTCACTTCGAAATGGCGAATCGGTTGCGGACTCGCATGGGCACTTTGCCTGCTGCTTTGGCCAGCGTTTTCGGGCACTGCAGGAGTCATAGCGCTCGCCGATTCGGCCGCACTCGAGCCGGTAGTGCTCGCCGAGGCCCTCGCCGCGCCGCAGGCGGCCGCGCATCGTCAGCTCGATGTCACGACGCTTGCCGATGTGCGATGGGAACGCGGCCGTGCCCGCCTCGATGGCGCGGCTGCGCTGGAGCTGCGCCTTAACAAGCCGATAAGCGCTGCGGGCTTGGGCGTAGCGCTGCCCGACCCCGAGACCAT
Organism: uncultured Lysobacter sp.; assembly: GCA_964350895.1. Lineage (GTDB taxonomy): Bacteria > Pseudomonadota > Gammaproteobacteria > Xanthomonadales > Xanthomonadaceae > Pseudomarimonas. Next base: position 7,076 of record CAYGMG010000181.1, read on the forward strand.
TCTCGAACTGGCCGTGTATCTCGGCGACGAACGCGTCGGCAGCGAGTTGTTCTCCGAACGCCACGCCGAAGGCAGTGTGCTGCAGCCAAT
>CAYGMG010000182.1:0-7109 GCA_964350895.1 uncultured Lysobacter sp.
GCGCCTTGCCCTCGGCGCAAAGTCCTCGGCGATCATCCGCGCCCCCTCATGAAATGTCCGGGTTAGCCGAACAACCCCGCCTGACCCGGCGCCTGTCCTCCGACAAGTCCCGCCTCATGGCGCAGCAGCCAGGCCTTGGTCGGCAGCCCGCCGGCGAAGCCGGTCAGCGATCCATCGGCGCCGATCACCCGATGACAGGGGATCACGATGGGCAGCGGATTGCGGCCGTTGGCCGCGCCCACCGCACGCACCGCGCGCGGCCGGCCGATGCGCTGCGCAAGGCCGGCATAGCTTTCCGTTTCACCCAGGGGAATGGCCTGCAGGGCCTGCCAGACTTCGCGCTGGAACGGGGTTCCGGTGGGCGCCAGGGGCAGATCGAACTGTCGACGTCTGCCGGCGAAATACTCGTCCAGCTGGCGGAGCGCTGAGGCAAAGCACGGCGCCTCTTCCCTGGCGCCCTGCGCCACTTGCGCGGGCGCGCGGTCGACCGGGAACAGGATGGCATGCAGGGCAACGCCGTCACCGAGCAGGGTCAGCGGACCGATCGGTGAATCGAGTCGGCAGTAGCGCAGATCGTTCACGGCTTTCTCCTTGCCGGGGTGGATTCGGCGGCCTTGCGCCACAGGCGCATCAGGGCATAGGCGCGCCAAGGGCGCCACGGCTCGGCGCGTGCTGCGCAGGCACGCTCGCTGAGCACGCTGCCGTCGCCGAGCTGCTGGCGCAGGACCAGATCCCCGGCGGGAAAGGCGTCGGGGTCATGCAATACGCGCATGGCCATGTAGTCGGCGGTCCACGGACCAATCCCCGGCAGCGCGAGTGCCGTGCGTCGCCAGGCCGCCGGATCTACCCGGCCCGGCTCGTCGGCAAGCACGCCCTGGGCGACCGCCCGCGCCAGCCCGCGCAGACAGGCAACCCGCGCACCGGTCAGTCCGATGCCCTCGAAGTCACCCTCAGCAATGGCCGCCGGCGTCGGAAAGCGGCGGCAGAAGCCCTCGGCCGCGGGCAGCGGCTCACCGAATCGCTCGACCACCCGGTTCATCAGGGTGCTCGCCGCGGCGACGCTGACCTGTTGGCCGAGCACCGCGCGGACCATGGCCTCGAAACCGTCGAAGGCGCCAGGCAGGCGCTGGCCGGGAAAGCGCTGGCCGAGCCCGCGCAGTAGCGGGTCGGCATCGAGTACGGCGTCGATGGCCAGCGGGTCGGCATCCAGGTCGAACAGGCGGCGCAGCCGGCGCAGGATCGAGGGCAGTCGCTCGGGATCGGGCAGGGCCAGGCGGACCTCCAGCGCATGCCGGCCGGGCAGCGCCCTGACCGCGAGCCAGCCGCTGCGGGCACGGCCGGGCAGGACGCGCCGGTAGCAGCTGTCGTCGATCCGCTCGACGCCGCTGATCTCGCGCCGGCGCAGGAAGGCCAGCAGGCCGGAAAAGTCATGCGGCGGGCGGTATCCGAGCTGCAGCACCAGCCCGTCCTCGACGGCCGGGTGCCGCTGTCGGCGCAGGGCGCTCGGGCTCATGCCCGCGCGCTGCTGGAACGCAGTGTTAAAGCGGCGCAGGCTGCCAAAGCCCGAGGCCAGGGCGACCTCGGTCACTGGTAGCGCGGTCTCGGTAAGCAGCTGCTTTGCCAGCAGCACGCACTGGTTGAGATGCACGTCGAGCGGCCCGGCGCCGACCCGCGCCGCGAACAGCCGGCGCAGTTGGCGCTCGCCCACCCCCAGTCCTTCGCACAGGCCGGCTACATCGCCCTGTTCCAGCGCGCCCTGACGGATCCGCTGCAGGGCCATCTCCACCACGCGGTCGCCGCCATCGCAGGGCGCCAGCGCCGGCGACAGCTCCGGCCGACAGCGCAGACAAGGCCGGAAGCCGGCCACCACGGCGGCCGCGGCATGCTGGAAGTAGCGCACGTTGCGCTCCAGCGCGGTGGGTGCAGGGCAGACCGGCCGGCAGTAGATCCCGGTGCTGGTCACCGCGACGAAGAAGCGCCCGTCGAAGCGCGGATCACGGGCGCGGCGGGCGGCGGCAAAGGCGGCAAGCATCGGGGCGGGAAGCGATTCCATGGGCTGCATGCTAGCCCCTGCGCCGGCCGCCTGCCGGCCGCTTTCGGACATCAACATCGCGGACCCTGGCAAGCGCATCGTGGGCCGCCCTATGGGCCGCCATGACTTAACCCGTCACTCAGCTGCAGCTGCCTCGCTGACGCCCGCTGTGCAGGCCGGAGGCAAGGCCTTCGGACAAGCATGGAAGGCAGCGCCCCACCCTGCCGGGCCGGCGCTCGCAGCGTCGCCGGCAGGTCACGGCGCGTAGGCGCGGTTGATGCACTGCTGGTAGCGCGACTGCACACGACCGGCAAACCAGGCGGTGGTCAGCGGCCGGCTGATTTTCGGCCCGCTCAGCCGGATCTGCGGCAGCACCGCCCGCGGCAGTTCGCGTCCGGCCTTGGCCTCGGTCGCAGCGAACACCGCCGCCCAAGTGGCGGTCTGCTCGAAGTCGAACTGGTTCTCGCGGGCCAGGTCGCGACGGATCCGCGAGGCCGACAGGCCCAGCTCGCCGGCCAGCGCCAGCGCCGCCTGCTCGGTGCGTGCGACGCGGTCGTCGAACAGGCCGGTATCCGGCAGCCGCAGGTCGCCGTCGGGCACCAGGTCGACCCCGCTCAGCCGGGCCAGGGCCGCCTGGAACGCAGCGTTGCGACTGGCGTACCAGCCGGCGTTGAAATCCGCGTAGCGGTAGATGTGTCGGTCGTAGGAGTTCGGATACTGCAGCAGGTGGGCGATGCCGAAATACACGCCGCCGCGGCGGGTGAATACCTCGTCGCGCAGCGATAGGTCATCGCCATACGGATAGCGATGCCGGCGCACATGCGCCTCGGCAAAGGCGATCGACACCTGCATCGAGCCGCCGGTGCGCACCGGATTGGCCGAGGCAAACAGGGCCGCACCCATCGGAACGCGGGCGATCAGCTCTTCGTACAGATCGCTCATGTCCTTTTCCGTACGCAGCGCTGCCAGGCGCTGCTCGAAGCGCTGGCCATTGCCCGAGGGCAGCTTGAGCACCGCCGCGACGGCCAGCTTGGGGATCTTCAGCCGCGCCGCGCGCTGCTCGATTTCGGCACGGGCGATCCTTGGCAGGTTGGGCACTGAAGGATCGGCGCGGTAGCCGGTCTCCTGCTCGATCACCGCCAGCGCGGCGCACAGGTTGTCGGTGCTGGGCAGCAAGTCGAGATGCTGGAAAGCAGCCGCGATGTCCCGCGCCCAGGCCTCGCGCTCGGCAAGCTTGGGAGGCAGCAGCGTCTGCAGCTGGGCGCGAACATCCTCGGGACTGCGCTCGGGCCAGCGCTTGACCGGCGGCGTGCTGCAGCCGGCCACCAGCAGGGCCGCCAGCAGCACAAGACCATGCCAGTGCCTCACCAGCGGCCCGCCCCCCGGAACAAGTCCGCCACCTCGGCCCTGCCCTTCCAGCCGCGCCACGCTGCCAAGATCAGGATCGCCGACGCCACGGCGAACATCGGCCACTCTGCGTGGACGGCGTGGGTGGCCACCGCGCCCAGCATCAGCGCGGCAAGACAGCCCGATGCCAGCGCCGAAAGTCTGGGCAGCAACAGGCCGACCGCCCCCGCCACCTCGAGCAGGCCGGTGAGGTACATGAACCAGAGCGGATATCCCCAGCGCGCGAACGCTTCGGTCTCGAACGGCAGAGCCAGCAGCTTGGCGACGCCTGAGAGGACGAACACCAGGGCCAGGAAGATCACCAAGGTTCTCACTGCGCGTCTCGCTCTGTAGCGCCAATCATTTGGCTTGCCTGGGAAGTATGCCGTGACCACGCGCCTTGATCGTTCAGCCCGAGCCTGCGCAGCGGATAGCGCCTCCGTGAGGAGCGCAAAACCGCGGGCATCACTGGCCCCGATCCACCAGGCGTCGAGCGTCCCACCGGCTTCTCCTGTGCGCGCGGCGTGACCGGCGCCTGCCCGAAGGCCGATAAGCCCGCCTTCGACCGTCGGGATTCCCGACCGGTTCGAGTGCGGCAATTTGGCCCGGCAAGGGCGGCATCAGACCGGTTTGCGCCAGGTCATCAGCAGGAAGTTGGGCGCCCGTCGATAGCGGTCGGCCTTGTCATCGTCGACGCCCTGCGGCGCCGGCTCGGCAAAATGGGTGAGCGTCAGCCCTGCCTTGAGCAGCGCCTGCATGTAGCGCTCCAGAGGCCGGTGCCAGTTGACGATCCGGATGCCGCGCCATGCCGTCTCGACCGGACGCTCGCTCAGGTAGTGGTCGATACTGAAACGCCGCGGGCCGAACAGCGGCCGGCTCCAGCCAAGGCCGACAGCGGCGGTGTTGAAGGCCTGCAGGTTGGCGATCAGGAACTGACCGCCGGGCCGAAGCACGCGAACCACTTCTTCGATGGCCGCGTCCAGCTGTTCGATATCGATCAGCGACAGATAGGCGACCGCCAGATCGACGCTGGCGGATTCAAGGCTCAGTGACTCCGCTGACTCGATGCGGTAGTCCCCTTGCGGATCCACTTCGCGTGCCCGCTCGATCAGCGCCGCGGTCGGATCAATCCCGAACGTCGTCCACCCGCGCGCGCGCAGCAGCCGACAGAAGCGCCCTTCGCCGCAGCCCAGGTCCAGCACGTGGCCGGGGAGTAGCGCGTCGACCTGGGCCAGCATGGGCGCATCGAGCACGTATCGGCGACCCCAGTCGCCGGATTCGCCCATCACCTCGATCCACGCCGACGCCGAATCGTCCCAGCCCTGCGCAAGCAATCTTGGTGTGTCCACGTCGAACGTCCTCAAAGGAAGAAGCTGCGCGACGGTGTCCGTTCCGCCGCGCAGCAGGTTGCAATGATCAGCGCAGTTTGACCAGCTGCTGCATGACGCCATCCAGGCCGCCAAACACGGTCAGCTGGCTGATCTTTTCGGTGACCTTCTCCAGCGCCTCCAGCTCCTTGAGGCGCAGCAGGGTCGGGTTGTCCTCGATCAACTTGGCGGTGTTGAGCAGGGAACGGGTCGCGTTCGCCTCCTCACGCCGACGGATCACATTGGCCTGGGCCTGCTTTTCCGCCTGCACCACGCTGTTGAGGATCGCCTTCATCTCACCCGGCAGGATCACGTCCTTCACCCCGACGCCCAACACCTCGATGCCGTAGCCGGACACCCGTCCCCTGACGAAGGCGAAGATGTCGGCGTCCAGCGAGGCCTTGTCGCCAAGCAGCTCGTCCAGCGTCTTCGAAGCGACTGCCTGACGCAGGCCGTACTGCAGCTCGCGGTAGAGGAAGTCGCTGTGCTTGGCCACCCGGGTCCGTGCCTGCACCGGGTCGACCACCCTGAGGCTGGCCGCCAGGTTGACCCGCAGCGAGACCTTGTCGCGGGTCAGCAGTTCCTGGCCCGCCACCTCCAGCGACTGCACCCTGCGGTCGATCACTTCCGCGCTGACGTTCTTGCGGAAGTTCCAGAACGCATAGGCGCCGGGACCGACGCTGCCGACCAGCTCACCATCGACGAACACCAGACCGGTGGACTCCACCGGCACGGTCATCGCCACGGCGACCTTGTCCAGTCCGCCGGTCTGGCGCAGACGCTGCAGCACCGCACGCGGCACCGCCAGATCGCCGGACAGCGGCAGCGCCTCGACGCTGACCTCCAGCGGACCCCGCCAGTACAGCGCGCGGCTACCGGGCGGCAGCACATCGACCACGCGGCCGAGCTGGCTGACCAGGCCGACCTGCTCGCTGCCGATGTCGGCCAGCACGAAGTGCTTGCCAAGCTCGGCGCCGAGCGCGGCGATCAGCGCATCCCGATCCGCGCCGCGGTACAGCGGCTGGGTGATCTCGTGCACCACGATGTTGCGCTGGGCGAACGGATCGAACCAGCGATACACGCCGGGCCCCCGCACGCGCTGGAACTGACGGTTGCGAAACACCAGGCCGCGCTCGCCGTCACCGATCACGACCCTCTTGGTCCAGAACATGGGCATATTCCTTTGGGCTCTGGTGGTTCGACTCCTGCAGACAAGCACGCGCCGGGAAGTCGAGAACCGGCGCAGGCGCTCCGCCGACATGCGGCGAAACCGTGAGATAAGTTGGAAACGCGCCTTGACACCGCGTGGGCGGAGCCTGGCGTGCCTTGCGTGGCGGCGGCTTGAACCGTCGTCGGCCTGACTGCTGCCGATCCGGGATCGCACCGTGGCCGCGTCAGGGACGCCGGCCCGGCCCGCGCCATGCGGCCGCTGCCTTCGCGGTGCAAGCACCGCTCGGGCAACGGACCCGGCGCGTTTCCGGGTGGGGCCGAAGCCCCGGTGTGGACTGCTTTGAAGGCAGGGTTTGGAGCGGGAGTCGAACCCGCGACTATCGAATCAATAGTTCGATGCTCTAACCGACTGAGCTATCCATGGTGACAAGTACCGGAATCGAACCGGCCTGCACGGCTTGCGCCGCTGCTCACCCACTGAGCCAACCTGTCGATCGTGGAACACCGTCCGGCACGGCCCCGGCATACGCCACGGCAGGGCCGCGCGCACCGGGCAGGCGGTGGAACCTGCGCCGCTGTGACCGTCCAGTCGATGCTCCGGATTGACGCCTTGGCAGGGCGTCAATGCGTTTGCGCAACGCCAGTCGCGCGAATTCCGTGTGTGGAAACACTCCTTGAAGCGGGAGCGAGCGCTGAAACGAAAACGCCCCCGGAAAATCCGAGGGCGCTCGCAGTCCTCGGGAGAATCGGTGCGACCGATCTCCCCGGGAGTCGGCCGTCAGTCGGGCGCGCAGTCCTTGCCAGGACGTGCCGCATCGAACGCAGCACGCCACGCACGCTGCGCTGGGCGCAGGCTGCGAAGTCTGGCGATGTCGCGATGGATGGCGTGCACGATGAAAGTCCTGGTTAGCGCGGCCGGATGACCGAAGGGCGCGAACGATACGCCGATGATTCGATGTGTGCAAGGCCCAAGCCGCGACCGTTCGTCGGGGGAAGAATGGCGTTGCGGATCGCGCTATTGCGAAGGGCAGGAATGGGCCGCGCAGTTTTGCCGTTCGCGTAGGGCGGGTCGTGGACCCGCCGGATGGGCGCCCCAACATTCGATACGGGCGTTCGGACGGTACGCCCGGTGCGCCCAAGGCGCACCCTATGGA
>CAYGMG010000183.1:0-7101 GCA_964350895.1 uncultured Lysobacter sp.
GGCTCAAGAACCCCCGACACCCCACCTCGAAGCCGCAAGGGCGCTGCAACCCGGGACGGTTTGTGGCCGGCCCGGGCTCGCGCTTCGTGCGAACGTTGGGTTATGCAGGCATCTTGTCGGCCGTCGCGCTGTATTCCTCGATCTGATCGAAGTTCATGTAGCGGTAGATCTCCGCGCCCTTGGCATTGATCACGCCGATGTCGGTCAAGTACTCCTCGCGGGTCGGGATGCGTCCGAGGCGTGAGCAGATCGCGGCCAGTTCGGCCGAGCCGAGGTAGACATTGGCACCGCGGCCGAGGCGGTTGGGGAAGTTGCGGGTGCTGGTGGACATCACCGTGGCGCCCTCGCGGACCTGGGCCTGGTTGCCCATGCACAGCGAGCAGCCGGGCATTTCCATCCGCGCGCCCGCAGCACCGAAGGTGCCGTAGTGGCCTTCCTTGGTCAGCTCGGCCTGGTCCATCTTGGTCGGCGGCGCGACCCACAGACGGGTCGGGATGTCGCGCTTGCCTTCGAGCAGCTTCGCCGCGGCGCGGAAGTGGCCGATATTGGTCATGCACGAACCAATGAACACCTCGTCGATCTTGTCGCCGGCGACGTCGGACAGGGTCTTGGCATCGTCCGGGTCGTTCGGGCAGCAGACGATCGGCTCGACGATCTCGGCCAGGTCGATCTCGATCACCGCGGCGTACTCGGCGTCCGCATCCGGCTGCATCAGACTCGGGTTGGCCAGCCACTCGCGCATCTTGTCGATGCGCCGCTGCAGGGTGCGCGGGTCCTTGTAGCCCTGGGCGATCATCCAGGTCAGCAGGGTGATATTGCTGTTGAGGTACTCGACGATCGGCGCCTGGTCCAGACGCACCGTGCAGCCGGCGGCCGAGCGCTCGGCCGAGGCATCGGCCAGCTCGAAGGCCTGCTCGATCTTCAGCTCCGGCAGGCCCTCGATCTCCAGGATGCGGCCGGAGAAGATGTTCTTCTTGCCCTTCTTCTCTACGGTCAGCAGGCCGGCCTTGATCGCGTACAGCGGGATGGCGTGGACCAGGTCGCGCAGGGTCACGCCCGGCTGCATCTGCCCCTTGAAGCGCACCAGCACCGACTCAGGCATGTCCAGCGGCATCACGCCGGTGGCGGCGGCAAAGGCGACCAGGCCCGAGCCCGCCGGGAAGGAGATGCCGATCGGGAAGCGGGTGTGCGAGTCACCGCCGGTGCCGACGGTGTCCGGCAGCAGCATGCGGTTGAGCCAGCTGTGGATGATGCCGTCACCCGGACGCAGCGAGACGCCGCCGCGGGTGGAGATGAACTCGGGCAGGGTGTGGTGGGTCTTGACGTCGACCGGCTTCGGATAAGCCGCGGTGTGGCAGAAACTCTGCATCACCAGATCGGCCGAGAAGCCGAGACAGGCGAGGTCCTTGAGCTCGTCGCGGGTCATCGGGCCGGTGGTGTCCTGCGAGCCCACCGTGGTCATCTTCGGCTCGCAGTAGGTACCCGGGCGGACGCCCTTGCCTTCCGGCAGGCCGCAGGCGCGGCCGACCATCTTCTGCGCCAGGGTGAAGCCCTTGCCCGAATCCACCGGCGGCTGCGGCAGGCGGAACAGGGTCGAGGGCGCAAGGCCGAGCGCCTCGCGCGCCTTGGCGGTCAGGCCACGGCCGATGATCAGCGGGATGCGGCCGCCGGCGCGAACCTCGTCGAACAACACCTCGGACTTGACTTCGAATTCGGCGATCGTCTCGCCGTTCTTGATCGCCTTGCCGTCATACGGACGCAGCTCGACCACGTCGCCGTGCTCCATCTTCGACACATCGAGTTCGATCGGCAGCGCGCCGGCGTCCTCCATGGTGTTGTAGAAGATCGGCGCGATCTTGCTGCCCAGGCACACGCCACCAAAGCGCTTGTTGGGGATGAACGGAATGTCCTCACCAGTCCACCACAGCACGCTGTTGGTGGCCGACTTGCGCGAGGAACCGGTGCCGACCACGTCACCGACATAGGCGACCAGATGGCCCTTCTCCTTGAGCTCGGCGATTGCGGCGATCGGCCCGCGCTTGCCGTCTTCCTCAGGCACGAACGGCGCGTCGGGACGCTTGTTCTTGAGCATTGCCAGCGCATGCATCGGAATGTCCGGACGGGTCGTGGCATCCGGCGCCGGCGACAGGTCATCGGTATTGGTCTCGCCTGGCACCTTGAACACGGTCACCGTCATCGACGGCGGCACTTCCGGCTTGGAGGTGAACCACTCGGCATCGGCCCAGCTCTGCAGCACGCCCTTGGCGTGGGCATTGCCGGCCTTGGCCTTTTCTTCGATGTCGTGGAAAGCATCGAACACCAGCAGGGTGTGCTTGAGCGCTTCGGCAGCGACCGCGCCGAGGGCGGCGTCATCGAGCAGCTGGACCAGGGGCGCTACGTTGTAGCCGCCAAGCATGGTTCCCAGCAGTTCGGTGGCGCGTTCGCGCGAGATCAGCGCGCTGGATTCACTGCCCAAAGCAATCGCGGCGAGGTAGGAGGCCTTGACCTTGGCTGCGTCATCGACGCCGGCCGGCACCCGCTGGGTCAGCAGGTCAAGCAGGAACTCGCCCTCCCCTGCCGGCGGAATCTTCAGCAGCTCGACCAACTCGGCGGTTTGCCTGGCGGAGAGCGGCAGCGGCGGGATGCCCAGCGCGGCGCGCTCGGCTACGTGGTGGCGATAGGCTTCCAACATGGGGACTCTCCGAAAAAGGCGAAACGGTGGAAACGCAGACTGGCCGACGCGCAGGTGGCGGCCAGCGGATCTCAGGCGGGCTTGGGAAGGATCACCTTCAGGCCCTTGAAATAGTCGCGGAAGAAACCCGCATCGCGGGTGATCAGGCCGTCGCACTGCAGCAGTGCATGGGCGCCAACCAGAAAGTCGGGCACGGTGCGCGGCGCCTGCTGCGGAGCGGATGATTTCTGCCGTCGCTGATTGAAGCGGCGCTGCATCTCGCCCGCACGGATCGCGGCACGGCGTTCCACCGGCAGGTAGCGCACGCCCATTTCCTCGACCACTTCCATGATCTCGGTACCGTGGCCCAGCCCGGCTGTGATCTCACTGACCACCACGTCACATACCACCACCGGACCCAACATCAGCGCGTCGCGCACGCAGCTCTCCGCTGCGTCGGCGCACGGGTCATCGCCAAGCAGATCGATCAGAACATTGGTGTCCAGCGCGATCACTCTAGACCCGCGGCCGCGGGCGTCGAATCCTCGGGGTCGGCACCGTCGTCGTCCACGCGCTCGCGCTCGGCGGGATCGCGAAGCACCTCGAACGCCGGCAACGGATCGCCGGGCGCACGGCCTCGCAACTCGCGCATCACGTCATCGGTGGTCTTCCCGGGCGGAAGCTTGAAACGGCCGCGGGCGCGCGAGATGGCGTCGCTCACGTTCTTGCGCAGGATGATGCGACCGCCCTCAAGCTCGACCTTAAGTAGGGTGCCCTTGGTCAGCCCCAGGGCATCCCTGACCGCCTTGGGCAGGGTAATCTGGCCGCGCTCGGCAACGGTGGCTTCCAAGATGGTGCTCCTTGCGACACCAGGGCCGCGAATTCGTCCGTCGAGATTATACGTACCCGGAAATTCATACTCAATGGCGCATACTTCCCGCCCTGAGAAAACGCGCGACAATGCGTTCCGCCAGCCAACGCCCGAGGAGCCCGACCATGAGCAACTCCTTTTCCACCCGCGACACGCTGAGCGTCGAAGGACGCGAGTACACGATCCACAGCCTTGCCAAGCTCGGCGAGCAGTTCGATCTCAATCACCTGCCCTTCTCGATGAAGATCCTGCTCGAGAACCTGCTGCGCTGCGAGGACGGAGTTACCGTCGACAAGTCGCACATCGAGGCGGTGGCGAAGTGGCGGGCAGCCAGCGAGCCGGATACCGAAATCGCCTTCATGCCGGCGCGCGTCGTGCTACAGGATTTCACCGGCGTGCCCTGCGTGGTCGACCTTGCCGCGATGCGCGACGCGGTCAAGGCCCTCGGCGGTGACCCCAAGCGGATCAATCCGCTGATTCCCTCCGAGCTGGTGATCGATCATTCGGTGCAGGTCGACGTATTCGGCAAACCCGAGGCGCTGGATCTCAACGGCAAGATCGAATTCGAGCGAAACCAGGAGCGCTACAGCTTCCTGCGCTGGGGCCAGAAGGCCTTTGACAACTTCAAGGTGGTGCCGCCGAACACCGGCATCGTCCATCAGGTCAACCTTGAGCACCTCGCCCGCGTAGTGATGACCCGCGAAACCGAAAGCGGGATCGAAGCCTTCCCTGACACCGTGTTCGGCACCGACTCGCACACCACGATGATCAACGGCATCGGTGTGCTCGGCTGGGGTGTAGGCGGAATCGAAGCCGAGGCCGCCATGCTCGGCCAGCCCTCGTCGATGCTGATTCCCCAGGTGGTCGGCTTCAGGCTGACCGGCAAGCTACCCGAAGGCGCCACCGCCACCGACCTGGTGCTGACCGTGACCCAGATGTTGCGCAAACACGGCGTGGTGGGCAAGTTCGTCGAGTTCTTCGGCTCCGGCCTGGATCACCTGCCACTGGCCGACCGCGCGACCATCGCCAACATGGCCCCGGAGTATGGAGCCACCTGCGGCATCTTCCCGATCGACGACGAGGCGCTGTCCTACCTGCGCCTGTCCGGACGCAGCAAGGAACAGATCGCCCTGGTCGAGGCCTACGCCAAGGCCCAGGGCATGTGGCGCGACCCCTCGGTCGAAGCCAGCTACAGCTCGGTCCTGGAACTCGATATGGCCGAAGTCAAACCCTCGCTGGCCGGGCCCAAGCGCCCGCAGGACCGGGTCCTGCTCAGCGACATGAAGCAGAGTTTCCAGGACAGCCTGACGCCGATGATCGCCGCCCGCGACAAGGCCAGCCTGCAGGCCGCAGCCTTTGCCGCTGAAGGCGGCGGCACCGCGGTCGGCAACGAGCAGGTCGAGGCCAAGGGCCGCGCCAGCATTGTGATCAAGGACCAGAAGGTCGACCTGCGCGACGGCGCGGTGGTGATCGCCGCGATCACCTCCTGCACCAACACTTCCAACCCGGCGGTCATGCTCGGCGCCGGCCTGCTTGCCCGCAACGCGGTCAAGAAGGGGCTGAAGGTGAAACCGTGGGTGAAGACTTCGCTCGGACCAGGCTCGCTGGTGGTCACCGACTACCTGAAAAAGGCCGGACTCATGGACGATCTGGAAGCGCTCGGCTTCCACGTGGTCGGCTATGGCTGCACCACCTGCATCGGCAACTCCGGCCCGCTGCCGGTCGAGGTCAGCGCTGGCATCGCCCAGGGCGAGCTGGTGGTCAGCTCGGTGCTCTCCGGCAACCGCAACTTCGAGGGCCGGGTCCACAGCGAGGTCAAGATGAACTACCTCGCCTCACCGCCCCTGGTGGTCGCCTATGCGCTGGCCGGAAGTACCGACATCAACCTGACTACCGAGCCGCTGGGCACAGGCAGCGACGGCCAGCCGGTCCACCTCAAGGACATCTGGCCGAGCAACAAGGAGATCGGCGACTTCATCGCCCGCACCGTCGGCCCTGAGATGTTCCAGAAGAACTACGCCGACGTGTTCCGCGGCGACAGCCGCTGGAACCAGATCGACTCGCCGGACGGTGACGCCTACCGCTGGGACGACAGCACCTACATCAAGAACCCGCCCTACTTCGAAGGCATGTCGATGGAGGTCGAGCCGATCAAGGACGTACACGGCGCCCGCGTGCTGGGCCTTTTCGGCGACTCGATCACGACCGACCACATCTCGCCGGCCGGCAATATCAAGAAGGACAGCCCGGCCGGTCGCTACCTGCAGGACAAGGGCGTGCAGCCCGCTGACTTCAATTCCTACGGCTCGCGGCGCGGCAACGACGACGTCATGGTCCGCGGCACCTTTGCCAATATCCGGATCAAGAACCTGATGCTGGATGGCGAGGAAGGCGGCAATACCCTGCACCAGCCAAGCGGCAAGAAGATGTCGATCTACGATGCGGCGATGAAGTACCGCGACGAGGGCGTGCCCCTGGTAGTGATCGGCGGCAAGGAATACGGCACCGGCTCCTCCCGCGACTGGGCAGCCAAAGGCACCTTGCTGCTCGGGGTCAAGGCGGTGATCGCCGAGAGCTATGAGCGCATCCACCGCTCCAACCTGGTCGGCATGGGCGTGCTTCCGCTGCGCTTCAGCGACGGCAAGAGCGCCAAGGACCTCGGCATCAAGGGCGATGAGACCTTCGATATCAGCGGCCTCGACGACGGCGCATCACGCAAGGCCAAAGTGGTCGCCACCCGGCCCGATGGTTCGACCCTCGAGTTCGCCGTCGACGTGCTGTTGCTGACGCCCAAGGAAGTCGAGTACTTCAGGCATGGCGGCATCCTGCACTACGTCCTCCGCCAGCTCGCCGCCGCGCCAAAAGCCGCATAGGTCCGAGGGACGGAAGACCCGCCGTCGGCTGACTGCAGCCGACGGCCTTCACTGGCGCGCAAACCTCCCGGTTTGCAAACGCGCCAGTTCAGCCACCACGGCGGCATCCTGCACTACGTGGTGCGCCAGCTTGCCGCGGCGCCAAAAGCCGCATAAGTCCGAGCGGCGGAAGTCCCGCCGTCGGCGGACTGCAGCCGACTCGGTCGTGGGCGCGAAGAAGACGTTCCATTGCACCGGCGACCCTGCCCGCTACACCCACCGACCGAACCAGCAATGCGACCCTGAGTTGCGCGCGCCGCGCCGCTCGCCGCTCCGGGGCGGTCCAGGGCTGAAGCTCTGCAGCCAAGGAAAACAACGCCGTTGATCCCGGCTGCGGAACACGGTTGAACGTGGACACCTTCTGCGGTTCGTCGTGGTCAGCTGTTCTGGCCCGAGCTGGACAGCGATTCCGGTTGCCCTGGTCACCCGCGGAGCATCGGTGCGGCTCGCAAGCTCGGAACAGCGGAGCTTGGAAGGACAGATTCCGGCCAGGGGTGAGCGTTACCGATTGCTAAGTCTGGGCGCGAACCGGACATTCATAGGGTGCGCCTTGGGCGCACCGGGCGTACCGTCCGAACGCCCGTATCGAACCTTGGGGCGCCCATCTGTTGTGGGAGCGGATCGTATCCGCGACCGCAGCGCAACAG
>CAYGMG010000184.1:0-6882 GCA_964350895.1 uncultured Lysobacter sp.
AGGCATAGCAGCGCTATGGCGACGACGAGCAACGCAGCATCGACGGCGCAGACCGTGCGAATTCTGCGATGTACTTGCGGAACAGGACACTAGCGAAGTGTCGGGCATCCGGCCAGCGCACGAGACGCACGACGCGCGGCGAGCCCTGCGCGCGGAAGTGGGGCATCGTGAGCAATGGCCAGCGCGTGATCCGCTGCTGCCACCTGCCGGACTCGCGCTTCGGCCTGCGCCGCGGGCCGGCGCTGTTCGGCAGTCTGCAAGCCGCTACCCACGGCCATTCCCTGTATTGACCTGAGAGCACCCGGCGCATGTCCGACATCCACTGGTACTGGCCGCTTGCCGGCGGCGCCCTGATTGGCCTTGCGGCCGCAGGCTATCTTCTGTTGCTTGGCCGGGTTGCCGGGATCAGCGGCATCCTGGCCGGCGCGCTCGGCATGCAGCCGGGCGGCAATCGCACCATTTCTCTGGGCTTCCTGGCCGGCCTGCTGCTCGGCGTTGCCGCGGCGGTGGCTTGGGTTCGCCGGCCGGAGATCCTGATCGAGGCTTCAATGCCCCTGCTGGCGGTGGCCGGCCTGCTGGTCGGCTTCGGCGCACGGCTTGGCAGCGGCTGCACCAGCGGTCATGGCATCTGCGGCCTGGCACGCGGCGCGCCGCGCTCGCTGGCAGCGACCCTCACCTTCATGGCGGTGGCGGTCGGCGTGGTCTTCGTCAGCCGCCACCTGCTTGGCGGTGCGGCATGAAGGCGCTGCTCGCTGCCCTACTCTGCGGCGCGCTGTTCGGCGCCGGCCTGGTGGTCTCGGACATGATCAATCCGGCGCGGGTGCTGGCCTTTCTCGACCTCGCCGGCGACTGGGACCCGAGCCTCGGCCTGGTCATGGGCGGCGCCTTGCTGCCCGCCGCGCTCGCCTACTGGCTGCGCGCCCGGCGCGCGGCACCCCTGCTGCAGCCGCGCTTTCTGACCCCGGAAGGCGGAGGCATCGACCGCCCGCTGCTGGCCGGCGCCGTGCTGTTCGGCCTGGGCTGGGGCCTTGTCGGCCTGTGTCCCGGCCCGGCGCTGGCCGCCCTGCTGGTGGCCGGACCGGGCGCCCTGGTGTTCGTCCTGGCCATGCTCGCCGGGATGCTGGTGCATCATCTGGGCTTCGGGAGGGCGCGCACTTGAACGCATCGTTTCCGCGACTGGAAGAAGGCCTGCACGTGGCCGCGCAGATCGGCATCGCCGACCTGCCTGCAATCGCCGCGGCCGGCTTTCGTTCGCTGATCTGCAATCGTCCGGATGACGAGGCCGAAGACCAGCCGTCGATGGCCGAGATCCAGTCCGCCGCAGGCGCACTCGGACTGAGCCTGCGCTGCGTGCCGGTGATCGGCAGCGCGATCAGCGAGGCCGATATCGCCGCCCAGCGCGCGGCGCTCGACGAACTGCCACGGCCGATCCTTGCTTACTGCCGGAGCGGCAACCGCTGCAGCGTGCTCTGGGCCCTGGCCCGCGCCGCCGACCTGCCTGCCGACCAGCTGATCGCCACCGGCCAGGCCGCCGGCTACGACCTGTCCGCCCTGCGCCCCTGGCTGCAGGCGCGGGCGGCAGCCGGCTGAGGTGGATCTCTCGCTGGCCCAGTACGCGGTTGGGGCCGGCGCTGGTGCGCTGATCGGCCTGTCGCTGGCCCTGGTCGGCGGCGGCGGATCGATTCTCGCCGTACCCCTGCTGGTCTATGCGGTGGGCGTCGGCGAGCCGCACCTGGCCATCGGCACTGCCGCCCTGGCGGTGGCGGTCAATGCCCTGCAGGGCCTCTGGCAGCATGCCCGCCGCGGCAACGTTCGCTGGCCCTGCGCCAGCGTGTTCGCAGCGGTCGGCGCGCTCGGCGCCTTTCTTGGATCGAGCCTGGGCAAGGCAGTTGACGGCCAGGCACTGCTGGCGGCCTTCGCCCTGCTGATGCTGGTGGTCGCGGCATTAATGTTTCGCCACCGCCGCAACCAAGGCGACCCGCTGGCCCGACTCGGCCGCGAGAACGCGCCGCGGCTGATCGGCAGCGGCGTGCTGGCCGGCGGCGTCGCCGGCTTTTTTGGCATCGGCGGCGGCTTCCTGATCGTCCCGGCCTTGAGCTGGTCGGCGCGGCTGCCGATCCTGCTGGCGATCGGATCGTCCCTGGTCGCGGTCAGCGCCTTTGGCATGACCACCGCGTTCAACTACGCGCTCAGCGGCTGGGTCGATGGCCCGCTGGCCGCGGTTCTGGTCGCCGGCGGCTGGCTGGGAAGCCGGCTCGGCGCGGCCAGCGCCAGTCGCCTGGCTGCCCACCGCGGCGCACTGAACACCTTGTTTGCTGCAGTGATCGTACTGGTCGCTGGCTACATGCTCTACCGCAGCGCGGGAGCGATG
Source organism: uncultured Lysobacter sp. (assembly GCA_964350895.1). Classification (GTDB taxonomy): domain Bacteria; phylum Pseudomonadota; class Gammaproteobacteria; order Xanthomonadales; family Xanthomonadaceae; genus Pseudomarimonas. The sequence continues at coordinate 2,372 of CAYGMG010000184.1, forward strand.
CTGGGCTGATCGCGCCCGGCAAGCCGATGCCCGTGGGCCGGGACCTTGCTGGCCGACCGCAACCGGACGGAATTCTGCGCTGCGGAACGTCTTTTTCGGGCGCAATGCTGCAGTTCGCAGGGCGCGCCCGAAAGCGTCCTTCGACACTGCGCAGTCGGCCCCGCCGGGCGTGGTCAACGTCGCTTGCGAGGCCGGCCTGCTGTGATGGCGCCGGTGGTCAGGACCATGGGGTTCTTCGCCACTGGACCGTTCACGGCGGCGCTGGGAAGATGGCCGACCCCCCCAAGCTGCGAGCCCGACCATGACCGCACCCGCCCACGACATCGTGGTCTTCGGCGCCACCAGCTTCGTCGGCAAGATCCTCAGCCGCTACCTGGTCGACACCTTCGGCATCGGCGGCGAGCTGCGCTGGGCGATTGCCGGCCGCTCGGAATCCAAGCTCGACGCACTCAAGGCCGAGCTCGGTGCCGATGCCGCCAGCCTGCCAACCCTCATTGCCGATGCCGCGGATGAACCGGCTCTGCGCGCCCTGTGCGAGTCCACCCGCGTCGTGGTGTCGACGGTCGGGCCCTACGCCCTGCACGGCGAGCCGCTGGTCAAGGCCTGCGTCGAGAGCGGCACCGACTACTGCGATCTCACCGGCGAGGTGCAGTGGATCCGGCGCATGATCGATCGCTATGAGGCCGGCGCCAAGGCCAGCGGCGCGCGCATCGTGCACTGCTGCGGCTTCGACTCGATCCCCTCGGACATGGGCGTGTGGTTCCTGCAGCGCGAGGCGCAGTCGCGTTTCGGCGCGCCGCTGACCCGGGTAAAGATGCGCGTCCGCGGAATGCGTGGCGGCTTTTCCGGCGGCACCGTGGCCAGCCTGATGAACGTGGTCAAGGAAGCCAGCCGGGACCCGGAACTGCGCCGCGAGCTGGCCAATCCCTACTCGCTGTGCCCCAAGGGCCACCCGACCAAGGCCCGTCAGCCGCAGATCAAGACCGCCACTTTCGACGGCGACTTCAAGGCCTGGATCGCGCCCTTCGTGATGGCCGCGATCAACACCCGGATCGTCCAGCGCAGCAATGCGTTAAGCGGCCTGAGCTACGGCAAGACCTTCGTCTACGATGAAGCCATGCTCACCGGCCGCGGCCTTTCCGGGCGGCTCAAGGCCAGCGCGATGAGCGCCGGCCTTGGCGGCTTCATGCTGGCAGCGGTTATCCCGCCCAGTCGCTGGGTGCTGGAACGCTTCGTTGTGCCCAAGCCAGGCGAGGGCCCAAGCCCTGCCGAGCAGGAGAACGGCTTTTTCGACATGCGATTCCATGGCACCACGGCACGCGGCCAGCCGCTGCGCGCCAAGCTCACCGGAGACCGCGACCCCGGCTACGGCTCGACCTCGAAAATGCTCGGCCAGGCGGCAGTGTGCCTGGCACGGGATGTTCCTGATGGCGCCGAGGGCGGATTCTGGACACCCTCGACCTTGCTGGGTGAGTCCTTGCTTGAACGGCTGGCCGCGCATGCGGGGCTGCAATTCAGTATCGAGTCCAGTTAGGGTGGTGCAGAGCACCCTGCTGGCGCGAGGTCGCGGAGTCGTGCCGGCGAGCCGAGTAGCAAGGCAACTCTTTCATCGTGAGCGGGCCGGGACACGTGCCGCATTCGTGATCTGAAGGACGCCATCAGCCGGCGTCTTTCAACAGTTCTGCCAAACGCCGCGCGCGGGGGCCGCGGCAGGAGGATGCAGCCTTGCAAGAACCTGCCAATCCGACTTCCCCTGATCTGAGCGGGCTTGACCTGTTCGACACCCTGCTTGAGGGGGTGACCGTTCACGGGCCGGAAGGCCGTCTGCTGTTTGCCAATCTGGCCGCAGCGCGGATGCTGCGTACCCCGCGCGAGGTACTGCTGACCCGCGGCCTCGACGAGGGTGAGTGGACCCTGCTCAGGCGCAACGGCCGGACCATGGACGCGCAGTCGTTCCCGGCCGCCCGGGTGCTTGCCGGTGAGCCTCAGGTGCTCGGCGAGATCGTCGGCTTCCGGCCCCGGGACGGCGAGGGCGCATCCTGGTTCAGCGTCAATGCGGTGGCCCGGGAGATCGGTGGCGCGCGGCATGTGGTGGTGACCTTTGCCGAGCACAGCAACCCCTACGGCTTCGACTTTCGCGCAGTGATCGAGGGCAGCAATGACCTGGTCCTGGTCACCGACGCCAACCGTGGCCCCGAGGGTCCGCGAATCGTTTACGCCAACGCTGCCTTCTCGCGGGTCACCGGCTACGCGCTCGAGGAGGTAATCGGCCACTCGCCCCGACTGCTGCAGGGCCCGGACACCGCGGCCACGGCACGCGCCGAGATCCGCGAGGCAGTAGGCGAGGGCCGGCCGGTGCGCACCACGCTGCTCAACTACGCCAAGAACGGACGTCCCTACTGGCTTGATCTGCAGATCGCCCCGCTGCGCGACAGTGACGGTCGGATCACCCATTTCGCCGCGATCCAGCGCGACATGAGCGACACCCACGAGCAGTTGGAGCAAGCCCTGCACGCAGCCTCGCATGATCCGCTGACTGGACTGCTCAACCGCCGCGGCTTTCTTGACCGCGGCGAGGTGCTGCAGGCCCGCGCTCGCCGCGACCGCTCGCTCAACGCGCTGATGATGATCGACATCGACCACTTCAGTCGGATCAACGAACGCTTCGGCCACGCCGAGGGGGATCGCGTGCTGAGCGAACTGGCCGCAATGAGCCGACGCCGGCTGCGCGAGAGCGACCTGCTGGGCCGGCTCGGCGGCGAGGAATTCACCACCCTTGCCGCGGTGCCATCGGCCAGCGCCGCCGTGCAGCTGGCCGAATCCCTGCGTCGGCTGATCGCCGCCGGCCTGCAAGCCGGGCCCGACGCGGAGCCGGTAACGGTGAGCATCGGGGTCAGCATGAGCAGCGGCGCGGAGACCCTGGCCGAGCTGATCGACGCCGCCAGCGAACAGCTGTTCCGTGCCAAGCGCGGCGGCCGCGACCAGGTCGCCTGGCGCGCAGCTGCCGAGAACCCTGCGCTGCCGGTGCTCCCCGACTGACAGCCCGCACCCGGCACCCGGTTTCGCTCGCACAAGCGAACCAGGGCGGCTATTCGACCGCCCGATGTCAGCGCAAGGCTGACCTGAACTTCCTGGGCCGATGCAGGTAGGTAGCGAAGGCAGACTCGGGAGCAATGTTGCCGTTCGTCGAGGCCCCTCCACTGTGCCGGCCTTCTGTGGGAGCGGATCGTATCCGCGACCGCGGCGCCTCGGTCTGGCCGCAGTGGGCGTTCGCGGGTCTTGGACCCGCCGGATGGGCGTCCCAACGTTGGATCCGGGCGTTCGGACGGTACGCCTGGTGCGCCCAAGGCGCACCCTATGGATTTCCGCGGCCCGAATCCGACCTCCAAGAACGCGCACCCCGGGCCGATCTCTGCCGATCGGCACCTGTCCAGCGGGGCATGTTGATTGCCGAACGGCTTCGGCTACGCTGTGCAAGGCCTTGCTTGAGCGCCTCCAGCCGAACCCCGGGCCATGATCCCGACCCGGGTCTCAGCCCGGCGGACGACGGTTGCGTTCCGCTGCCGGCAGCAGGTCGATTGACTTGTTGTCGAGGTAGACCGGCAGGTAGGACCAGCGCGGCCCTTGACCCGGCAGGTAGCGCCGCGAGAGAGCGTGGCCGCGGAGTACCTTCGCGGCACGCTCATCCGGATACGCTTCGAAGGCCATCACCTTCACCGGCTTGCCTTCGGGGTCGACCTCGATCAGGAAGGTGGCGAATACCAGCTCGTCCTCGGCTGCGCTCGAGTCACGGGTAAACCGGCCGGCAAGGGAATTGCGCCGCGCCTTGGGATCAATCTGCGCCCAGGCGAGAAGTTGCGGGAACGAGGCCATGCCGCCCGCCTGCACGCCCTTGGCAATACGATCACCGAACTGCGACAGAAAGCCGGCGACGTACTCGAGCACTTCCTCGTTGCCTGGCCGCTCGCCACCGTAGGCCCTTTCGATTCGGGCCAGCAGGCCTGCCTTGTAGGCGGCCGCGGAATTCACCGTGTCAGGGGCCAGGGCCGCAGCCAGCTTCAGATAGGCCTGGGTCCAGATCATCGCATCAAGCGGCTTGCGCTCGGCGAGCATCCGCTCAGCCATCACCAGCATGGCATCAAGGTCACCACCGACCACGCAGCGGCTCAGCCAGGCTCCGGGATCGCCCGGATCGAAACTGGGCAAGCGGGCAGCGCGCGCCGCGCCACCGACATACAGCCGGCCAAGGGTGCAGCGGGCACGATGATCGCCTGACTCGGCTGCTCGCTTGAGGTCCTCCAGCGCAGCCAGCCGCTCGGTCTCGGGCTGCTGCTCATCGAGGATGATCCAGAGCAGGATCGGTGCATCGACCGCCGTCGAAGGGCTGTCCGCGTACAACGGGCTGCTGGAAAGTACAGCAAAGAGCAAGGTCAGGAACAGGCGCATCCGAACACCCTGGTTGATTGAAGGCGGGCAGCCTAGTGTCCTGTCCCGGAAGTATGTTGTTGAAG
>CAYGMG010000185.1:0-6817 GCA_964350895.1 uncultured Lysobacter sp.
TGACTCGGGCTGCCCGCAGGGCAGATCGAAACGCTGTTGATCTTGCTTGCAAGAATAAAGACCCATTCGCCGGCCAGGGCGAACGGCCGGTTTGCGCCCCTTCCGCCCCTATCCCAGCGCGCTGCGCGCCCAGTCGAGGGCGCCGTCGCCGGCAAAGCCGAAGCCGATGATCATCGCGATGCCGAGGGTCCAGGCAATCAGCAGGAGGGCGCCGTCGCGTTCGATCAGGGCCACCGCATAGGCCAGGATCAGCAGGCCGATCGGGTAGTTGGTCAGCGGAATCGGCAGCGAGAGCAGGATGCCGAGCAGGAGCAGCAGCAGGCCGCTGAACACGTGGCTGGCGAGGTGCTCAGTAAAGCCGGCCAGGCGCGGCTTTACCAGCCGTTCCACCCGCAGCAGCCAGGGCTGCATGCGCTCGGCAAAGCGGCGGAATCGGATACGTGGAATGCCGCGTCGGCGCAGCCTCTGCGGCAGCCAGGGCGTGCGTCGCCCGAGCAGCATCTGCAGCCCGAACAGGGCGACCAGCGGACCGCTGATGGCGCCGGCGCCGGCCGGCAGCGGCAGGAAGGCGGGCAGGGTGGCGACCAGGACCATGACCCCGAACGCGCGGTGGCTGAAGTGGTCGAGTAGCTCGTCAAAGCTGACCGTGGCTGCGGGCGGCACGTCGGCATCGATCGCGCCCCGGCCTATCTGCGCCAGCAATCCGCTGGTGCTCAGTTCGCGGTCAGCAGGCGACATCGGTTCAGGGCAGCCCGGCGTGGTCGTCGGGGAGGCGCTGCAGCAGGAGCTTGTCGATCCGTGCACCATCGAGGTCGATCACCTCGAAGCGCCAGCCGCCGTGGTCGAAATACTCGCCCGGCTGCGGGATACGGCCGAAATGGGCCATCACCAGGCCGGCCACGGTGCGGTAGTCATGGTCCTCCTCGTCGGGCAGGACCGACTGGCCGAGCAGGTCGCGCAGCTCTTCGGAGGGCAGGCTGGCATCGACCAGCAGGCTTCCGTCGGCACGACGCACCACCGGCGAGCCGGCATCCGGGGCGTCGTCGTTGCCGGGCAGCCGGCCAAGCACCGCGCCGAGCAGATCGTTGAGGGTGACCATGCCCTGGATATCGCCGTACTCGTCGACCACCAGGGCCAGCGAGCAGCCTTCTTCACGGAACAGATCCATCAGGTTGAGTGCGCGCGTGCCCTCAGCGACGAACAGGGCGGGGCGCAGCTCGCGGAACAGATCGAGGCGCCGGCTGCCGATCCTGCCGGCCAGATTCTTTACCTCGAGTATCCCCAGCACCTCCTGGTCCGAGCCGCGCAGCACCGGATAACGCGAGAATGGCGTCTCGCGCATGGTGCGCAGGTTTTCTTCGTCGCTGTTGGCCGCGTCCAGCCAGGCGATCCGCCGGCGCGGCGTCATCAGGCTGCCGGCATCGCGATCACCCAGGCGCAGGACCCGGTTCATCATGTTGCGCTCGTCGAGGTCGATCACGCCCTGCTCGTGGCTCTCCGCCACCAGCAGCCGGATCTCCTCCTCGCTGACCTTCTCCGCCGAGCTGATCTCCAGCCGCAGCAGGCGCAGCACGCCGCGGGTGGTCAGAGAGAGCAGGCGCACCGCTGGCGCCGCGAGCAGGGCGAGGCCGCGCATCGGCAGGGCCACGCGGACTGCAATGGCCTCCGGGCGGGTCAGCGCGAAGCGTTTCGGCACCAGTTCGCCCAGCACCAGGCTGAGCGATGTGATCAGCGCCACCGACAGTCCAAGGCCGATGCCTTCCGCCCACGGTGCGAGGGCAGGCAGGGCGTCGGCGAGCCAGATGCCCACGGCATCGCCGATCGCCTCGCCGCCGAAGACGCCGGTGAGGATGCCGATCAGGGTGATGCCGACCTGAACCGTCGAGAGGAAGTTCTCCGGATGCTCGGCCAGTTCCGCGGCCGCGCGCGCCCGGCGGCTGGTCGCGGCCAGCTCCCGGAGGCGGCTCTTGCGGGCGGTGACCACGGCCATTTCCGACATGGCGAAAAAGCCGTTGCAGAGCACCAGGATCAGGACGACAAGAAGTTCGGTCATGGGGAGCAGCAGACGTGGACGCCGAGTGTAGCAGCGCGCCATGGCGGGACTTCAGGGCCGGCAGGGAGCCGACCAAAGTCGCGGCTGACATGTTCCTGTAACAATAGCGTAATAGTTTGACCGGACCGATTCCGGTCCCTCGCCACCTGCGTGGCTGGAGGGGACTGTCACTTTCCGAGGATACCCATGAACCCGACCCGACCGCTGCTCGCCCTGTCCGCCACCCTCCTGCTCGCCGCCTGTGGCCAGAAGCCTGCAGACGGCGAGGCCGCCGCGCCTGCGGCGTCGAATGAGGTGCCGATGATCGAGATCGACGGCTCCAGCACGGTGTATCCGATCACCGAAGCGGTGGCCGAGGAGTACCAGATCGCCCAGCAGGGCAAGGTGCGGGTCACCGTTGGCGTTTCCGGCACCGGCGGCGGCTTCAAGAAGTTCTGCCGCGGCGAGACCGCGATCTCCAACGCCTCGCGGCCGATCCTCGACGCCGAGATCGAAGCCTGCCGCGCGGCCGGCGTGACCTTCATCGAGCTGCCGGTGGCCTTCGACGCCATCACCGTGGCGGTCAATCCGGAAAACACCTGGCTCGAGGCGATCACCGTCGACGAGCTGAAGACCATGTGGGCGCCGGAAGCGCAGGGCGTGGTGCTGAACTGGAACCAGGTCAACCCGTCCTGGCCGGATGCCCCGCTCAAGCTGTTCGGCGCCGGCGCCGATTCCGGCACCTTCGACTACTTCACCGAAGCCGTGGTCGGCAAGGCCAAGTCCTCGCGCGGCGACTTCACCGCCAGCGAAGACGACAACGTTCTGGTCACCGGCGTGGCCAGCGACAGCGCTGCACTGGGCTTCTTCGGCTTTGCCTACTATCGCGAGAATCAGGACAAGCTGCGTGCGGTCCCGGTCAAGGCGACTGCCGAGACGGCCGGCGTGCTGCCCTCTCTGGAGACGGTGAACGACGCGACCTACACTCCGCTGTCGCGGCCGATCTTCATCTACGTCAATGCCCAGCAGGCGGCCGAGCGCGCCGAGCTGCGCGAGTTCGTCCGCTTCTATCTGAAGGAGTCGCAGGCCCTGATCACCGAGGTCGGCTACATCCCGCTGCCTGACCGCGCCTATGATCTGGCCGCCGAGCGGCTTGCCAACAATGTCACCGGCACCGTCTTCGACGGCCATTCGGAAGTCGGCGTCAGCGTTGAGTCCCTGCTCCAGCGCGAGACCCGGCAGTAAGCTGCGGCCCGCTCTGAGCTGTTGCCCGACCCCACCCAGGACGCCGACGTGAGCGACGCTGCCCTCAGCCCCGCCGCCGTGCCGCGCCGCGATCTGCGGCGACGGCGATTCCGCCACCTGTCCGAGTCGCTGATCGAGAGCGCCCTGCTGCTCGCAGCGCTCTCGGCGGTGGCGATCACGGTGTCGATCGTGGTCATCCTGGTCTACGAGTCGAGTGCCTTCTTCGCCAAGGTGCCGGTTTGGACCTTCCTGACCGACACCCAGTGGACGCCGCTGTTCGCCAACGCCCGCTACGGCATCCTGCCGCTGCTCGGCGGCACCCTGATGACCTCGCTGATCGCGCTGTGCTTTGCCGTCCCGCTCGGCACCATCACCGCGATCTACCTGTCCGAGTTCGCCTCGCCGAAAGTGCGTGAGGTGGTGAAGCCGATCCTCGAGCTGATCGCCGGCGTACCGACCGTAGTGTTCGGCTACTTCGCCCTGCTGTTCGTGACCCCGCTGCTGCAGAAGTTCATCCCCGGCCTGCCCGGCTTCAACATGCTTGGCCCGGGCATCGTCATCGGGATCATGATCGTCCCCTATATCAGCTCGCTGTCCGAGGACGCCATGCGAGCGGTGCCGATGCACTTCCGCGAAGCATCGTTCGCGATGGGCGCCAGCCGCTTCCAGACCGCGGTCAAGGTGGTGATGCCCGCGGCGCTTTCCGGTGTCGTCGCTTCCTACATCCTCGGCGTGTCGCGGGCGGTGGGCGAGACCATGGTGGTCGCCATTGCCGCCGGCCAGCAGCCCAACCTCACTTTTGACCCGACCGAAGCCGCGGCGACCATCACCGCCTTCATCGTCCAGGTCTCCAAGGGTGATGTGCCGCACGAGTCGATCGCCTACCAGAGCATCTTCGCCGCCGGCCTGACCCTGTTCGTGCTGACCCTGCTGTTCAACGTGCTCGGCTACTTCATCCGCAAGCGCTTCCGCGAGGCCTACTGATATGGCGCTCGAAACCACCGAGATCCGCGGGCTGATCGCCCGCCACAAGCTGCGCGACATGGCCTTCGATGTGCTCGGCCTGATCGTCATGCTGCTCTTGCTGTTCATCCTTGCCGCGCTTTTCGTCAAGCTGACCATCGACGGCTGGGACCGGCTCGGCCTGGACTTCTTCCAGAACTTCCCCTCGCGGCGCGCGGTGCAGGCGGGCATCCTGCCGGCCTGGGTCGGCTCGGTCCTGGTCATGCTGGTCACTGCGGTATCGGCAGTGCCGGTCGGTGTGGCGGCAGGCGTGTGGCTGGAGGAGTACGCGCCGAAGAACTGGTTCACCGAGATCGTCGAGATCAACGTCAACAACCTCGCCGGCGTGCCCTCGATCATCTACGGCCTGCTTGGCCTTGGTTTGCTGGTGCACGGACTTGGCCTTGGCGCCAGCGTGCTCGCCGCTGGCCTGACCCTGGCGATGATGATCCTGCCGGTGGTCGTGGTGGCGACCCGCGAGTCGATTCGCGCGGTGCCGCAGACCATCCGCGAGGCCGCCTATGGTCTGGGCGCTACCCGCTGGCAGGTGACCCGCGACCACGTGCTGCCGTATTCGGTCGCCGGCATCCTGACCGGGGTAATCATCGGCTTGTCACGCGCCATCGGCGAAACCGCGCCCCTGATCACCATCGGCGCGGTGGCCTTCATCGCCTTCCTGCCGCCGGCTCCGGTCGATGCAAGCTTTCCGTTCATCAACTTCGACTGGCTCAGCACGCCGTTTACGGTGATGCCGATCCAGATGTTCAACTGGGTCTCGCGTCCGGATCCGGCCTTTCAGCAGACCGCCGCCGCTGCCGGCGTGGTCCTGGTCGCCCTGACCCTGCTGATGAACGGCACCGCCATCTTTCTTCGTTACCGGGCGCGCAAGCGCATCAAGTGGTGAACCCGATGTCTTCAACTGGAAAGCCCGCGGCCAAGGCCGAGGTCCGTGACCTGAGCTTCTACTACGGCGATTTCGCCGCGCTCAAGAATGTCAGCCTGGAAGTCGCAGAACACGAGGTTACCGCGCTGATCGGTCCTTCAGGCTGCGGCAAGTCGACCCTGCTGCGCTGCTTCAACCGTATGCATGACCTGTATCCGGGCAGCCGCTACGACGGCGAGATCCGCCTGTTCCCGGACGACGTCGACCTGCTGGCCAAGGACATCGATCCGGTGGAAACCCGGATCCGCATCGGCATGGTGTTCCAGAAGCCGAATCCGTTCCCCAAGTCGATCTTCGAGAACGTCGCCTACGGTCTGCGCATCCTCGGCGAGAAGCGCCGCGGCGTGATCGCCGACAAGGTCGAGAAGGCGCTGCGCGATGCGGCGCTGTGGGACGAGGTCAAGGATCGCCTGGACAATCTGGCGACCAGCCTTTCGGGCGGACAGCAGCAGCGCCTGTGCATCGCTCGCGCCTTGGCCACCGAGCCGGAGATCCTGCTGTTCGACGAGCCGACCTCGGCGCTCGATCCGATCGCCACCGCCAGCATCGAAGAGCTGATCATCGAGCTGAAGAAGCGCGTAACGATTCTCATCGTGACCCACAACATGCAGCAGGCCGGTCGCATCTCCAAGTACACTGCGTTCATGTACATCGGAGAGCTGGTGGAGTTCGGCGAGACCGAACAGATCTTCACCCGCCCGAAGAAGGAACAGACCGAGAACTACATCACCGGCCGCTTCGGCTGACCGGGAGGGAGCGCAGCATGAACGTGTCGCACACCGGGCATACCATCAAGAAGTTCGACGAGGAGCTCGGCACCCTGCGGGATCTGGTCCTGAGCATGGGCGGTCTGGTCGAAGAACAGCTGCGCCGCGCGGTCGAAGCTCTGGAGAAGCGCGATGTCGCGCTGGCCCGCGAAGTGATCGCCGGAGACCGCGAGATCGACCGCATCGAGCTCAAGGCCGATGAGGAAATCGAACACCTGCTCGCCCTGCGCACGCCGCTGGGCGTCGACCTGCGCACCGTGCTGACCTTGTCGAAAACGGTCAACGATCTGGAGCGGATTGGTGACGAGGCGAAGAAGGTCGCCCGCACTGCGCGCGATCTTGAAGAGCGCGCCGACAGCGCCGGCCGTGGTGCCTGCATCCCCGCGGTCTCCGGACTTGCCCGCACCGCCATCGACATGCTGCACGGCGCGCTCGACGCCCTGGTCCGGCTCGACCTCGACCAGGCCGAGAAGATCCGCAAGGGCGACGACACCGTCGACGCCGCCTTCGTTGGCTGCATCCGGCAGATCGTCGCCCACATGGGCGAGAACCCGGAGAGCGTAGAGACCGGCGTCCAGCTGCTGTTCGCCGCCAAGGGCCTCGAGCGCATCGGCGACCACGCCAAGAACATCTCGCTCTACGTTTTCTATCTGGTCGAAGGCCGCGATCGCCGGCATCCGAAGGTCCAGCGCGAGGGCTGAGCGGCAGAGCGGCCACCTCGCTCCGCCGGGGGGCGCTCCTACGGATGGCTTCGCTTTGCGACGGTCTGCTTCGGGCGCACAGTGTGCGTTCGCCCCGGCCGGCGAATGGGGCCTTTCTTGCAAGCAA
>CAYGMG010000186.1:0-6754 GCA_964350895.1 uncultured Lysobacter sp.
GCCGATGAGCGCCCTCCCCGAGACCGCCACCGGCAACGACAACAGCCAGGCCGCGCCCCAGGTCTGGGTGGTCGATGACGACGCCCTGCTGACCGAGCTGCTGGTCGAGGTGATCGCCGCCAACGGCCTGCGCGCGCGGCCGCTGACCGATCCGACCGCTCTGCTCGACATGGTCTGCGCGCATGGCGCCGACGCACCCAGCGTCCTGCTCTGCGACCTGCAGATGCCGCAGCTGGATGGGATCAGCCTGGCCCGCCAGCTGCGCGCGGCGGGCTTCCTGCACCCGATCATCCTGATGAGCGCCCACCTGGACGTCGACAACACGCTGGAAGCAATGCGTGAAGGCTTCTTCCAGGTGGTCCGCAAGCCGCTCGATCTCGCCGCGCTGTCGCACGAGACCCAGGCCGCCTACGTCCAGGCCTGCGAGGAATGGGAGCGGCGGCAGACCATCGAGGGCATCCAGCAGCAGGTCGACAAGCTCACCGCGCGGGAACAGGAAGTGGTGCAGGCGCTGGGCATGGGGCTGATGAACAAGCAGGTCGCCGACCGGCTTGATCTGAGCATCAAGACCATCGAGGCACATCGCCAGCGGATCATGAGCAAGCTCGGTCTGCGCACTGCCAACGCGCTGATCCGCTTCAGCATCGAATGGCGGTTGCTGGCCGCCCCGGCCTCAGCTTCGCGGGAGCGCTGACGGGGCCAGCGCATCGAGCTGCTGGTCGATGCGGTCGAGCAAGGCCTGCATGGTGTCGAGCTTGCTGACAAAGCCATTGGCGCCGGCCTCGAACATGGCATAGAGCATGGCGTCCTCCTGATGCGAGGAGAACACCACGACCGGCAGCTCGCGGGTCGCCGGCTGGGTGCGCAGGGCGCGCAGCACGTCGGCGCCGGACTGCGCGCCAAGATCCCAGTCGAGCACCAGCAGGCAGGCCGGCTGCGCGGCCAGCGCCGCAGGCAGGCCGAGCGGATCGGCAAAGGCCGCCGCGCGATAGCCGGCCAGCTCCAGGGAGGCCTCGATCACGCTGCGCTGCATCTCGTCGTCATCGAGCACGGCAATCGGCTCGCTTGGCGCATCGTGGCGCGGCGCCTCGTGACTGCGGCCGTCAGAGCGCTGGGCGCGCATGCCCGCCGCGACCAGGCCGGCAAGAGCCGCCTCGCGCTGGGCCGGATCAATCGACTCGCGCTCGCCGCGCTGCCAGAGCAGGGCATGCAGCGCAGAAGCGTGCTCGCCGATGGCAAGGAAACCCAGCGTACCGGCGGTACCGATCAGGGAGTGCAGTTCGCGGCGCAGGCTGCCTGCCTGCTCGGCGGCCAGTTCCATCGTTGCGCCAGTGCGCTGCCCGGCGGCTGCATCAACCACCCGGCGCAATCGTTCCGGAATCTCGCGCAGAAAGCGCCGGCGGCCTTGTTGCACGGCCAGCAGCAGGCGCTGGGCGGACATCAGTGCCGCGCCACCCTGGGCCTCCGCGGCCTGCATCTCGGCTCTGCCCAACTCGCTCGCCACCCACCGCATCCTCGCCTGGCGGACCTGCGGCGACTGCCGCCGATCCCAGACGAAGACCATAGACCCCAGCCCGACCGCGCTCCATCGGGAAAAACCAGCAGGGCGGTCCGGCGGTCGCCTCAGCGCGTCAGAAAGCGCACCAGGAAGTCGGCAAATCCGCGATAGGGCGGCTTGAACAGGGCCATGCTCGACAGCCGCGACTGGTAGAAAACGGCTTTCTGCTTGCTGAAGGTCAGGAAGCCTTCGTGGCCGTGGTAGTGGCCCATGCCCGAGGGACCGACGCCGCCAAAGGGCAGGCCTTCCTGGGCGATGTGCATAAGGCAGTCGTTTACGGTCACTCCGCCGGAGACGGTTTCCTCAAGCACCCGCTGCACGGCTGCCTGGTCGTGGGAAAAGCAGTACAGGGCGAGCGGACGGTCGTGGGCGTTGACGTAGCCGATAGCGTCGTCGAGGCTGCGATAGGTCTTCAGCGGCAGGATCGGCCCGAAGATTTCTTCGCGCATCACCGCCGCGTCGTCGTCGGGATCGATCACCAAGGTTGGCGGAACGATGCGTTGTGGGTCAGCGACCGCTGCATCCACCTCGGCAAGCTCGACCACCCGCAGACCACGCTGGCGGGCGTCGTCCAGATAGTGGCGCAGGCGTTGGTACTGTCCCTGGCTGATTATCCGCGTGTAGTCAGCCCCACCGGCGAGGTCCGGATAGCGCGCCTGCACTTCGGCGCGCAGCGCATCGATCCAGCCCTCGGTCTGGCCTTCGGCAATCAGCAGGTAATCCGGGGCAATGCAGGTCTGTCCGGCATTCAGCCACTTGCCGGCAGCGATCCGCGCCGCGGCCGTGGCCACGGGATAGTCCTTGCCGATGATCGCCGGCGACTTGCCGCCCAGTTCCAGGGTGACCGGGGTCAGGTTCGGCGCCGCCGCGGCCATCACTTTGCGGCCGATCGCCGTGGAGCCGGTGAAGAACAGGTGGTCGAAGGGCAGCCCGGCGAAAGCAGAGGCAACCTCGGGCCCGCCGAGTGCCACCGCGACCCGGTCCTCGGGAAACACCTCGGCCAACAGCTCGCGCATCCACGCCGAGGTCGCCGGGGTGTGCTCCGAGGGCTTGAGATACACATGGTTGCCGGCAGCGATCGCGGTCGCCAGTGGCATCAGGGCCAGGTTGACCGGGTAGTTCCAGGGCGAGATGACCCCAACCACGCCAAGCGGCTGGATGCGCACCTCGCTGCGCCCCGGCCAGAACAGGAAACTGGTTCGCCTGCGCTGTGGCCGCATCCAGCGACGCAGATGGGCGAGCAGGTCGTCGATCTCCTGCAGCACGGTAAAGCCATCGCTAAGCAGGCTCTCGTGCCGTGAACGCAGGCCGAAATCGGTCTGCATCGCCTCGACCATCCGCGGCAGCTGCGCCTGGAAGGCCGAACGCAGCCTGCGCAGGTCGTCGCGGCGCTGGTTGAAATCCGGCGTCTTCGCAGCCTGTGCGGCACGCAGCCGGGCAAGGGTAGGCGAGAGTTCGGCGCTGGGCGTATCGGCGATCTGGTCCATCCCGGCAGTGTAGCGCGGCCATTGCGCGGCGTCGGGACCACGGCCGGCACGAGATAGCCGGCCGCCGTCGCCCGGCGCAGCGAGCGACTGCCATTTCATTCGCTGAATGCTGCGCTTGATACGGGCGCAAAAAAAGCGGCAGGCCCAGGCCTGCCGCTTAGCGTGGTTCGGGCGCCGCAGGCGGCGCCAAGCTGGCTGGATCAGCGGCGCTTTGCCGGGTGTATGCCGGCTGCTGCGGGCTCGCCCATCTCGGCTTCTCCGGCCAGGTGGGCGTCGTCGTCGCTCAGCGTATCCAGATGCATCAAGCGACGCACCAGCGGCGCGATCGCCATCATCGCCACGCCCACCACAATCGCTGTCCAGCCGACCGTGGTGTAGACCTCGAGCACGCGCTCTTCGCCGGCCCCTTCGGCACCGGTGGCCGAGGCGATCAGGCCGGCGGCGAAGTTGCCGGTGGCCGAGGCGAAGAACCAGGTGCCCATGATCAGCCCGGCCAAGTGTCCCGGCGCCAGGCGGTTCATCGCCGACAGGCCGACCGGCGACAGACACAGCTCGCCGGTGGTGTGCAGCAGGTAGATCAGGAAGATGAACAGGACCGGGGTCAGGTTGCCGGTGCCCGCCGCGTGCGCGCCCGCCACCAGGACCAGGAAGCCGGCGCCGAGCTGGACCACGCCGATGCCGAACTTGGCCGGCGCCGAAGGCTCGAGCCCCTTGCGTGCCAGCCAGGTCCACAGCCAGGCGAACAGCGGCGCGAACAGGATGATGTAGATCGAGTTGATCGACTGGAACACCGCGGCCGGTACTTCGACGCCGAAGATCGTGCGGTCGACGGCTCGGTCGGTGTACAGGTTAAGCGAGGAGCCGGCCTGCTCGAACAGCGCCCAGAACAGGATCGAGCCGAAGATCAGATACATCGCGGCGAAGATCCGGTCGCGATCGTGGCGCGCCAGCTTGAACACCGCGGTGTACATCACGTAGCCGACCAGGATCGCGCCGGCTGCCATCAGCAGGCCACCGACCAGGCTCTGGTACTGGATCAGCAGCCAGACCACGCCGACGCAGGCAAAGCTCAGCGCGTAGAGGATCCACTCGAAGCGGATGCCGGCGACGCGCTGGTCGAGTTTCTCGGGGAACTGCGACTCGCCGCGTCCGAGCAGCATCGGCTTGCCCCAGACGAAGACGATCAGGCCGAGCAGCATGCCCACGCCCGCCGCGCCGAAGCCGTAGGCCCAGCCGTAGGTCTGTCCCAGCCAGCCGGCGACGATCGCACCCAGCGCAGCGCCGAGGTTGATGCCCATGTAGAAAATCGTGTACGCCGGATCGCGGCGGATGTCGGTGCGGCTGTAGAGCTGGCCGACGATCACCGAAATGTTCGCCTTGAGGAAGCCCGAGCCGACGATGACAAAGGACAGCGCCAGCCAGAACACGCTGATCGCGAAGCCCTCCTGGCCGCCATCGCCTTCCACCGCCATCAGCATGTGGCCGATGGTCAGCAACACCGCGCCGAACAGCACCGCCTTGCGCTGGCCAAGGTAGCGGTCGGCGAGATAACCACCGATCACCGGGGTGATGTAGACGAGCGCGGTATAGGCGCCGTAGATCACCGATGCCTGGCTGTCCGAGAACATCCAGTGCTGCACGAGATAGAAGATCAGCAGGCCGCGCATGCCGTAGTAGGAGAAGCGCTCCCACATCTCGGCGAAGAACAGGACGAACAGTCCGCGGGGATGGCCGAGCAGGGTCTTGCCCTCTTCGGCGGCGTGGGAGGAATTGGCCAAGCGCGTGGAACTCCTGTGTCGTGGTGCGGGTGCCGGACGAGGATCCATACCCGATACAAAGCGTGGGGCCGTGTTTACCCCCGGCCCCGGGTCAAGTCAATGCGCGGGCAGGCGCGGCTCAGGGCGCGACGTACTCGTAGCTTGCGCCGACGCCGAGCGGAATGCCCAGCGCCCAGAAGCCGATCAGGAAGGCAGTCCAGACCACCAGGAGGGTGACCGAGTAGGGCAGCATCAGGGCGATCAGGGTGCCGATGCCGCTGTCCTTCACGTACTTGCGGCAGAACACCACGATCAGCGGGAAGTAGGGCAGCAGCGGGGTGATGATGTTGGTGCTGGAGTCGCCGACGCGGTAGGCGGCCTGGGTCAGGTCGGGCGAGACGCCGAGCTGCATCAGCATCGGCACCATGACCGCGCCGATCAACGCCCATTTGGCCGAGGCCGAGCCGACCAGCAGGTTGACGAAGCCGGAAAGCAGCACGATGCCGACCAGGGTCATCGACATTGGCAGACCCATCGCCTGCAGCAGGTTGGCGCCCTTGATTGCCAGCAGGGCGCCGAGGTTGCTCTGGCCGAAAGCGTAGATGAACTGGGCGCAGAAGAAGGCCATCACGATGTAGTAGCCCATCCCGCTCATCGCCTTGGCCATGCCGGCAATGACGTCGCGGTGGGTTTCTACCGTGCCGGCCACGTAGCCGTAGACCAGGCCGGGAACCAGGAAGAAGATGAAGATCAGCGGGACGATCGACTGCATCAGCGGCGCCTGCGAGACCAGCAGGTCGCTCTGACCATCGACCAGCGGCGTGCCCGGCGGCGCGCGCCAGGCCGAGGTCTCGGGAAGCAAGGTCAGCATGAACAGCACGGCGACCAGGGCCATCGCGCCGGCAGCCCAGGCCAGACCGCGCTTCTCGGCCACGCTGAGGTCGTCCATCTTGGGCAGGTCGGCGGGATCGCCGTCGACGCGGGTCTTGGCCAGGCGCGGCTCGATCACCCGGTCGGTCAGGAACCAGCCGATCAACATGATCAGCAGGGTCGATGCGGTGGTGAAGGTGTAGTTGTTCAGCGGGTTGACCACGACCGTCGGATCGATCAGATGCGCGGCGGCCTGGGTCAGGCCGGAGAGCAGGGGGTCAAGACTTGAGGGCAGGAAGAAGGTCGCCGAAAAGCCGCCGGAGACGCCGACGAAGGCTGCGGCAATGCCGGCCAGCGGATGTCGGCCCGCGGCGTAGAAGATCACCGCGCCAAGCGGGATCACCAGCACATAGCCGGCGTCGACGGCGATGTGGCTGAGAATGCCGACGCCGATCAGGGCCGGGGTCAGCAGCATCTTCGGGGTGACGCTGAGCACCGCGCGCAATGCCGCATTGATGAAACCGGTGTGCTCGGCAACGCCAAGGCCAAGCATCGCCACCAGGACCACGCCGAGCGGCGGGAAGGTCACGAAGGTGTTGACCATCTGCGCCATGAAGGCGGTCAGCGATGCGCCCGCGAGCAAATCCTTGATCTGCACCGGCTGCCCGCTGCGCGGATCGATCTCGGCGAAACTGACCGAGGAGAGCAGCCAGGAGGCCACCCAGACCGCGAACATCAGCAGCAGGAAGAGCACCGCCGGATCGGGCAGCTTGTTGCCCACCCGCTCGACCCAGTCGAGGGCACGGGCGACGAGGCCGCGGGGTGGGTCGAGGGTGGCTTCGCTCATACGAGGGACTTCCGGCGTGGCAAAGCGCGCACCCTAACCCGGAACCTGAACGCAGGCAAAGCGGGGCAGTCGCGCGCGGCGGGTGCCGAGCTGGGCGAAGTGTGCTTCGGGCGCAGATTTGCCGTTCGTCGATGCCCATCCATTGCGCCGGCTTTCTGTGGGAGCGGATCGTATCCGCGACCGCGGGGCCTCGATCTGGCCGCAGTCAGTGGCAAGTCTGTCGCGCTGCGGTCGC
>CAYGMG010000187.1:0-6705 GCA_964350895.1 uncultured Lysobacter sp.
GGCGTTCGGACGGTACGCCCGGTGCGCCCAAGGCGCACCCTATGAATGTCCGGTTTGCGCCCATCCCCGTCGCTCGCGCCCGGCGCCCGGTCCCGCCGGCTTGGATGTCAACACGTGACTGCCATCACGCCGCCGCGCCATCGACGCGGCGGCGGCTTGCGGACTCAGGCGGCCTGGCGCACGGCGAGGATGCGTTCGTGCAGGGCGCGCAGGCGCTCGAAGTCGTGGGCGACTTCCTGGTGCAGGGACTGCAGGGCGGCAAGCGGAGCGCTGCGGGTTTCGTAGAACACCACGGCGAGCCAGGTCGCGATGCCCTTGAAGGCCCAGCGCGGGTCTTCGTCGCGGGCTTCGGTGAACGCCTTGTCCACCGCGTCGCCCCAGGGCTGGTAGCTCTCGACCGCCTGCGATGCGTAGAACTGCGGCATCGGGTGGCGGGCGGCACGCAGCGCTTCGCCGAACACCAAGGTGGCGAGCTTGGCTTCCTGCTCGGCGGAAAGCAGGTACAGGATTGATCGGATCACCTTCCACTGGCGGCGCAGGGCCATCAGGCGGGTGAAGGCCAACATTCGGGTCAGGTACTTCATCGTCTACCTCATTCAAGCGCATTGCCCGATGGATAGATCGCTCCCCTGCAGCGACCGGCTCCTTGCTCGGTGTGAAATGGCGTGGCGGAAAGATGTCCCTATTGGTCTGGGCGTGTCACTTTTGTACGTAATACGTCGGGCAGGGAGTGTGACCCAGCCCGCATTCCCGATGCAAGAGGATGTTGTGTTGCCGCCCAAACCCTTGCCGAGGTCGCAGGAGCGAATGTCGCGGTGCTTGGCCACGCTGGGTCACCGCGCGGAGTAGCAAGGGTGCGGCGGCTAGGTGAATGTCGAGTCCTGCCGAGGGCATGGCAAAGGTCTGCTAGTGTCCTGTCCCGGAAGTATGTTGTTGAAGTCGCGACGCGGATGGGTCGTCGAGGCAAGGCGCGAGAAGGAGGCATAGCCGCGCTATGGCGTCGACGAGCAACGCAGCATCGACGGCGCAGACCGAGCGAATTCTGCGATGTACTTCCGGGACAGGGCACTTGGGCAGCTCCAGCCCGCTGCGAGGAAGCACCGTATGTCACTGATTCGACTGGCTTTGGCCGCCGGCCTTCTGGCCGCGGCGGGCGCCTCGGCAGGAGCGGAATACTTTCCCCCGCGCGCCGACTGGGCGCGTGTCGAGCCGGCTGCGCTGGGCGTCGACGCGGCGGCCCTTGGTCGCGCTGTGGAGCGTGTCCGCCAGCACGAGAATCCGGCGCCGCGCGATCAGGCAATCATGTGGGCGCAGGGCTTTGGCTCGCGCGAGCCGTATTTCGGCGGCCTGCTCGGGCCGACCTCGGTGCGTGCCGAGGGCGTGGTTGGCGTGGTGGTTCACCAAGGCAAGGTGATCGCGGAGTTTGGCGAGACGACGCGCGTGGACATGGCCCACAGCATTGCCAAGAGCTTCCTCTCCAGCGTGGTCGGTCTTGCCCATGACCAGGGTCTGATCCCCGATCTGGACGCGCCGGCTGCGCGACTGATGCCGGCCGGCGTGCAGCACTTCGATAGCGCCCACAACGCATCGATCAGCTGGGACATGCTGCTGCGCCAGACCTCGGACTGGCAGGGCACCCTGTGGGGTCGGCCGGACTGGGCGGATCGTCCCGAGGGCGCGCCGGAGCAGTGGCCGGACACGCCGCGCCACGCGCCGGGCAGCCGCTACGAATACAACGACGTGCGCATCAACCTGCTGGCCTTCGCCGCGCTGCAGGTTTGGCGCCGGCCGCTGCCCGAGGTGCTGCGTGAGCGGATCATGGACCCGATCGGCGCCAGCACGCGCTGGCGCTGGCACGGCTATCGCAATTCCTGGGTCGAGCTGGACGGGCTGAAGATGCAGTCGGTGTCCGGCGGCGGCCACTGGGGCGGCGGCATGTTCATCGACGCCTGGGACCTGGCGCGTTTTGGCTATCTGGTGCTGCGCGATGGAAGCTGGGACGGCCGTCGGCTGCTCAGCGCGGAATTCCTGGCCGCCGCGCGCACCCCGGGCAAGGCCAAGGACGACTACGGTTATGCCAACTGGTTCCTCAACCCGGAGCGGCGCGCTCTACCTTCGGCGCCGGCAAGTGCGCTGATTTTCCGCGGCAACGGACAGAACATCCTCTACATCGACCGCGAGAACGATCTGCTGATCGTGCTGCGCTGGATCGATGGCGATGCCGCCCTCGATGCCTTCGTCGGCGAGGTGATCGGCGCCTTGTCCAAGCCGGCCTCGCGCTAGACTCTCGCGCCGTACGCCTGCCCGGAGCCCGACTTGCCGATCCGTCCGTTACCCGAGGTGCTGATCAACCAGATCGCCGCCGGCGAGGTCATCGAGCGTCCGGCCTCGGTGGTCAAGGAGCTGGTCGAGAATGCCCTGGACGCCGGCGCCAGCCGGATCGAGGTGGATATCGAAGAGGGCGGGGCGCGGCTGATCCGGGTCCGCGATGACGGTGGCGGGATTCCCGCCGAAGAGCTGCCGGTTGCCCTGCAGCGCCACGCGACCAGCAAGATCGCCGCGCTGGATGATCTGGAGTCGGTGCTGACCATGGGCTTTCGCGGCGAGGCCCTGCCCTCGATTGCCTCGGTGTCGCATTTCCACATCACCTCACGTTGCAGCGACTCCGAACACGCCAGTTCGCTGGCCGTTGACGGCGGTCGCCTGGGCGCGGTGCAGCCGGCCCAGCATCCGCCCGGCACCTCGATCGAAGTGCGCGACCTGTTCTACAACGTGCCGGCAAGGCGCCGCTTCCTGCGCGCCGAGCGCACCGAGTTCGGGCATATCGACGACCTGCTGCGGACCCTCTCGCTGGCCCACGGCGAGCGGCGTTTCATCCTCCAGCACAACGGCAAGCGGGTCCGCGACTATCGCGCTGCGGCCAGCGGGGAAGCGCGCGCAAAGCGGCTCCAGGAGGCTTTGGGTGAAGGCTTTTCCGGGCAGTGTCTGGCGCTGGCGCATGAGGGGGCCGGCTTGCGTTTGCATGGCTGGCTGGGCTTGCCGACGGCCTCGCGCTCGCAGGCCGACCAGCAGTACTTCTTTGTAAACGGTCGTCCGGTGCGTGACCGGGTGGTCGCGCACGCAGTCAAGCAGGCCTATGCCGACGTGCTGTTCCATGGTCGGCATCCGGCCTATGTGCTGTTCCTCGAACTCGATCCGCGGCGGGTCGATGTCAATGTCCATCCGGCCAAGTCCGAAGTGCGCTTTCGAGATGGCCGGCTGGTCCACGATTTTCTTTTCCGCACCTTGCACGAGGCCCTGGCCGAGACCCGCGCCGGGCAGGCGGCCAGCGCGCCGGCGTCGATGCCGGCTGCGGGCTCAGCGAACTGGGCATCGTCGAACGGCCATGCGACAGCAAGCACCGGTTACGCCCCGCCCCAGCAGGGTGGCCTGGGCCTGCCGGTGCAGGAGTCCCTTGCCCAGTACCGCAGCCTGTACTCGCCGTCTGCGGGCGCACCGACGCTGGCCGGCAGTGCGGCACCGATGGCGCCAGGCCTGCCGCCCAGCGAGCCGGGGGACGCGCCGCCGCTGGGCTTTGCCCTGGCCCAGCTGGCCGGCGTCTACATCGTGGCCGAGAACGCCCAGGGCCTGGTGCTGGTGGACATGCATGCAGCGCACGAGCGGATCAGCTACGAGCGGCTGAAAACCGCCCAGGACGGAGCCGGCATCCGCCGCGTCCCGCTGCTGGTGCCGATCAGCGTGGCGGTCAGCGAGCGCGAGGCGGACTTTGTCGAGAGCCACGGCTCGGGGCTGTCCGAGCTGGGTCTGGTGGTCGAGCGCAGCGGCCCGCAGGCGATTGCCATCCGCGAAATTCCCGCCCTGCTGGAAGGCGCCGACGCCCGCCAGCTGGCGCTCGACGTGATCGCCGACCTGATCGAGCGCGGCAGCAGCCGGCGCATCGAAGAGCGTCGCAACGAGCTGCTTTCGACCATGGCCTGCCACGCCTCGGTGCGCGCCAACCGGCGTCTCACCCTGCCGGAGATGAACGCCCTGCTGCGCGACATGGAGGCCACCGAGCGCTCCGGGCAGTGCAATCACGGCCGTCCGACCTGGACCCAGCTGTCGATGATCGAGCTGGACAAGCTGTTCCTGCGTGGCAGGTAATCAGCTCATGCCGGCGCTTGCCGCTGCCATTCATCACGCGCATGCCATCCGCCCGGACAAGGCGCGTAGCCTGTGTTGCCTGATGGCCGCCCAGTTCCGCCGGCCAGCTTTGTTGCAAGGAGTTGTCGATGTTGCGTCTGCTTGCCTGTCTACTGGCCGCTTCGAGTCTTCCCGCCATGGCCTCTGAACCTGTCGATCCCGCGAAGCACGCGGCCGAGGTCGAGGCCTGGCATGCCAAGCGCATCGAGCGGCTTACCACGCCGACCGGTTGGCTGTCCCTGGTCGGCCTGCACTGGGTCGAGCAAGGCCAGCACACGGTGGGCAGCGCGGCGCAGAACGACATCGTGCTGAACACCGGCCCCGAGCGACTGGGCCTGATCGAGCGCGATGGCGACTCGGTGCATTTCACTGCCGAGCCCGCGGTGGGGGTCGGCTACACGCCCGCCGCCGAGGGCAGGGTGGCTCTGGTTGCCGACAGCCAGGGCGAGCCGACCGTGGTCGATTTCAATCAGGGCGAGGCGAGCTTCGTGCTGATCGAGCGCGGCGGCCGCTTCGGCCTGCGGGTGCGCGATGCCAAGGCGCCGACGCGGGTCGGCTTCAGCGCCATCGAGCGTTTTCCGGTGGATCCTGCAGCAAGGGTCGAAGCGCGCTTTATCGCCCACCCGCCGGGCCGGACCATCGAGATCGCCAGCGTGATCAACACCCTGGAGCCGATGGTCAATCCCGGCGTGCTCGAGTTCGAGCTGAACGGGCAGGTTCACCGGCTGGAGGCGATCCTCGAGCTGCCCGACGACGACAGCTACTTCATCATCTTCGCCGACCGCAGCAATCGCGAGCAGACCTATGGCGCGGGCCGCTTCGTCTACACCGAGGGCTTCCCGGTCGATGGCCGCGTAGTGCTCGATTTCAACAAGGCCTACAACCCGCCCTGCGCCCTGAACGCGTTCTCGACCTGCCCGCTGCCGCCGCCGGAGAACCGCATGGACACGGCGGTGTTCGCTGGTGAGAAGCGCTACGCCGGGCCGCACTGAGGGCGGCCGCCTGGCCTTAGCGCGGCGCTCGTTGCAGTGCAGCTGGCAGGCGCCGCGGACCAAGACACGCCGCAGCGCGGCTGGCGCCGGCCGGCCGCATGGCCTCGGCCGGAAATGGTGACGGCCCCGCTGACGTATCTCCGGCACCCGAATCAGTCAATACCGTTGCTCCCTTCCGGGCCTGGCGGAGTTTTCAACCTATCGTCGCGGAGGCGCCAACGGGGCCGCCATGGAATCGTCGGGATGGGCAAACAGGCAGCGGTGGCGGAGAGGGAGGGATTCGAACCCTCGGTACGGTTTGAGGCCGTACACACACTTTCCAGGCGTGCTCCTTAAACCACTCGGACACCTCTCCGCAGATCGGTTACCGCCGGCTCGCTGCCTGCCGTGACGGGCGCATCCCGCAGCCCGGCACAGGCAAGCCGCGAAGGATACCGCCAGCCGGGGCTGGCGACAAGGATGTCGCGAAGTCTGGACGCCCTCGTCTTGGTCTGTACCGGCGCGGCAGGCACAATGCGGGTCTACCCGACCTGGCCGATGCCTGCCGATGTCCTATCTGGTGCTTGCCCGCAAATGGCGGCCGAAACGCTTCGCCGAGTTGGTCGGCCAGGAGCACGTGGTGCGCGCGCTCAGCCATGCGCTGGACAGCGGCCGGGTGCATCACGCCTTCCTGTTCACCGGCACCCGCGGGGTGGGCAAGACCACGATCGCGCGGATCTTCGCCAAAAGCCTGAACTGCGAGACCGGCGTCGGCGCCGAGCCCTGTGGCGCGTGCGCGGTGTGCACAGCGGTCGACGCCGGGCGCTTCGTCGACCTGATCGAGATCGATGCGGCCAGCAACACCGGCGTCGACGACGTTCGCGAGGTGATCGAGAACGCCCAGTACCTGCCGACCCGTGGTCGCTACAAGGTGTACCTGGTCGACGAGGTGCACATGCTCTCGCGCAACGCCTTCAACGCCCTGCTCAAGACGCTGGAAGAGCCGCCCGAACACGTCAAGTTCCTGCTTGCCACCACCGATCCGCAGAAGCTGCCGGTGACCGTGCTGTCGCGCTGCCTGCAGTTCAACCTCAAGCGCCTGACCGAAGAGCAGATCGGCGCGCAGATCGAGCGCATCCTCAAGGCCGAGGAGATCGAGGCCGATGCGCGCTCGATCGCCCTGATCGCCCGCGGCGCCGACGGCAGCCTGCGTGACGGGCTGTCCCTGCTCGACCAGGCGATTGCCTACGGATCCGGCGCGCTGCGCGGCGAGGATGTTGCCGGGATGCTGGGCAGTGTCGAGTCCGGCGATATCGCGCCGCTGATCGCCTCCCTGGTTGCCGCTGACGGTGCGGCCCTGCATGCGGCGATCACCACCCTTGCCGGTTTCTCGCCGGACTTCGCCCGCCTGCTCGAAGCCATCGCCAGCGCCCTGCACCGGGTGCAGCTGCGCCAGCTGGTGCCGGCCGCTGCGCACGAGGACGATGATGAGGCCCTGCTGGCCGCGGCCAGCCTTGCCCCCGAGCAGATCCAGCTCTGGTACCAGATGGCG